>JBFELO010000012.1:0-58337 GCA_041552055.1 Candidatus Sulfomarinibacteraceae bacterium | reverse complement strand
CGAACCAACTCGTTGTCCCAGGTTCGCGACGCGATGATACGTCCGTCTTGCAGCGCTGCGAACCCGGTCACTCCCGGGAGATCCTCGGCGACGCGACGCGGCGGCGTCGCGCCGGATGGATCCAGCAGCCACAGCTCGCCCGCGGCCGGCGCGCTCGCCAGGATGCCGCCGCCCGGGGCCACCGCCAGGTAGCCCTCCTGCTGGTCACCCGACTGCCATCCCGGCATCTCGAGACGGCGCACCTCCACCCGCTCGAGGAGGTCCACGAGCACGACCAGTCCCGTGACCGGCACCGCCGCGGCCACCAGCCCATCCGACCACGCCAGCCCGACCACGGGCGCGTCGAACCGGTACAGCTCCTCGCGCTGCCAGCGCGGCGGGCTGTACCGGAGGAGAGTCCAGTTCCCCGTGTCGGCAACCAGCAATGCACCGTCGGGCGCCCACAGTACGTCGCGCGGTCCGTACAGCCTGTCGCCCACGATCTGGACGCTGCCTCCCGGACGCAGCAGCTGCACGCGACCGTTCCAGGTGTCGGCCACCGCCAGCGTCCCGTCCGGGGCCAGCGCCAGACCCGACGGTTCGCGGAACTGACCCGGCAACCCACCCTCGGTGCCGTAGCGATCGAGGCAGACTCCCTGCTGCGTGTACCACCGAACACGATGATTCCGAGTGTCTGTGACGGCGAACCACCCCGCGGCTGAAGCCTCGACGTCTCTCGGCTGGTCGAGATCTCCCCCCTGCTCGCCACCCTGCCACGGCGGCGTGCACCGCTCCGCCGAGCGCTGCACGAGCACGCCGTCGTCCAGCACGAGCCACAGCCGCCCACCACCACCGGCAATGGCCGACACCCCCTCGAGGTCCGGCAACGAGTGGCGCCACGGCAGCACGCCGCCGCCGCTCCGGTACAGCCCCATCTCGGTCAGTGCCCACAACACCCGGTCCTGCCAGGCCAACCACCGCACCTCTCCCTGGAGCGGACCGACCGTGTGCTCATCGGACCCGGAGCGGATCGACACCCGCTCACCGTCGCTTGTCGCCACCGTCGATCCGACTGCGGCCGCGGCGACGAGTGGCCGCGCATCGATCTGCGACCATCTGGCACCACCCCGGTGGCGCCACAGACCACCCTCTCCCCACGCCCACAGATCATCGCCCACCGTCAGGTTCACCGTCCCGGCCACGGATCCGAACTGGCGCCACCTCTCCTCGTCCCGCCGCCAGATCCCGCCGTCGCGGCAACCGACCCAGAGACGGCCCGCGACGCGTGCCACCGAGACCACCGAGCACGGCGTGTCGGACACGAAGATCTCGGCGCGGCCGACGGCATCGAGACCGAGCAATGTGCCGTCGCGGAGAACCGCAGCGCCACCCCGGTCATCGACCGTCAGCGCCCGCACCACGGTGCCTCCGACCACCGGCACCGAACCGATCACCGACACCGAGGCCGGGATTTCGCGCGATCGAGCGGCCAACACCGGCGGCCGGGTGGCTGCAGACGCCTCGACCCGATACAGCACCGAACCGTCGCCGGCAACCAACTCGATCAGCCCCGGCACGCCGTCCAGCAAACCGTCGCGGCCCATGCCGTACGTCGTGCGCTCGAGATCCGCCAGAACCACCCAGCGCACCCGGTAGCGGTCGAGCAGCGCCCGCCGGGCCGTCGGGTCGACGCCGCCGTACAGCGTCTCCAGATCCGCGTAGCGCGCGTCGACTTCGGCACGTGACTGGCCGCGCTGCTGGAGGTGCCAGGGCCAGCCGATCACGGTGGTCTGACCGGTGTGCATGGCGATGCGGGTATAGGCGGAGTACGCGATCCTGGCCGCCTCTGCCACCACGTCGTCGGGTTGCGCCATCCCCTGGAGTGCACGCACCAGGAACCAGGTCTGGGGATCAGCCTCGGCCAGGAATGCCTGGCCGTCGAGCGTTGGTCTCGGCGACGAGACCCTCGGCTGCCGCCAGCCCTGGATCACTCCCAGCGGCAGGTTGACCATTGCCGCCAGTTGCAGCGGAATCCACGTCGCGACAAGCAGGTAACGACGCCCCCGCGGCGCACGCAGCAGATGCACGGCGAGCGCCAGCGCCAGCAACACCCAGACTCCGTTGTAGATCTTGAACAGCGTGTTCATGCGATCGATGAGAGTCAGCCGTTCGCAGGCGGCCACCGCCGCCATCCCGAGGGTGGTCAACGTCCACATCACGCGGGTGACCGGATCCGAGCTGCGGGCGGCGACCGTCCCGAACAGCGCTGTCGCGGCGAGCGCGAGAGCCGCGGCCGACGATCCGAACGACAGGCCGAGGAGAGCGGCGCCCGCCGCCACCGGCACCACGAACAGCCAGTATCTCGTCCTCCCGACAAGAACCAGAGCCAGCACCGCCAGGGGCACCAGGAACGGCCCGAAGTGCACGACCACGGCCCAGGCCGGGGCAAAGTCCGCATCGGTCAGGTGGAACAGCCTGCCCCCGGCGCCGGCACCGATACCGGCCGCCAGCTCCCAGAGAAACGGCAGACTCGCCAGCACGCTGACCAGCGCGGCCACCACGAGCCGCAGCAACCCGGCCCCCGGCCGGGCGGCCGCCACCAGCGTGCCCAACCCCAGCGCTCCGGTAAGCACGAACACGTCCCACGGATTGGTAGCCACCAGCACCGCGGCGGCGATACCGCACATCAGCGCTGCCGGCCACCAGCCGCGTCGACCCTGGACGGCGAGCCACCCCCACGCCAGCGCCGCCAGCAGCACGGGCAGCGCGATGAAGTGGCCGTGGAGGTCCGCGAACAGCGCCGTCCACAGCGGATACTCGTCGATCGCAAAGCCCGGAATCACCCTGGACGTCGCCCACCAGAGATCGAACCATCGACCCTGGCGTGCGAGCTGGAGGTTGTCCGACAGGAGCCAACCGAGATTCCCGGTGAGCAGAACGACGAGCGGCAAGAGGAAGGCCGCACCGATCCGCCCACCGCGCGCCACGGCCAAGCCGAGCGCCGCGAGCACTGCCGCGCCCAGCGCCGGAATCGTCGCGGCCATGAGGTTGTAGCCCACCGCCGGGTCGCTCCCGGCAACGAGGATCGGGAACGCCGCCAGCACCTCGCCGAAGTAGTAGTAGTGGAGCGGCATTCCGGCCATCCACGGCTCGCCCGTCGGCCAGCTGTCCGTCCGCAGGAATGCGTTGAGAAACGAGAAGTCCATCGGCTTCTCGCCCCAGAAGATGGCCGGGTTGGATGCTCGGATCGCCAGGAACAACAGCCACACCGCACCGACCACCACGAGCACCGCCACGATCGATCGGTGTCGCTGCTGCCACAGGCGCCGGATCAGTCCACGGCGTCGCACGGCGGCAAAGGCTCCGGCAATCACGACGGCGAGCAGGATCCCGGTGGCGGACGCCGCACTGACCGGCCAGACTCCGAGCTCCGAGCCGAGCCACAGTAGCCACGCCGGCACCAGCCATCCGGTCACGACCGACAGGCCGACGCCGGCATCCGGCCAGCCGCGAACCACTGGAAGCAGCAGCGCCCACGTACCGCCGGTGAGTGCCGCAAACACCAGCAGCCACAGCAGGATTTCGATGGTCTGCCCGGCTGCCGTCGGAACCGGTCGAATCGCGGGCAGTGTGTCGACGAACCGACGGTCGAGCTGTGCGGCGTCCAGCTGCTCGAGGTATGGAAGCGGCCGCCGCGTACTCTCGGCCAGCGCCACCGAATCGACGGGCGCGACCCGGCGGAGGATCACCACCCTCGGAAAGTCGTAGTTGACGAAGCTTTCGTCGGCCAGCTGCACCGCGCGTTCGAGGCCGAACAGACGCGGGCCGCGTGCCGCCGTGGTTACCGGATCGAAACCGGTCTCCCCCGCCAACAGCAGCCGGTACAATCGGCCGGTGCGTGCAAAACGATCGCCATTGGCCAACACGGTCCGCCTCACCCGGTTGGAGGTGAGCACCACCCAGTCGGCGCTCGCCAGGGACTCACACCAACGCTCGATCTTGGCGTCGTCGTCGGGCAGGTCGTACGACGCGAGCTCCGCGCGAGCTGTGCCGGGCAAGGAGAGCGTCTCGTCCCAGTGTTCGAACGCGACCACCTGGTCATCGGCCATCATCGTACCCAGCCATTCGCTCGCGACCCGATGGGGATGCGGCGAGGCGAACGCCCACAGGTAGGTGACGCCCCACAGCACGGTCGCGGACACCGTGATCAGCAGCGCCGGCCGCCGCCACCGGCTCTCCAGCCGTAGCAGCGCCCACGCCGCCACCATCGTCGCCGGGACGACCAACGGCTCCCAGTAGCGCAGGTATTTGACGTGCACCGTACCGAGCCGGATGGTCATCGGCACCAGCCAGGCCAGAACCACCGCGAGCAGCACGGTTGCAGGGGTCCAGCGCCCAGCCAGCCGCCGGCCGAGACTCCGGAGCAGGCGCCAGCAACCCCAGCCCGCGCCGGCGATCGCCACCAGCAGCAGCGGGCCGATACCCCACCGGATCAGCTCGCGCGCCGAGTACAGAAAGGGCAGGGTCCCACGGTAAACCCGGACGTAGGCGAGATCGATCTCGCCCATCACCATCGCCACCTGCTCACCGACCCCCGCCAGATAGGCCGGGTTGAGGTGGGGTCCTACGACTCGTGACACGGCCGAGCCGTCTCCGTCCAGGCCTCCCGCCGTCGCGACCGCAAAGGCGGCGAGCGCGAACAGCAGGGCGGCTGCGACTGCCGCGGCGGCTGCCACGACTCCTCGTGTGGACTGGGCCACACGGGCCAGCACCACCGGGGTGACCGCAACGATCAACAGTGCGATCGGCAGACGGCCCTCGACGAATGCCCACGGTTGGGCGAGCCAGTAGGCGAACAGCGCCGCCGTTGCCGCCAACCCGGCCAGCTCGAGCACCCGCAGCCAGGCGCGGCTTCGCGACGCGATGAAGAGCGCCGCGGCGAGCGGAAGCACGAGCCCGAGCGATGCCACCTTGACCGCCAGCGACGCTCCCACGGCGGCGCCCGCCACGACCGCGGCACCACGCGACGCCTTCATTCCCAACCAGAAGCAGCCGGCCAGGGCGACCGCGATCCACGCCGTGTGGTGGGCCTCGACGGTGGCGAAGTGCGACTGCTGGATGTCGAGCGGAATGAACGCCGCCAACAACAGGTACAGATTCGCGGTGCGCTCGCCCCAGGCCCGACGCACCATCCACCAGCCGAGCACGATCGCCAGCATCACTGCCAACAGCGACAGGACGCGACCGCCGACCACGAGTCCCCGGTTGTCCCGGTCGAGCCCCAGCACGGCAGTCGCCGCTCGCACCGCCTGAAAGTGAAGCGAGCCGTACGCGTAGAACTCGGGATCGTCGAACCAGCCCTCGAGTCGCTCGGACACGTACCCCACCTGGCGTTCATCCGGATGAGGCGTGTTGCCGAGACCTGCGTCCCAGCCCTGGCTGAGCAGGCGCAGGGTGATCGCGAGCAGCAGCAGCAGCCACGCGCGGCGCGTTGGCATGTATCGAGGGTACCGGATCTGAGCGACGGCGATCAACGAGCAAGCCCACATACCTCACCGGGTCGCGCCGCGAGGGCGCCGGTCAGCTGGACCGTCGAGCGACGTACCTGGCGAGCGCGGCCAGCGGACCATCCTCGCCCTCGAGGTCCGACGCCTGCTCTACCAGCCGGTGCTCCAACTCGGTGAGTCTTGCGCGAGACGCCTCGAGGCCGTACAGCGTCACGTAGGTGAGCTTGCCGGTATCGGCGTCCTTGCCCGGGGACTTTCCGAGGTCGGCGACGGTCGCGGTCGCGTCGAGAATGTCATCGGCCACCTGGAAGGCCAACCCGAGGTTGGCTCCGAATCGGGCGAACAGCTCCCGGTCGGCAGCGGACACTCCTGCCAGCACCGCTCCCATCTCCACGGAGGCGCGCAGCAGGCAACCGGTCTTGTGGCGGTGGATGCGCTCCAGACGCTCCGCGGGGTCTCCCCCTCCGCTCACCACCTGACCTGTGGCCTCCAGGTCTTCCATCTGCCCACCCACCATCCCCACCGACGAGATCGCCTGCGCGACGATGTCGGCGGCGGCCGCACGTCGCACCGCCCACTCGTCGCCCTCGGGGCAACGCACGATCAGCCACAGGCCGTGAGTCAGCAGGGCATCACCGACCAGGATTGCCGTTGCCTCGTCGAAGGCCACGTGCACGGAGGGCTGGCCGCGTCGGAGGCTGTCGTCGTCGAGGGCCGGCAGATCGTCGTGGACGAGGGAGTAGGTGTGGATCAGCTCGAGGCCGCACGCGGCCTCGGTGATGCGCGCCGGCACGCCTCCGGCCGCAGCATGGGCGAGGCGCGCGAGGATCGGGCGCACCCGCTTGCCGCCGCCGAACACGGCGTAACGCATCGCCCGGTGCAGTCGCTCGGGCCAGGTCGCCGAGCGAGGCAGGACACGCTCGAGCCCTTCCTCGACCACCTCCCGCTCGGTCGCGAGCAGTTCCGGGAGGTTCAAGAGGGCTCCTCGTCGAGGGGCACCGTGGCATTGTCACCCTCCTCGGAGTCGAGCAAACGCGCCACCCGCTGCTCCACCTGCTCCAGGCGTTCGCGGCACGCCTTCACGAGCTCCATGCCCTGCTCGAACAGTTCGAGCGATTCCTCGAGTCCTACGGCGTCGTCCTCGAGACGCTCGACGATGTCCTCGAGCTTGGCGAGCTGGTTCTCGAACCGTGCCTCATTGGATTGGTCGCTCATCACACACTCCGTTCGGCGCACAATGACGGCTCACGGCCACTCCTCCCACACCAAGTTCATCCGAGACACCCTGCGGAAGTCAACCGTGACCATGTGAGCCTCCACCCTCACGACTCACCACTGATCTCGTCATCGAACAACGAAATCTGCTCCGATCCTCCGACTTTTCGACGAACCGACCCCTTGGCCGTACCGGCGACCAACGAGCGCACGGTCCCCTTCGCCAGCACGGTCCACAGTGCCTGCCCGGCGCGTACTCGAGCTGCATCGCGCAGCGGCGTTCGATCCCCCTCCACCGTGGTGATCGAGTAGCCGCGCTGCAGCACCCGGTGCGGGTTGAGATGGCCGAGGGCGCGCTCACCGGCGGCGACCGAGGCACGGGTGCCCACGATCCGACCGCGCATCAGCTGCACCAGCTGCTGCCGGCGACCCGCCACGAAACGTGCGTGACCCCCTGCGGCGACACGCGCCGGCAACCGGCGAAGGATGGACTCCGCCCGCTCGCAGCGCTCCGCCGACCGGCGCACGAGGGCCAGCACGAGCGCGGGCAGGCGATCAGCGCGCTGCAGTCTATCGGCGAGCCGACGCACCTTCTGCGGGACCCGTGCCAGTCCCGCCGAACCCGCCAACCCCACGAGCCTGGCTCGGGACAGCTCCAATCGCCGCCGCAGGTCGCGCGCGAGGGCGATCTCGGCCTCCGCCAGCCGGCGCGACTGCTCCTCCAGCCGCGCAACCACGATCTCGGCAGCCTGGGTCGGCGTGGTCGCGCGCACGTCGGCCACGAAGTCAGCGATGGTGAAGTCCACCTCGTGACCCACGCCGGAGATGACCGGGACCGCCGAAGCTGCTATCGCCCGCGCCACTTCTTCCTCGTTGAACGCCCACAGGTCCTCGAGGCTGCCACCGCCACGGCCGACGATGACGACGTCCACCAGACCGGAACCCGCCAGACGATCGACCGCCCGGGCGATCTCGTTCGCGGCACCATCACCCTGAACGGCGGCCGGCGCGACCACGACCTCGAGGTGGGGGAAGCGCAGCAACACGTTGAGCATGTCGTGCAATGCGGCCCCGGACAGCGAGGTCACGATGCCGACCCTGCTGGGCAGCGCCGGCAGTTGTCGCTTGCGCTCGACGTCGAACAGACCCTCGTCCGTGAGCCGTCGCTTGAGCTGCTCGAACGCGAGCTGGAGCGCTCCGATCCCCTGGGGCTCGATGGTATCGACAACCATCTGGAATCGCCCCCGCTGCGGGTAGATGGTCAGGGATCCGGTCGCGATGATCGCCAGCCCGTCCTCGATCTCGAACTTGAGCCGCCCCGCACGGGTCGCCCACATCACGCAGTCCAGTGACGCGGCCCCGTCCTTGAGGGAGAAGTAGACGTGGCCGCGGGCCGAGCGGGAGACGTTGGTCAGCTCACCCTCGACGCGAATGCCCGAGAACCCCTCCTCGAGCAGCGAGTTGATCTCGCTGATGAGTGCGGTGACGGTCCACAGGCGCTCGCTCACCGTCCGCCCCTTCCGCGCATCCTGATCCATGCGGTCCACACCCCGATGGAGCGGCGGGCAGAGGTTTCGATCGCGACGGCGGGACGCACCCCCCACGCGACGTCCTTCCGGCGCGGCCTCAGCCCTCGATCTCCTCGCGGGTCAGAGCGTCCTCCACAAGCATCACCGGGATTCCTGACACCACTGGATAGACCCGGCCGGCAGGCGACGCCAGGCCCACCTCCACCACCGGTTCCTCGTCCCGGAACTGGTCACGGTACTTCTCCACCAGCCGCTGTCGCACGGCGTCGGGAAGCTCGACAACCTCGAGCGGGGTCTTGTCCACCGGACAGACCAGTATCTCCAGAAGCTTCGGATCCACACTCATCGCGTCCCGCTCCTCTCAGCGCGAGTGTACCGCAGGACCCGATCCCCCGCCCAGCCTGGGCGTGGGGACCTGGGGGCTCGGGGGCCGATCGGCACAGCTCTGGGAGAACCCCCATGCCCTCACGCCCAGGTGCCGCAGGCGCCGGTCATCCCCCGCCCGCCCGGTCACCAGATGCGAGACCCCTCCGGCCCAGCCAGGTTCAGGGAGCAAGGAGCAGAGTACAAAGTCCCGAGTCCGTGTCCACGTCCGCATCCCCTGGGGCCGCTTCGCCAAACCGTCGCGCAGGTGCCGCTGCAGATCAATTGCCCGGTGCAGCGCCATCAGCCCGATGAGCACGGTGATCGCCACGATGTAGATCTTCTCCACGAGGTCGGCTGCCGGCGTGCGCAGACCCTGGCCGCCGACGCCATGGATCCGCATCGCCGCCATCTTTGCCGAGATGTTGGGGCGGCACTCACCGCAGGTGTGCTGCAAGGTGTCCGGGTTGACGGTCGATGTCGGGTCCTTGCTCGGCAGGATGTCGTGGTCGCCGTGACAGTCCGATCAGTGGGGAATGTCCTCGCACGTGCCGCGCGCCGCACGGCCGTGAGCCTGGTACTGCTCCGAGGCCTCGTCGTGGCAGCTGCGACATCCCTCGTAGCCGACGTGGAACGGCTGGTCGGCCACCCGATGAGGGACTGTGTCGCGATCGACGTGGCAATCGAGACACTCCATCCCGTCGTGCACCGAGTGCTGCAGGTCGGTGTTGAAGTCGGTTCCGTGGGCACTCTCCTCGTGGCAGTCCGTGAACACCGAGCTGTCGATCGGTTCGAATTTCCCCACCTCCTCCACCTGCGCCATCTCGAGCTCGGACGTTTCCTGGGCGAGACCCTGGCCAGCGGCCAAAGCAGCCGCCACAGCCACTGAAATGGTCCGCACAGCGGCGGTCGACAGCCACGAACTCAGTCTCGATTCGCACATGGTCCACGCCTCCAGCACTCCGTTTTGCGCTTCATCCAGGGTCTGTCAAGAGTGTCAAGTGTTTATTTTCGTTGCACTTATTTCCTCAACTAAATAACCAATCGAGCATGTAAAGTGCTGAGAAAGAGATGGCTGACGCCGGCTCACCGGCGACCGTCTATCACGCCGAAGGGCCGTGTTCCTGATCAGCCGATCGAGTGGGGGAGTGGTCGTCTCATGGGGCCACGGTCACGCAGACCCTCCGGGTCCTGGGACCGTCCAGCTCGACGAAGAAGATCCCCTGCCAGGTGCCGAGCCGCGCCCGCCCCGCCTCCACCGGCACGGTCACCGAGCACCCGAGAACCGTGGACAGGAAGTGGGCGTCCGAATTGCCCTCGGCGTGGGCAAAGGAGATTTTCGGGACCAACGTCTCATAGGCCGCCAAGAGATCTCTCGGCACGTCTGGGTCCGCGTTCTCGTTGACCACGACGGCAGCCGTCGTGTGCGGCACGTACACGTGGCACAACCCGCGATCGACGCCCGACTCCCGGACCGCCCTCTGGACCTCGGCGGTAATCACGATGAGCTGTCGCCGTTCGTGGCTGTGAACTTCGATCTCGGTCATGGTGCCCTCCTCCATACATCGTCGTAGACCAGCCGATACGCCTCGGACAGGAAGCGCACCCGTCGGACGTAGTTATAGGTCTCCGGGATGGGAATCGCCTCGGTGAAGCGGCGCTCATCGGACCACCGGCGCCACCAGCGACGGACACGGGTTTCGCCTCCGTTGTAGGCCGCCAACGCCGGTTCCACCGCGCCGAACTTTCGCAGCAGACGCCCGAGCTCGTGCGCACCGATCCGGAGGTTGATCGATGGGTCGCTGAGATCGGGAGCGCTGCCAAAACCGAGCGCGCGAGCGTGCATGCGAGCGGTTTCCGGCATCAACTGCAGCACTCCGATCGCCCCGCGAGGAGACCGGGCGTGGGCGGTCATCACACTCTCCTGACGGCCCACCGCCGCCAACAACCACGGCTCGATGCCGGCCGCCCGGGCGGCGGCCGTCAGCTCGCGGTGCCACGGCAGCGGCAGGTAGAGCCGCACCGCGTTCGACGGAGCTCGCCACATCTCCACCCCACCGAGCTCGGGGAACGCCATTCGCAGCCACCCGATCGAGTTGTGGTTGTCGCCGAGACCCGCAAGGTGTGCGGCCGCCGCCAGTGACTCCTGCGGCGTACTGCCCCGCGCAGCGGCGACCCGCCGCCACTCGCGCATCGCTAGTTCAGGCGCATCACGATCCATCAACCACTGCGCGGAGACGGGCGGTCGGCTCGGATCGGCCGCTTCCGCCAGCTCGACGGCGTCCGGCGGCGTGAGACCGAGTGCCCGACGGGCCCAGATGCCGTACATGTCCGCCGGCGACACCTCGGCGAGCTGTTCCATTTGCTTTTCGCCGCCGGCGGCCGCCCATGCCCGCCAGAACCGCAGACAGCGCTCGTGATTGGGCAACGCACCGGCAATATCTTGGACCACCTCGAGAGCCTCGCCCCGTTGCGCAACTGCGACGCCGAGCCTTCTCCCCAGCCAACTCCTCCTCTCACCCTGCCACCCGATCGCCTCGAGCCGCCGCCAGGCGGCGAGAGCCCGTTCGAGGTCGCCGGCCTCGGTCCCGCACTCCAGCACCAGGCGCAAACCGGGAATCTGCGACCCGTCATCGCCCCCCCCGGAGGTCACGACACGGCTCGCGACGCCGAGACAGTCGACGAACGCGCGGCGCGCGTCTGGATCTGGCACGCGCTGCCAACCCCGCCTCCGATACGCCTCGGCACGCAGGACCAGAGCCTCCGTCTCCGAGTCCCGGACACTCGGCAGCAACCTCAGTGCGCGACTGGTCGACCCGGCCTCCAGCTCGGCACGGGCGGCGGCGAGCCGCCGGCGCTGCTCGGCTTCTCCCTGCCATCGCTGGGCGCGGAGCTCTGTCGCCGCCGTCAGCGGCCAACCCACATCACACCACCGAGTCGCCCGCTCGAGCCTCTGATCGACGGTGAGGTCGACCTCGATTTGCTCCTCGAGGTCTGCGGCGATTCGCCTCAGCCGGTGGGGCGCGAGAACCGCCAGTCGGCGGGCGGCCGACTCTCGCCACGGGCCACCCCCCAGGGAGACGAGGATCTCGTCGGCATCCTCCCGAGCCTCGCCCGGGACGCCCTCGAGCAGAATAACGGCGTCCGCGATCTCGCCGGCATCGATCAGGGTCTCGGCGAGCCCGAGCCGAGCGCGAGCCGCGAGGTCGGCCGGCGGCAGATCATCGAGCAGCGCCCGCCACTGGTCTGCGGTCGCGTTCCCCAGCTCCAGGGCCTCGAGCCAGGCCTCGAGCCGGGCACGCTCGAGGGAGGCACCGCGTCCGGCGGCGGCGAGCAACTCGGCGGCGCGCTCGGGTTCCTGATGCCGCAACGCGAACGCCTGATCGAGCAAGTCGAGGCGACGGTCGGTCGGTTGTGGCGTATCACCACCGCATGCGACGGCAGTGGCCACCAAAGCCACCGTCACCAGGACACGGATCGCCCTCACATGCCGAGAGCGCCGGCATCTCCGTCGGCCAGAATCCGCACCAACTCCTCGTGGAAGTAGTCCCGGGCCGTCCGGATGTCGGGGGAGATGCGCTTCTCGTACATCTCTCGGCTGCGGTCGATGTCTTCCTTCAGCCGCTGGTACAGATTTCGGCTGGCGCGCCCCTGATCGACCTCTTCCTCGTTGTAGAGCTTGATCTCGGAGACCAACAATCGGGCGAATCGACGCGCCTCTTCGTGACGGGTTTCTTCGTCGGGCGTGAGCTGCGCGGCACTCTCGTCAGCTTCCTCGACCACCGCCTCATCGGGCGGAACCACGGGCTGCACCGGTGGCGGCTCCACCGCTTCCACCGCCGGCGGTTCCACCACCGCAGGGCTCTCCGCGGCCGCAGCGACTACGGCTGGCGCCGCCGGCGGCCCCGTGTCTTCCTGCTCCACGATCTCGTCGAGGTCCACTTGAACGGTCGCGGACGGATCGAACGTCGGATCTTCGATCAGGTCCGGTTCGTCCTCGACCTCGGCGACTTCGAACTCCACCTCATCAGCGGCAGCCACTTCGGCCGGCGCAAAATCCGGCTCCTCTGCAACCGCCTCCGCGGCTGCTTCGAACTGGGGCTCCTCGATCCAGTCCTCCTCGGCCGCTTCGAACTCGGGCTCGTCCCCCGCGGTCGCTTCGGCTCCTTCGACGACCTCGGGCTCTTCCACCCCGGCCGTGTCCGGGGCCGCGTCCGCTGCGAGATCGGAGGCGTCGGTCAGCTCGCCGAGCATGGGTGACGGCACCTCGGTTCGGTGATGCAAGGTGTCGATCAACCAACACCCGACGGCAACCACCGCCTGAATCATGTCCGGGTCCCACGGATCGTCGGCGATGCTGTCCGCGTAGAACGCGCCCATCAGCTTGCCTCGCAGGCTCACTGGCACCAAGATGGCGTCGACGGCAGGCGCAATGTCCGCCAGCCACTCGCTCACGACGGGGTCATCGGCCGGAGTGAACCTGAGCGGCCGCGGGTCGTCCGCAAACGATCGCAGCAGCGGGGAAGCATCGACCGCACCCTGCCACCTCTCGAGCGCGCTCGCGTCGAGGAACCCGACGCCGCTCCACGCGCTGACCGCTTCGTCCCTGAGGACCAACACCACCGTGCGGGTGGCATGCTCACTGAGAATGGTCATCAACTCGTGCAGCAGATCAGACTGGGTTCGGGCCGCATCCAATCGGCGCATCGCGTCCAGGGTAAAACCCGGTGGCGGCTCGACGACCGGCTCGGGCTCCTCCTCAAGGACTGTGATCGCCGCCTCGATGTCGTCGATGGGGAACACCTCGTCGGCCGGTCGATCGAGCGCCTCCCGTACCGTTGACTTCAGTTGCTCGATGGCTTCGAGCACCTGGTTCAGATGTTCCCTCGAGGTATCGACACCTCGAGATTGGGCTCCCTTGAGCTGCTCGCGAATTGCGTCGTAGCGGTCCATGGTGCCTCCAGCTGTGCACTCATATGGCATTATCACCATCCGCCTCGCGTGCCGTCAAGGAAACCGCTCCGCACGACACGGTCGCCACCCGTGTCCGACCAAGCTTTGTCGGGCGGGGGCCTCTCCAACGCCGCAGCTCCAGCCACCGGCAACAGCGGCGCTCCTGTCGCTCCGCAGACCTGCGACGACCGTTGTCAGTAGTACGAGATTCTGGTAGGTTGCCAACCGAGGGGAGGAACCATGCGAGCCTACCGTATCCTGTCCGGCCTTGTTGCTGTCATTGTCTCACTGAGTCTTGTGAACGGATGCTCAAGGGGACCCAGCGAGGAGGAACTGAAGCAGGCCGAACTGGCAGAGCAGTTCGCCACCATCACACAGCTCTACGAGACCCTGACGCAGACCCGCGCCGACCTGGAGTCCGCGCAATCGAGCCTCGCCGAGATCGAGGCCCTCGCAGAGCGAGAGCGCTCCGAGGAGCAGCAGGCCATGATGGAGGAGCTCCCCGCTCAGATTGAAGAGCTGACAGCTTCCCAGGACGCGACGTTCGAGGAGCTGCAGGCCGAACTGGCCGAGTACCTCAACGTTGCGCTCAACGATTTCCCGGACAGCCCGGACACCGCGAGAGCGCTCGGGATCTACTCGGAAGAGGCCATCATCGTCGCCTACGACATCGTGCAGAAATCCGGCGACTACAAGAAGGCGATCGACCACCTCGCATCCGCCGAGAATCTCTTCGAGCAGTCCGGCCTGACGACTTACCGACCGCTCGTCGACCACATCTCGGAGCTCGATGATTGGCGTTACATCACTCAGGAGCGATTCGACTCGGTCAAAAAGAACATGACCAAAGAAGAGGTCAAAGTGCTGGCAGGAGTGCCGTACTACCAAAACATCAAGGTCGACGACAAGCGCGGCGTCGAAATGTGGCTCTACCGAAAGCGGGAAGGGGGCGCCGCCGCGATTTCGTTCAGGACCAAGACCGACAAGGTCTACCACATGAACTTCGACGCGGTGAAACCGCAGGTCGCCGACGAGTAGGATTGCCTCGCCGCGCCGCCCGGCGACGACGCGGCGGTGTGTGCCTCGATCACGCAGCACATTTGACCGGGGGGCGGCCAAGGTGATAGCCTACCGCCCCGCGCTGGGTACGCGGCAGCGTGAGTTGTGCGCAGAGAGGGGGTGATCACCAGCATGCCGACAGGAGTCATGGTTCGCGACAGCGAATCGTTCGAACAGGCACTCCGCCGTTTCAAGCGGAAGTGCGAGAAAGCTGGCATCCTCTCCGAGGTCAAACGGCGCAGATTCTATGAGAAACCGTCCGAGCAGCGGAAGCGCCAGATGATCCAAGCCCGCAAGAAGATGCTCCGCAAGATGGCCAAACAGCGCAAGGCGGGGCTGCTGTAGCCCGCCCGGGCCACGGGTCGTTTCGTGAACCGGGCCCTCGCCATCGACCTGGAATTCGACAAGCTGCAAACACTCGTATCGGCCCAGGCACAGACGCGCCTGGGCCGAGCTCTTCTGACCACATTTGACGGCCTGCCGCCGCTGGCCGAGGCCATCCGCTCCGCTCGACTCACCGAAGCGTTCGATCGACTGATCGACGACGACGGGAGACTCTCCCTCGAGGGGGTGGACGATGCCGTGGAGTGGCTCGAGCCAGGTGCGCCGGCACCCACCGAACCGAGCCACCTGTTGGCCCTGATCACCCTCGCCCGGCGTATCAATACGGCGCGCGCGCGGCTGAAGAGCGGGCGGGCGGAGGTCTTCGAGATCGGGGCTACCCTGCCCGACACCTCGGAGCTCATCGCCCATGTCGCGCCCAGAATTCGCAGGGACGGCACCGTTGACGACCAGGCGTCCCCCGAGTTGGCGCGTCTCCGTCGCCTCATAGGCAGGGCTCGTCACGATCTCGTGCGGCAACTTGACGGCATCCGAAAGAGCCACCCCGACATCACCATCGACTCGCCGCCCACCGTTCGACGCGATCGCTACTGCTTGCCCGTTCGTGCCAACGCGCGCGGCCAGCTACCGGGGCTCCTGCTCGACACGTCGGGAAGCGGCGCCACGGCATTCGTCGAGCCGTTCGGCGTGGTCGAGCTCAACAACGACCTCGCCAACGCCATCGCCGGAGAACGCCACGAGGTCCAGCGAATCGTTGCCGAGATCGCCGCTCAGTTCCTCGGATTTCGCGACCAGCTCTCAGCTGCGGTCACGACGCTGGCCAAGCTGGACGCCGTTCAGGCGCGGGCCCAGTTCGGTCGGCTCTTCGACGGCCTGGTCGTGGTCCCGGGCGAGGGCTCCGAGTTGCTGCTCCGTCAAGCGCGTCACCCACTCCTCGACGAGCGACTGCAGACACTGCGCGCCGACGTATTCAGCGAGGGCGAGCAGCGGGATCCGTCGCATCGAGTCGTGCCGCTCGACTTTCGCCTGCCCGAGGGCGTGCGCACCCTGGTCATCTCCGGACCCAACGCCGGCGGAAAGACGGTGGCGCTGAAGACGCTCGGGATGATGGTCCTCATGTGTTACCACGGGATACCGCTGCCCGTGGACGACGGCACGTTGATTCCCGGATTTGACCAGATCTGGTGTCACATCGGTGACGAGCAGGACGTGTCCGCCGACCTGTCGACTTTTTCGGGGGCCATGGCCGCCACGGCGCGGCTCCTGGACCGGGCCGACGAGCAGACGTTGGTGTTGTACGACGAGCTGGGCGCAGGGACGGACCCGCTCGAAGGGGCCGCTCTCGGATGCGCACTACTCGAAGAGCTGACCGACCGGGGCTGCCTGTCCGTGGCAACCACCCACCTCGCGGCGATCGCCATGGTGGCCGGTGACGCCGAAGGCATGGACAACGGTGCGATGGAGTTCGACGAGGCCGAGGGGCGCCCCACCTACTCCCTCACCATCGGTCGTCCAGGGCGTTCGCGGGCACTCGAGATCGCCTCCCGTAGCGGCATCCCCGCCTCAGTACTGGGCCGAGCCAGCGACCTCCTCGGCGGCCAACATCTCGAGCTGGACCGTTGGCTGAGCCGACTCGAGGAGCTCGAACAAGAGCTCATCGGCGACCGTGAAACCTGTGCTCGTCAGCAGCGCGAGCTTCGCGCGCTCCAGCGAGATGTCGAGCAACAGGTCGAGCAGCTGCGGCGGGAGCGCGAACAGCTCCCAAAGGAGCTGGCGCGCGAACGCGACCTCCTTCGACGGCGCGCACAGCGGCGCCTCGACGAGGCGCTCGCTCGGCTCGACGAACTCATCTCCCGCCAGGAAAAGATCGGCAAGCGCCACAGGCAGCGCATCCGGTCGGAGGCACTCGCGTTCGACGATCGCCCGCCCGAGGTCGGCGATGAAATCTCGACTGCACCCGAACCTGGAGCGCGCGTCAAGGTGATCTCCCTGGATCGCAGTGGAACACTGTCGGCGATCCGTGGCACGCAGGCGCAGGTCATGGTAGACGGCAAGCGGCTTTGGGTCGCCGCGGCCGATCTCGCGCCGGACGATCGCGCCGAACCGCCGCCGCCGAACGCCACAGTGGAGGTCACCAGCGACGAGCCGTCGGTCTCCGAACTGGTGCTCCTCGGCATGGATAGCGAGCTCGCCAGGGACGAGCTGGAGAGATTCCTCGATCAGGCCCTGGCCGACGGACCGGCACGCGTCCGCGTGATCCACGGCCACGGCACCGGAGTCCTACGCCGGACGGTGGCGGATGTTTGTCGATCGCACCCCGCCGTTCGTTCGTTCAGACATCCGCCCCAACACCTCGGAGGGACCGGCGTCACGGAAGTAACCCTCGACGTCGGAGAGTAGAACGGTGGGCTTGTGGGCACGCGGGCTTGACGGAGTGCTGTCGCCAAGCCCCGAGGCCCAGCCCGGCACTCAAAGTTAGCGGGCCTGCGGGCTTGTGGGCCTGAAAATAGGGGCTCCAGTTGAACTCCTTTCAAGCCCTCAAGCCCTTGGCATGAGTGCCGGGCGGCCGAGCCCCCACGCCCTCATCCAGGGCCGGCGACATCGAATTCGTGAGCACTTCGCTGTGCAGATCGCTTCGCGAATTGCATGACAAGAAATCATTTATGGCGGCTCACAATGTGGATTGCGTACAATGCGCACTGATGGCCGACTTCGACCTCGGACGTGACACGGTGGAACAGGTCCGCGACGCCGCCGATCTGGTGGAGGTGGTGGGCGAGCACGTCCGTCTCCGGAAGCGGGGGCGCAAATACGAAGGCCTGTGCCCCTTCCACGACGAGAAGACGCCTTCGTTCTCGGTCGATCCCGACAAAGGTCTCTACTACTGCTTCGGCTGCAACCGGGGCGGGGATGTCTTCAAGTTCGTGATGGAGGTCGAACGGCTCTCGTTCCCCGAAACGGTCGAGCGGCTCGCGGGCCGATTCGGGGTCGCGCTTCCTCCACGCAGCCCTGAAACCAGTCGTCGACGGGAGGAGGCGGACCGCATCCGATCGCTGCTCGAGGAGGCCCAGCAGTTCTTCACAGAGCAGCTCGGTTCCTCGGCTGGGACCGCCGCGCGGCGTGAGCTGCAGCGACGGGGATTCGAGCCCGCCACGTGGTCCGAGTTCGGTTTCGGGTGGGCGCCCGACGACTGGCGGCAACTCACGGAACACCTCGTACGTCGTCACCCTCAGGGCAGCCTGATCGCTGCGGGACTCACCGTCGAGGCCTCGTCAGGCGGGTCGCCGTACGATCGCTTCCGCAAGCGAATCACGTTTCCCATTCGGGCTGCGGACGGGAAGATGGTGGCGTTCGGCGGCCGCATTCTGGGGGACGGCGAACCCAAATATCTCAACAGCCCGGAAAGCGTCCTCTTCCACAAACGGTCAACCCTGTTCTGCCTCGACCGGGCACGTCCGGCGATTCGCCAATCCGGAGAGGCCATCGTCGTCGAGGGCTACTTCGACTGTCTTTCGCTGCATCGCGCGGGGATCCACCACGTCGTGGCGACACTCGGAACCGCTCTCTCGGCCGACCACGCTCGGTTGCTTCGACGGGACCTCGGAACCCGGGTCGCATCCGCCGATCGGCAGCCACGCGTCCTGCTGTGCTACGACGCGGATGACGCCGGCAGGCGGGCGGCGCTCGCCGCGGTTCGCGTGCTGCTCGAAAACGGAGTCGGCGTCGCGGTCGTCGAATTGCAACAGGGCAAGGATCCGGACGACGTCATCCGCGAACAGGGACCGGCAGCGGCCCAGGAGTTGTTGTCCGAACCAACCCCGTTGGTTGACTTTCTCGTCGCAGACCTCCCCGACAACCCGAGCCAGAGGCAGCGTGCCGGCGCCGAACTCGCCGAGTTTGTCGCGGCTGCCCAGGATCCGCACACCAGGAGCGAGTTGATCATGGAGCTGAGCATCCGTCTCGGCTTCTCCGCCGAAGTGCTGAGAGATCTGGCACGCAGGGTTGGCGGCCGGCAGGCGCCGATCCGGAGACCGACGCCGCAATCTCTGCCGTCCGGGGAGGCGATGCTGGTCCGCATCATGCTCGAGGGAGGCTCGAAATGGCGACGCAGCATCGCCCGTGAGATCGACCCGTCGCTGAGGTCCGATCCGCGGGTCGGGCGGCTGGTCGAAGCACTTCGGGAATTCGAGGAGGGTGAGGACGACGGGAGTAGAGATTTCTTCGCTTGGTTGCGCCGCAGCGATAAGGACGACGAGTTGACGACTCTCGTGGCGCAGGTCGCGACCAGCGAGGTCCCCGCGCTCACCGAGGAGGCGATCAGGAAGCAGTTGACGGTGGCGTTGACGGAGCAGTGGAAAGTCCAGGCCAAGCGACTCACCGAAGAAATCCGCCGCGCAGAGTCGAAGCGCGATGACGATTCCGTCGCCGTGCTTCAGGAGCGGCTGCACCGGCTTCGATCTCGGCGTCCAGAACTGTAGTTCAAGGCACGAGAACAGCCGAATTTGTCACCTCTGCGCCAAAAAACCCGAATATCTTCCAAAAAACCTGGTTGTTGCGCCGCAAGGGGTTGCCAAACCGGCGAACGGGGCCCATATTCCCCTAGATGGCGAGGAGGCCTGAGTTGCAGGTCTTTGCAGATCGCAACGTGCCCGCCCAGACACATAGCTCGATGGATGCGACAAGGTGAGCTGCCCGATTCGGGAAGGATTCCCGGCGCGATGGTGTTGTACCGCGCGCGTTGAGAGGATGGCTGATTCCGTTCACTCCGCAAACAAGGCCCCCGTCTCCAACAGTCCGCGATTCGGAGGAGAAACGCGTGCAGATTGAAGAAAAGTATCCTGAGCTGAGCAAGCTGATCCAGACCGGCAAGGAACGCGGCTTCATCATGTACGAGGAGCTGTACGAGAACCTGCCGGAAGAGGTCACCGGGATTGCCGAGGAGCTCGACGACATCTACATGCGTCTCAGCGAACTCGACATCGATGTGGTTGACGCCGAGTCCAACGACCCGGAGTCGCGGGCTCAGACGACTGAAGGCAAGCCTCCGGCACCGACCCCGGGCAAGACCGAAACGAGACCGGCCACTGAGCAGCTCGAGAAGACCAACGATCCGGTACGCATGTACCTGCGGGAAATGGGCACGGTCAAGCTGCTCGATCGCGAGGGCGAGGTCGAGATCGCACAGCGGATCGAGGCCGGAGAGGCACGTGTCTTCATCGCACTCTCCAAGGAGCCGCTGCTGCTCGAGCTGTTCCTCCGCACAAACGAGCAGGCGCGTCGCGAACGCCGAGGAATGCGCGAGCTGCTGCAGGGCCACACCACCCAACTGGACGACAAGGCCGAGGACCGTGTGCGCGAGGGACTGCGGTTGTTCTGCACAATCACCGAACTCGATGACGAGTCCCGCGAGCTCAAACAGCGCCTGCGACGGTGCAAGAAGAGCGGCAAACGCCACCAGGAGCTGTCGGACAAGATCGCCGCCAACACCGCCGAGATTGCCGTGCTGGTTCGCAAGGCCGACTTCACCACCACGACCCGGAACCGTCTCCTGACTTTTCTCGGCGAGGTGGAGCGCCAGTTCGCCATTCCGATCCAAACGATCAACAAGGATCGCAGGAAGGTCCAACAGGAGCGCAACGCGGAGCGCCGGCAGTTCTACTCGGCCCGGGTGAAACGCTACGAGGAGGAGCTCGACCGACTGCAGGAGCGATTCGAGATCCCCTACGACAGGCTCAAGGTCCTGCTCGCAGAGGTGCGGCGGGGCGAGTCGCAAACCGACCGCGCCAAGCAAGAGCTGATCGTGGCCAATCTCCGCCTGGTGGTGTCGATCGCCAAGAAGTACACCAATCGGGGGCTCCAGTTCCTGGACCTGATCCAGGAGGGGAACATCGGTCTGATGAAGGCGGTGGACAAGTTCGAATATCGCCGTGGATACAAGTTCTCCACCTATGCCACCTGGTGGATCCGGCAGGCGATCACGCGAGCGATCGCGGACCAGGCACGCACCATCAGGATTCCGGTCCACATGATCGAGACGATCAACAAGCTCACTCGCACCACGCGAATGCTGGTGCAGGAACTGGGCCGAGAACCCACGGTAGAGGAGATCGCCGCCCGGATGGAAATGCCGGTCGGCAAAGTGCGCAAGATCCACAAGATCTCACAAGAACCGATCTCGCTGGAGACACCGATCGGCGAGGAGGAGGACTCCCACCTCGGCGATTTCATCGAGGACACCAACTCGGTGTCACCGATCGAGGCGGTCATCATGCGGACCCTCAAGGACCACACCGAGACGGTTCTCAAATCGCTCACTCCGCGCGAGGAACAGGTGCTCAAGCTGCGGTTCGGCATCGGGGACGGCACCGAGCACACCCTGGAGGAGGTCGGCCGTACATTCAACGTGACTCGCGAGCGGATCCGTCAGATCGAGTACAAGGCACTGCGCAAGCTGCGCCACCCGTCGCGTGCTCACCTGCTGAAGCCGTTCTCCGAGGGAAGCGGTTGATTCGGCCCGCCGTCCTACCCGACAACCGTGGATAAGGGTAATATCAGCCGGGGCCCATAGCTCAGCGGTCAGAGCCGCCGGCTCATAACCGGACGGTCCCAGGTTCGAATCCTGGTGGGCCCACGGATCCCACGTCCCGTTCCGCCCCACGGAGAGGGGTCCCGAGCAGCAGCCATCTGGCTTGCCGGACACGACCCGTCGCGCTACCATACATCAGTTGTCCGGGCGGCTCGTGCCGCAGGAGAGCGAGGCTCATCGGTGGAGAGCGTACGTCACGATCTCGTTCTGTTGGTTCGACTGCAGGGAACCTATGACCGCATCGCGGAGGCGATCCGAGAGCGCCGGACGCCTCCCCCAGAGGTCAGGGAGCTGCAGGAGGAGAACCGCAAGCGCCAAACCGAGCTGCTGGAAATGGAGGCCCGGGTTGCCGAGCACTCCGAAGAGCTCATCAAGGTCAAGAAGAAGGAGGAGGAGTGGAAGCTCGAGTTGGCCCACTTCCAGCGTCAGAAAGGGATGGTGACCAACGAGCGTGAGTTCACGGCGGTCATCTCGGAAATCGACTACGCCGAGAAAGCACTCAACGAAGCCGCCGCTCGACGAGAAGAACTCGAGACCGCCATCACCGATCTGACCGACGAGATCGACGCCCGCCAAAAGGCACGACCCGAGGAGGAGAGCGCGCATCACGAGGTTGTCGCCGGCTGGGAGCGGCGCAAGGACGAACTACGCGGCCAGGTTCACGACCTGGCCGAGCAAGCCAAACGGACCGAGGCCGACCTCAACCCGAAGCACCGCGCCCGCTTTCTGCGGCTGCTGGGAAGCAAGAAGGGCACCGCGGTCGCCGCGGTCACGGAGGGGACCTGTTCTGTGTGCCACTTCGCCGTCCGCCCCCACCTCCAGCAGCGGGTACGTCGTTGCCAAGAGATCATCGTCTGCGAACACTGCCATCGGATCCTGTTCTTCGAGGAGATCGTCGATCAGGGCGTTCCCGAGGTGAACGCCGGCTGATCCGTGAAGTTCATGGCGTCCACAATCTCGGACCGGATTGCCCAGGTGCGACAGCGCATCGAGGCCGCGGCGATCGCCAGCGACCGCGAGCCCTCAGCGATCAGGCTTGTGGCCGTCGGTAAGACCTTTCCTCCAGAGATGCTGGCCGCTGCAGTTGCCGCCGGCGTCACGGATCTCGGTGAGATCCGAGTCCAGGAAACCGCGGTCAAGAAACCCCTCGTCCCGGCCGCGAGCTGGCACCTCATCGGTCCGCTGCAACGGAACAAGGCTCGACGCGCGCTCGAGCTGTTCGACGTCATCCACACAGTGGACCGCCCCGACCTCGTGCAACGCCTCGGGTACCTGCTGGAGGAGCACTGGCCAGAGCGCCGACAACCGATCCTGATCGAGTTGAACGTGGGCCGTGAGCCCCAGAAGTCCGGCGCGCTCCCGGAGGACGCCGCGAACCTGGTGAACGCCGCACTGGCCATCCCCCGCCTCGAGGTGATGGGGCTGATGGCGATCCCTCCCCGGTCGTCCGACCCGGAGGAGGCCCGTGGTCACTTTCGCACCGTTCGCGAGTTCCGAGATCGTCTGCAGGACCGCTGCGGCAAGGCTCTGCCGGAGCTTTCGATGGGAATGACCCAGGATTTCGAGATCGCCATCGCCGAGGGCGCCACCATGGTCCGCGTCGGCACCGCGATCTTCGGGTCCAGGGTGTAGGGCCGCTCCCCTCTCGTTCCCGTTCCCGAACACAGCGCCACCAAAACGCATCGACGCAAGAAGAGCTTCCAGACCCCGGAACGTCACCTCAGGGTAACGTTCATCCCTCGCCATCTTGCTCTCCTGCACTCTTTGTGAAAAAATTCTCATCCAGGAGGGGACCGATCGATGGATCGTCCTGCGGACACGTCAGCACGGTTGGACGGCCAGCTGTTTCAACTCGCCACGGAGGCGAACGCCGCCTGCATCGAGTTCCTGCGGGATCTCGTCACAGTGCCCTCGCCAAGCCGCGGGGAGCGGCTGGTCTGTGAGCGCGTGGTGCGCGAGATGGAGCGCCTCGGGTACGACGAGGTCGAGATCGACGCCATGGGGAACGTCCTCGGGAGGATCGGGTCGGGGCCACGGGTGGTTGCGCTGGACGCCCACGTCGACACGGTCGGCATCTCCAATCCCACTCGATGGCGGTACGACCCGTTTCGAGGCGTGATCTCCGGCGGCACCCTTTACGGGCGCGGCGCCTCCGACCAGAAGGGCGGCCTGGCGGCGGTGGTGCACGGAGCTGCCCTCGCGCGCGAGATCGGTCTGCCCGACGACGTGACTGTCCTGGTAACCGCCACGGTCAACGGAGAGGACTGTGTGGGGCTCGCCTGGCAGTACCTGATCAACGAGTTCGACATGAAGCCCGATGTGGTCGTCATTGCGATGCCCTCCCACCTCGGCGTGTGCCGCGGGCAACGTGGCCGGATGGAGCTGGAAATCACCACCCACGGCGAGTCCACTCACGGTTCGCAGCCTGATCGAGGCAGCAACGCCATCTACGCCATGTCCCCGATCGTGGCCGGCATTCAGCGACTCCACCATGAACTCACGCCGAGCCACCCCTGGCTGGGGCCAGGCTCGATCGCCGTGACCGGGATCTCCTCCGGCTCGCCGTCGCTCACCGCTATCCCGGACGACTGCACGATCCACATCGACCGCAGACTGACCATCGGCGAGACGAGCGAGCAGGCGGTCCGGCAACTGGAGCAGATGTCCGAGGTGGCACAGGGAGACGCGAAGGTACGGCTCCTCGACTACGATCAGCCGTCGTGGCGCGGGTTCACCTACCCGACGCGCAAGTACTTCCCGCCCTGGGAAACCCCGGAGGACAGCGCCGCAGTGCGGGCCGCCCTCACCACCGCCGAGCGCGTCCTCGGGAGGCAGCCACGCATCCATCGCTCGGCGTTCTCGTCGCACGGCTGCGCGACCGCCGGCATGTTCGGCATCCCGACGATCGGGTTCGGCCCCGCGGACGAGGTCCACTCGCACTCCGTCAGCGACCAGATCTCGCTCGCCCAGCTCGAGCCGGCGATGGCGTTCTACGCCCTCTTCCCGGAGGTTTTCCTGAGGACTGTGGAGGCAGAAATCGGCGGCTGATCCGGCACCCTCGATGACCTCGAGCGCCTCGCATCTCTCAGGAAGAACTCACCACAAATACACGAAGACACAAAGCCCCCACCGGCCAAGAAGACAAGCCGCAGATAAAGCAGATGCAGGCAGATGAAGGCACTGGCGCCACTGCCAAACGAGACTCAGAGGTACTCCCCGTCAGACCGTCCTCTGCGTCTCCGTATCTCTGAGCCTCTGTGGTGATGCGGGCAGGGACCTTCTCTGCTGTATCCGTGTGATCTGTGGGCGGTTTCTTCTAATCTGCGTTGATCTGCATGATCTGCGGTTTCTTCTCATCGTGTCTTTGTGTCTTCGTGTCTTCGTGGTTGGTCGGCCGTCGCTCCGGGCCTCAGTCACGCCCCGCCAGCAGCTCGACCAGACCGGAGACGTTGACGATCGGCACCGCAGGAAGCTCCAATCGTGCATCGGCACTGCGCGCCGCCATCGCCACCCGTTCAAAGCCGAGCGCGGCCGCCTCGCGCACCCGCTCGGAGGTCCGGCTGACCGCCCGCACCTCGCCCAACAAACCGACCTCGCCGAAAACGGCGAGATCCGCCGGCACAGGTCGGTCCGCCGATGACGACACCAACGCCGCCGCCACCGCCAGATCCAGGGCCGGTTCGCGCAGCCTGAGCCCGCCCACCAGATTGACGAACACGTCCTGATCGGCGAACCGCAGCCCGGTCCGCCGCTCCAGCACTGCCACAAGTAGCGCGAGGCGCGACCCGTCCAGACCCTGTGCGACCCGGCGCGGAGAGCCGAGCGAGGACGGCGCCACCAACGCCTGGACCTCGACGAGCAGCGGCGCGGTGCCCTCCATGGCAACCGCCACGGCCGACCCCGGGGATCCCACCTGCCGGTCCTCCAACAGCCACGCCGAGGGGTTGCGGACCCCCTCCATCCCGACGTCGGTCATCGAATACAGCGCGAGCTCTGCGACCGTTCCGAACCGGTTCTTTGCCGCTCGCAGAACGCGCAGGTCATGATCGGGCTCACCCTCGAGCGCGAGCACCACGTCCACCAGGTGCTCGAGCAGCTTGGGACCGGCGATCGAACCCTCCTTGGTGACGTGTCCAACCAGTACCACCGGCACTCCGCGGGTCTTGGCCAGTAGCTGGAACGCCGCCGCCACTTGGCGCACCTGACCCACCGAGCCCGCGATTCCGTCTGCCTCTTCGACAACCATCGCCTGCACTGAGTCGACGACCACGAGCGCGGGCTCCAGCTCGGCGAGCCGCTGGACGACCGCCTCGCACGAAGTCTCCGGAAACAGCAGCAGACGCTCCGACGCCTGACCGATCCTCTGCGCCCTCACCGCCACCTGTTCCGCCGACTCCTCGGCGGTCACGTACACCACGGTTTCGCCTCGCCCCGCCAGTGAGGCAGCCACCTGGAGCAGGAGCGTCGACTTGCCCACTCCAGGCTCACCGGCCACGAGCACCAGGCTTCCCGGAACCAGACCGCCGCCGAGCACCCGGTCGAGGCCCTCCAGCCCACTGGTTACGCGGGCAGTCACCGTGGCAACCGCCTCGGTCACCGGCATCGGGGAGGCGCCGCGCCTCACCGCGGGCCGGGCCTTGCTCCTGGTCGCGGTCGGTTGTTCTGTGTAGCTGTTCCACTCGCCACATCCCGGACACTGGCCGAGCCACTTCCCGGACTCGTGGCCGCAGGAGGTGCAGAAGAAGACCGTCTCAGCCATTTCGCACCTCGTCGTTCGCCCGACGAAACCCGGTGAGATCAGCGGGCCGGGGCGGGGTTGCCGTCAATTCATCGCTCCAGCGGCGAGCCCGAGACTGTACTTGATGTCCTCGTCGGTCCAGATCACGCCGCCGCCGAACAACACCGAGGACGCCTCGTTAAATAGTGGGTCGTCCCAGCCCGCCATCACGAAGACGTGGTTGGTGACGAAGAACCGCCCCTCGAGCCGAAGGTGGGGATCCTCGACGATCCTCCGGTTGAAGTCGTACGCCTCGAAGCTGACTCGGAGCGGCCGGTCGGCGACCAGGAACGACTGGTCCACGCCGAAACCTCCGGTCGACTCGAAGAGCCCGGCTCGAAACTGCGTGCGGTCGAAGATCCGGTAGCCGATCTGCGCGTTGAAAGCGAGCTTGTCCTCGGTCTTGAACTGCTCGGTGACGGTCTCCTCGGTGGACCCGTCCGGATAGGTCACCCTCTCGACCACCGTCTGGGTCGAGGTCTTGCCGAACGGGGTGTCGACACCTTCGACGCGGAAGAACCGCCGCTCGTTGGTCCACAGATCAAAGCCGAACGCGAACCGCCCCTCGTCGACCGCGGACAGCCCTTCTCCACGGACTATCATGTCGAGGCGGAACCGCTCGAAGCGGCCGAAGCTGTTCTGCAGGGTCTTGACCCCTCCGTCGATCGAGTCGAGGGTCTGGTTCAGGTTGTCGACGGTCTCGTCGTCGTTGACGAGCTTGCCGATGGTGCCTTCGCCCGAAGCGATCGTGCCGGTGATGGAGTTCAGGTTGTCCGCTGTCGTTCGCAGTTTATCTGACAGATCTCGAAGGTTGGCGAGCGAAGCCTGGACGTCGTCTCGGTTCTCTCCGACCACCGCGTTGAGCTGGTCGGCGAGCAGGTTCATCTTGTCGGCGATCCTGGGCATCTCCACGCGAAGAGTCTCGGAGAAGGCGCGGAAGTTGTCCGTGGTCTGGTTGACGTTCTCCTGGTTCTGGGCTATCAGCTCCTTGAGCGATGCCGTGAGGTCGCGGATGTTGTCGACGATCTCGGCAATCTTCTCGGCGCCCTGCTGTCCCCCGAGCGAACCGCGCAGCGCCTCGGTGACCTGCTTGACGTCGCTGCCGATCTCGCTGGTCACTTTCATGATGTCGTCGAACGACGGCGGTGTCACACCGCCGAGCTCTGTCCCCTGCGCCAACGGCGGCGCGTTCGGGTCACCGGGGATCACCTCCACGTATCGGTCGCCGAGCATCCCCATGCTGGTGACCTGCGCCCAGGCTCCCTCGTGCAGTCTCACCCCGGGGTCGAGCGAAAGCTCGAGCAACGCCTCGGCGCCATCCAAACGTATGGACTCGACCTTGCCGACCCGAACACCGGCGATGCGCACCGGCGCCTTGCGATCCAGTCCCGCCGCCGACTCGAACCGTGCCGTCACCACCAGCCGCTCGCCACGATCACCCACCGGGATATCTTCGATCTTGATGATGAACACTCCCAAGATGATCAACGCAAGCAGCATGAACAGTCCGATCTTCGCGGCGGGCGTCATAGCAACTCCTCGTCTGCGTCGGCCGGCACCTCGCCTTCGAGAAACGCCTTCACGTACGGTTCGACGGACTCCCGAAAGCCCTCCGGCTCATCAAGGGCGACGATGCGGCCGTTCCTGATCATGGCGATCCGGTCGGCGATCCGGAATGCCAGGGCCATGTCGTGGGTGATGGTGACCACCGTGACCTCCAACTCGCCCCGCAGCTGATTTATGACATTCCCGATGGCGGCCGTGTTGACCGGGTCGAGCCCCGAGGTTGGCTCATCGAACAGCAGGATCTCCGGCTCCAAGGAGATCGCCCGCGCGAAACCGACGCGGCGTCGCATGCCCCCGGACAGCTCGGCCGGATACTTGTCCTCCACTCCGTCGAGGCGCACCAACCGGAGGCACTCATCGACTCGTTCGGCGACCGCAGACCGCGACGATTCGGTGTGACGCCGGATCGGAAAGGCGATGTTGTCGAACACCGTCATGGAGTCGAACAGCGCACCCTCCTGGAAGCTCATCCCGAACCGCTTGCGCAGCTCGAGCGCCGCGTGGGGAGAGGCCATGGTCAGATCCACACCCGCCACGACAACGTGGCCTTCGTCCGGCTGGAGCAACCCGATCAGGTGCTTCAGCAGGACGGTCTTGCCCGCTCCCGATCCGCCGACCACGACAACCGACTCACCCGGCATCACATCGAGGTCGATGCCACGCAGAACCTGCTTGTCCCCGAACGACTTGACGAGGTCGATCACGCTGATCTTGGGCTCTGGAGTCATCATCAGAACAGAATCTTGGTCAGGAAGAAATCAGAGATCAGAATGTACAAGCTTCCCAACACTACCGCCGCCGTGGTCGCTCGGCCAACCCCCTCGGCCCCGCCCGAGGTGTAGAAACCCTTCGAGCAGCCCGTCACCGAAAGCACCAACCCGAAGAACGCGGCCTTGATCAGGCCTGAGGTGACGTCGTTGATCTCCAGGAACTGGAACGTGCGCTCCACATACATGAAGCTGTTGGCGCCGAACAGTCCGACCGCCACCAACCCGCCTCCGAGGATCCCGACGGCATCGCCGACCAGGGTGAGCAGTGGGAGCATCAGGATCGAGGCGTTGACCCGAGGCACCACCAGATAGTGGACGGGTTCGGTGGCCATGGCGTAGAGCGCATCGATCTGCTCGGTCACCCGCATCGTCCCGAGTTCGGCCGCCATCGACGAGCCGACCCGACCTGCCGCCATCAACCCGGTCAGTACGGGTGCCAGCTCCCGGGTGAGCGAGAGCGCCACAACCGATCCGACGAAGCCCTCGGCGTGGAAGCGCTCGAAGCCACGGTAGGTCTGGAGGGCGAGCACCATCCCGGTGAACATACAGGTCAGGAAGACCACCGGAATCGTCTCCCACCCGACCCGGACCATCTGCCGCAACCACTCTCGCAGGTCGAAAGGCCGCCGCGGGGTCCACAGCACCGTCTGCGCCATGATGTAGAAGAAGCGGCCGAGGTCTTCAAACCCGGCGATCACCGTCCTGCCGAACCGATCGAGCCAGGCGATCACCGTGAGATCACCACGGGGCCTCGCCGTCGTCGCGGCTGAAGTCCGCATTCTCGAACCGGGTGTACTCGTTCTGGAAGATGAGATCGATCTCGCCGGTAGGTCCGTTGCGCTGTTTGGCGATGATCAGCTCGGCCCTGCGCGGGTCCTCGGTGTCGGGGTCGTACATGGCCGGGCGGATGATGAACATCACCACGTCCGCGTCCTGCTCGATGCTGCCCGATTCGCGCAGATCCGAGAGCTGGGGCCGATGATCACCACCGCGGCGCTCGGGCTGACGCGAAAGCTGGGACAGCACCAACATCGGCACGTCGAGCTCCTTGGCGATCGCCTTGAGGCCGCGCGAGATGGCCGACACCTCCTCGTGCCGGCTGGTGAACCTGGTTCCCCCGGACATCAGCTGCATGTAGTCCACCATCACCAGATCGATGCCCTGCTCCTGCTTGAGCCGCCGCGCCTTGGCGGACAGCTCCAGCACCGTGGCGCCGGGCGAGTCGTCGATCCAGATGTTGACGTCCTGCAGCGCCTGGGCAGCCATGGTCAACTTGGGCCAGTCTGACTTGGCGAGATAGCCGGTGGCGAGCCGACGCTGATCGACCCGCGCCTCCGACGCCAGCAGCCGTCGCACCAGCTGCTCGGCCGCCATCTCGAGCGAGAAGATCGCCACCTTCTTGCCGCCGCGCAGGGCGGCGTGGGCACAGATGTTGAGTCCCAACGAGGTCTTCCCCATGGACGGTCGGGCGGCGAGGATCACCAGGTCCTTACGCTGCAGACCGGAGGTGAGTTCATTGAGCCGGACGAAACCGGTGTCGGTTCCGGTCAAGGTGGAGTGGGTGGTTCGACTCTCCTCGAGGTTTTTGAGCTCGCGATCTGCGATGCCGCGAATATGGATCAGGCCCCCGGTGAGCGTGTCCTCGGCGATCCGGTAGACGTCGCGCTGCGCGATCTCCACCGCCTCGCGTGCTCCGCCCTGGTCCAGGCTGCAGGTTGTGAGGATTCGCTGTGCGGTGGCGATCAGTTGCCGCTTGACGAACTTATCGTGCACGATCTCCGCGTAGTGGGTCACGTTCGCAACGTCGGGCAGTGCGTCCACCAGCGACGACAGGTAGGAGGCTCCACCCACACGCTCCAGCAGCCCCTGCTCCCGCAGGTGGTTGGTGATGGTGAGCAGGTCGGCCGCTCCCCCCTCCTGGTGCAGGTCGGCACACGCCGTGAACACGATCCGGTGGCTCTCCAGGTAGAACTCATCGCCGCGCAGGACTTCCAGCACCTGAAGCAAAGCTCCGGGGTCGAGCAGGACCGCGCCCAACACCGCGCGTTCGGCGTCCGGCTCGTGCGGTAGGCGGTCGCTCACCGGCTCGGCTGTCGGTGTCACGTCGGTGGGGTGCGTGCTCATTGGGAGAACCATCCTAGCGCAGCGCGATGTTCAGTGGAATGGCTCTACCCGAACCGCTTCAGCTCGCCGAGAACCTGCCGCACCTCGTCTGCACTCACCCTCTGATCGAGCACCACGCCGTCGTTGGTGGGCAGCACCCATCCGACGCCGAGGTCGTCGCGCTTCTTGTCGAGCGCCAGTCGGTCGAGCGCGTCGTCCACGCCGATCAGGTCGACCGACGGGAACGGCCCGAGCCCGTTCAGGACTCCGCACAGCCGTGCCATCTCCTCCTGGTCCAACAGCCCCCGGTTGCGCGCCAGTCGGGCCGCCGCCTGGATCCCCCACGCCACCGCCTCGCCGTGCAAAAAGCGTTGGTATTCGGTGGCCGCCTCCAGCGCGTGCCCCAGCGTGTGCCCCAGGTTGAGCGCCTTGCGCGCCCCGGACTCCCGGAGGTCCTTTCGCACCACGCCCGCCTTGACCTGGACTGCCCGCACGACCAGATCGTCCCAGGCAGAGGGCGGAATGGAGCCGTACTCGGCGATCGGTCGCGCCAGCAGATCGAGCAGTACATGGTCGCCGACCCACGCCACCTTCACGACCTCGACCAATCCCGCCCGCAGCTCACGCACAGGCAAGGTCGCCAGGCTCTCCGAGTCGACTATCACCAGCCGGGGAGGCCAGAAGGCGCCGACCAGGTTCTTGCCCTGCGGCAGGTTGAAGCCGGTCTTGCCACCCACCGCGGCGTCGACCATCGCGAGCAGCGTCGTCGGCGCCGCCAGCCACCGGATCCCCCGCAGATAGACGGCCGACGCGAAACCCACCAGATCCGTGACCACGCCGCCGCCGACCGCCATCACCGTGTGCTGACGGTGGAGCCCTCCCTCGAGCCAGCGGGCGAACAGGCTCGCCACCTCCCCCCACCGCTTGTACGCTTCGCCGTCGGGCAGCTCGATCGGCGCCGGCGCCCCGAGGGCCTCGGCCGCCCGCACGCCGTGCAGCGGGCCCACCGTGGTATTCGTCACCACCGACCTCGGCCGGTCGACGCCGAGCCCGTCGAGCAGTCCCCCGAGCCGCGCAAGACAGCCGCGATCGACCACGATCTCGTGCGCTGGGGTGACCTGGATCCGGTGCATGGCCCCATGGTAACCCGCTCCATCCCTGTTCACTCGAATCAGGGAGAGTGCCCGTATCCGTCTCCGTATCCGTCTCCGTATCCGTCTCCGTGTCCGATGGGTGATTCGAGACCTGCTGGCATTCGGATTCGGATACGGAGATGGGTTGGCTGCTCGACTTCAGCGACAAAAAACGGGGCCCCAAGGCCCCGTGTTTCATCGAGGTCGCTCTGAATTAGAACCGGAACTTGGCGCCGAGCTGGTAGCGGCGGGGCTTGCCGGCCCGGTTGAGTTCTCCGAAGTCGTCGTTGATGTCACCGTCACGGTTGACCAGCTCGAAGTTCACGCTGTACCAGTTGGCTGCGTTGGTGACGTTGAACACCTCGCCGATCAGCTCGAGCTCAAAGTTACTGCCGAGCCGGGCCGTCCAGCTCAGCCGGAGGTCGAGGTTCTTGGCATCGGGTTGGCGCTCGGTATTGCGGTCGTAGTGCTGGTACACCCCCGGCGACACCTCGACCAGCGCCCGGTCGTTGAAGTAGCGGTCGCCGTTGTTGTCGCGGTCATCCACCGCCGTGTACGGGTAGCCGGAGCGCCAGAAGCCGATCGCCGCCACCAGGAAGTTGAACGGCAGCTGGTAGCTGACCGAGGCCACGAACTTGTGCTCGACCGCCCAGTTGGACGGTCCCCAGTTGCCCTGCTGGTCGTACTGGTCCTCGATGTAGTCGCTCGAGGTCGAGGTGGAGCGCTCGTTCGAGTCGGTGTCCTTGGCGTCGGCCCAGGTGTACGAGGCGTCGAAAAACCAGTTGTTGGCGTAGCGCTTCTTTGCCCTGAGCACGACCGCGGTGTACTCGGCCCAGCCGAGGGAGTTGTACATCACGATCTGGTCGAAGTTCGGGTCGACACCGCGGCCGCCGTAGCGGGGACGGCCGTCCGGAGTCGTATCGTCGGTGAAGATCAGGTTCTGGTCCTGCTTCGACTGGAGGTTGTCGGTCTCGTAATAGATCACGTCGACACCGAGCGAAAAGTCGCGGCCGACCTGGCGCTCGTAGCCGAGCGAGACGCGGTTCGTCTCGGCGTTCTCGAAGTTCGGGTCCATGAAGAAAATATCGCCGACCGACGCCTCGAGGTCGCCCTGCGCCTCGAACAGGTCTGGATAGTCCGGGCACTCCTCGTCGGAACAGAGCTGGTCGACGCGCACCGTCCGGACGCCGTTGGTCAAGCGTGCGGTGGACGTGAGAATCGTCGGCGTGAAGTCGTAGAAGCGTCCGAAGCCGCCCCGCAGCACTGATTTGCCGTCGCCGTTGATGTCCCAGGCGAAGCCGGCCCGCACGCTCCAGTTGTCGGTGTCATTGGGAATCTGGCCGGTCTCGGGCCACAGTGGGTTGGTTTCCTGGGGCTGCTCGTTGTCCTGAAAGTCGTAGCGCAGACCGTAGGTGACGGTCAGGTTCGGCTTCGCGCGCCAGTCGTCCTGCAGGTAAAACGCGTAGTACGGAGTGTCGAAGCTCACCCGGTAGTCGTAATCCGAGAATGACTGGGTAAAGCTACGCGGCGTCGTCTGGTCGAGGAAGTCCTCCCAGTCGTTGTACTGGTACACGCCTCCGGCATAGCGCGGGAAGAAGTTGTCGAACGACACCAGGTCGAAGTTGATGCCGCCCTTGAGCGTGTGGCGACCCAGGTAGTAGGTCAGATTGTCGACGATCTGCAACCGCTCCTCGTCGAGGCCGGACGGATGAAACTGGGTCTGACCGAAGGTGCCGAGAAAGCCACGGATCTGGGTCTCCGGAAGCGTCGTGTTGTTCGGCGCACGCGGCCGCTCCTCGAACGCAAACTGCACGAACGCCTCGTTGAACATGTCGTCGGAGAACACCGAGTTGAGGGTCAGCACCAGCGAGTCGAACGAGTTCTGCTCGAGCCCGTTGTTGGATTGACCAACATCTTCAAAGGTTGAAGTGAGGTTTTCGCCCTCCTGGTCGGAGTAGTTGTACCGGCCGGTGAGGAGGTGGTTGTCGCCGAGCTGCCAGTCGAGCTTGAGCAGGATCACCAGGGCGTCGTTGGTGGTCGGGTAGTTCGAGGTTTCTTGCTCGTAGTCCAGGCCGGTCAACGCCTCCCACTCGGCCTCGCGTCCCTCGGGGAAGTCCTCCCACTGGGTGAAGTGCGGAGTCTCGAAGTCCTGTGTGTCGAGCGAGGTGAAGAAGTGCAGCCGGTCGCGGACGATCGGGCCGCCGAGCGCGAAACCGTACTGGAGCTGTTCGGAGTCCGCTTTGCGACCCAGGGCGTCCTCCTCGGTCAGGCTGTCGTCGGTGTAGTAGCCGAAAACCTCGCCGTGGAAGTCGTTGGTGCCGGACTTGGTGATCGCGTTGATCACCCCGCCGGTCGCGCTGTACTGCAGGTTGTAAGGCGACTTGAGGACCTGCATCTCTTTGATCGCCGCCTGTGAGAAGGTGAACGGTGGTCTGGTACCGCCGCGCTCCTCGCCAAAGAAACTCGACTGCGCGTTGGAGCCGTCGACGTTGAACGAGTTCTGGATCGCACGGGCGCCCATGTTGATTCCGTTCCGTCCACCCTCGACCTGATCGACGTCGCTGACTCCGGTCCCTGGGGTCAGCAGGACAAAGTCGGTGAAGTCGCGGCCCTGGAGCGGCAGGTTGGCGATCGCCTCGTCGCTGACCGCAGCCCCGATATTGGGGTTCGAGGTCTCGACCACCGGCGACTCTCCGGTCACCACGATCTCCTCCTCGACCGCGCTCAGCTGCAGCGCGAAATCAGCCCGCACCGAGGACCCGAGGGTCACGTTCACCCCGCGCGCGACCTCCGACCTGAAGCCGGTCAGGTCCGAGCGGAGCTCGTAGCTGCCGGGCGGCAGCAAATCGATCCGGAAGAACCCGCTGGCGTCGGTTACCGCGGAGCGCGAAAAGCCGGTCGACGCGTTGGTGGCCTTGATGGTGACGCCAGGCAGCACCGCGCCATCCGGATCCCTGGCCGTCCCGAAAAGCTGCCCTGTCGCCACGTTGGCCTGGGCCCACACCAGCTGCGGCACCAGCGCCAACGCTGCCAAGAGCAACAGGCCGACTTCAAATCTGTGCCACCTCATCCGCATCATGCTTTCCCTCCCTTCGTAAGATCCCGTCAACGATCTTCACTGCCGCTGGGTACGGACGGCCCCGTCATCCGCCTCGGGCCACGACCTCCCGTTCCGCAACCACCTCTGGTCCCACCGTCCAGTTGCCGTCGACGGCCGGCCGCCAAGGGTCGTTGTGCTCCAGGTACTCGCCAATCTGCTCGGTCACCTCCTTGGACGAGGTCCACACCACCTCGGCACTGTCCAGGTGGGGGAAGTGGCCCCCGCCCGCAGCGCGATAGTTGTTACACACCAGCGTGAAGGTCTGATCAACGTCGATGGCCAGCCCCCGGTACCGGAGATCGCGCACCCGGTCGCCCTCGGCGCGGGTCGGGTCGATACGGTAGTCGACGCCCGCCATGCTGTCCACGTTGTATCGCCTCACGTCGGGGTCGGTGAGCACGGTGCATCCCACCCCCGATTCGCACTCGAGGCCGTCGTAGTACCGGGCGGCGTGCTCGAGGATGTCCTTCACCTGTTGGCCGGTCACCCGGACCGCAACCAAGGTGTTCGGATAGACGTACAGTCCGTGCACCCAGCGCCAGCTCACCGGACCCGGCGCCAGCTTCGGCGTGCGGTCGCTGAGCAGCGAGGCCAGCGAAAGCTGAGCACCCGAGGCCTCGAGCTGGGCCTCGTGGATGAGGTCCGTCGCCGCACAGTCGGCGATCCGGCAGCCGGCCACGCTGACCGGTGCGGTCACGGTTGTGATCGGCGCGTCGAGCGCTGCCACCACATCGCGGCGGGTGGCCGCGAAGGCGGCGACGAAATCCTCGTCCGGGGCGGCGTCCTCGGTGGCCAGGTTGTCGCCGTGCCACGCCACGATCGACCAGCGCCCGTCCACGCGCTCCAGCTCGAGATCGATCCGGGTCAACACCCGAGCGCGCGCCTGGGGCTGCGAGGCAATGACTCCGTTGAGCACGCGGGGCGCCACGTCGCGGTGGCTGTGACCGGTGAGCAGCACGTCGATCCCCGGCACCCGGGTCAGGCGCCACCCGAAGTTCTCGTAGGCGGTTCCGTTCGATTCGCCGGACGCGAGATCGACCTCCAGCCCGGTGTGGGCAAGCACGACCACCAGGTCGCATTCCTCCTGCTCGCGCAGCACCGGCACCCAGCGGCGGGCAGCCTCGTCCATCGGCTCGAACTGCAGACCGCGGTAATTCTCGGGTCGCTCCCAGTTCGGGATGTTCGGCGTGGTGAGGCCCAGCACACCGATCCGCAGGTCACCGGACTCGACGATGCGGTGGGGGGGAAACGCCGGCTTCCCGGTCTCCTCGGCGATCGTGTTCGCCGACAGGAACGGAAAATTCGCCCGAGCCTCGGCCCGCCGCAGGTTGTCGAGCCCGAAGTTGAACTCGTGATTGCCCACCGCCATGGCGTCATACCCGATGCGTTTCATGGCCTCGATGGTGGGGCTCGGCCGACCCCAGCGGATGTGGGCGAACCGCTCGAGCGGGTTGCCCTGGATGGTATCGCCCGAGTCGAGCACCAGCACGAGGTGGTCGACCTCGCTCCGAACCTCCTCGACCATGGTCGCGATCTGCGCCAACGAGCCCCGGGCCGAGGTGTTTCTGAGGTCGTCGTACGGCAGCAACTGGCCGTGCACATCCGAGGTGTGGAGCAGGGTGAGCTGTCGTCGGTCAGAGGCGCGTTCGGCACTCTCCCCAGGGCCGGTGGCCAGCACCGCCACAACGGAGAACACAGCCGAGAATCGACGCGGTTTCATCCTGGACCCCGAGATCTTACCACCGTGTCCTACAGCGAGAGTCGGTCCGATTCCCACCTTGGAATCAAGACTCAGACGTCGTATTCTCTTGGTCGTGACGACGCCAGATTCCTCTTTCGCACCGGCCACGATGACCGAGAATCGGCGACACCAATGAGGCGCCTCCGCCTGCTCACCGGCGGCGAATCCCACGGCCCGAAGTTGACTGCGATCCTCGACGGACTCCCCGCCGGGATGAAGGTCGACCGCGGCTGGATCGACGGCTGGCTCGAGCGCCGGCAACACGGTTTCGGCCGTGGCGGCCGGCAGCGGATCGAGCGCGACACCATCGAGGTCACCGGCGGCCTTCGGGACGGCAAGAGTCTGGGGGCGCCCCTCGTGCTCGGCATCGTCAACCGCGACTGGAAGAACTGGTCGGCGGTGATGGATCCGTGGCAGGTCGATTCCGACCAGGCGGCCAAGCGAGCCGTCACCCGGCCGCGACCGGGCCACGCCGACTTCTCCGGGGGAGCGGCCACCGACCAGCTCGGCGACATGCGCAACGTGCTCGAGCGGGCGTCGGCGCGGGAGACGGCGGCGCGGGTCGCGGCAGGCGCGGTCTGCGCCCAGGTGCTCGCACGGTACGGAGTCGGTCTGCGGTCTGGAGTACTACGTGTCGGACCGCACGCGGTGCACGACGGTCCCCCGGATTGGGAGCTCCTCGGCGACGTCCGACACGACTCACCCCTGGTCACGCCCCGGCCCGACGACGAGGAGCGGTTGGTGGAAGCGGTACGCGCCGCGCGTGAGGCCGGCGACACCATGGGCGGGATCGTGGGAGCCGTGGTGCGCGGCCTGCCACCCGGCCTCGGCTCCCACGCCCACTGGGACCGCAAGCTCGACGGTCGCATCGTCCAGGCGCTGGTCTCCATCCACTCGGTGAAGGGTGCTGCGATCGGGGCCGCGATCGAGGCGGCCGAAGTGATGGGCTCCGAGGCCCACGATCACCTCATCCGCGGAGACCGTGGGCTCGAGCGGGCCTCGAACCGCGCCGGCGGCCTCGAGGGTGGCGTGACCAACGGCTCGGACCTCGTCGTACGGGCCTTCTTCAAGCCGATATCGACCCTCCGCCAGGGCCTGCCGTCGGTGGACCTGAGCACCGGCGAGCCAGGCGCCACCGCCTGGGAGCGATCCGACGTGACCGCGATCGGTGCCGCACCGGTCATCGTGGAGGCGATGCTCGCCCTGGTCCTGGCCGACGAATTGCTCGCCAAGCTCGGAGGCGACGCGATCGAGGATGTCGACTCGGCGTGGCACTCCTACTGCTCGCGTCTCGAGCCGTGGTGGTACCCGCATCCCCGCCCACCCAGGGCTTGAGGGCGTGGGGGCTTGGGGGCACGACCGGAACGACTCAGGGAAAACCCTTCACGGCCTCGAGCCCAAAGGTCCTTCTTGAGAGTACGACCGGATGACTCGGACCTGGTGGCCTTGGACCGACCACGCCTTGGCGGCGGAAGCCGCGCCAGCTTGGTCGGACGGGAGCACGACGAAACGGTCAGCGAGATGGCCGATCGCCGCGAACGGAAGGTCGCCGACAGATCCGGCGGGCACATCCCTCCACACCGGCCCTCCGAGCGGGTCTCCCACCCAGCTCCACAGCTCGGCCCACCCCACCAGCCCGTACGGGTAGCGGCCGCGCTCGAAGTAGGTCTTGGGCAAGCCCTCGACCTGGTCGAGCATCCACGCCGTGACCGCCGCCCGCTCGATGCGGACGCACACCAGCACCGGTTCCCCAGGAAGCTGCGACAGGAACGCCTCGGCCTCGTCCACCAGCCGACGGTGGAGCTCGTCCCGCCTTCTGGCATCGGCCAGCTCGCCCCGCATCACCACCGTCCCGAACGCGAACATCCCCACCGCGAGCGCCGCCACAGCTGAGCAAACCACGATTCTCGTGGGACGGGCGCTGGCCGCGGCGACGACCGCGACCGCCCCTCCGGCCGCCATCAACAGGAACCCGGCAAAGGGTGCGTACGCGTAGTGGACCGGCATGAACGGCACCGGCGTCAGCGGCAGGAACGGCAGCAGGAAGAACGTCGCTCCGATCAGGAGCGCGGGTGCGCGAGACCGCAGCGCGAGTACTGCGACGGCAACCAGCGTCAAGGTGGCACACCACTCGAGCGCTCCGAAGCGCGTGCTCGAGGGGTCGAGCCCGGCGATACCACAGAAGGCCACCAGGGTGCTCGGGACCTTCGCTGCCGCGCGCAGCCCTCCCCCGTAATAGCCGACCGCGTAGGACGCCGCCACGGGGGGCCACAGCGTGTACCAGACCACGAAAAACACCGGACCGAGCGACCACAAGGCCACGGACCTCAGCGTGGGCCACAGCCGACGGCGACGAAACGCCAACTCGTAGGCAGCGACGAAACCGGGCAGGACCACCCAGCTCTCCTTGGTGCACGCGCTCACGGCGACGAGCACGAGCGCCGCCGTCAGCCGACGACCGGTCCAGCGTTCACCGGGAGCGGGCCATAGCAGGCCGATCGCAAGCCAGCAGGCGAGCAACAGAGGATCGTGACGAGGGTGGACCTCCCGCGCCTGGAATGCGGTGAACGGCGAGGTGGCCCACAGCGTGGCGAGCCCGGCGGCTGCCGGCGACGTCAGTCCCACGCGACGGGCCACACCGTACAGCAGTGCCATCACGAGGCCGTGGATCGCCAGCGTCGTCAGATGCCACCCCGGCGTCCACGTCCGCCACAACAGCTGGTCCGGCACGAGCATCAGCGGGTTGGTCAGGCGGAATCCGCCGAACGGTTCCAGGAATCGGCTCGGCTCGATCATGCGGTGGCGGGTGGCCAACCACCACTCGAAGTCGTCGCCGACGAATCCGAGTCCGACGGTCGGAGACTGGACCGCCACCATGATTGCCAGCGCCGCCAGCAGCCACAGCCAACCACGGCCTGAGGCAGGTGCCTCGACCCCGGCTTCAAAATCGTGCACGTCTGATCCCGTCGCTGCTGCGCCTGGCTGATCCATCGCTGGTCCGTCGGCGCCCACCCTAGCACGGGCCTGACGTACGGCGGACGGCCGCCCCAACCGCGCCAGTTCGGGGAGGCAGGCGAGAGTGAATCGCACTCCAAGACGACGGAAGCCCGGCTTTCCGAGGTATGTTTTCCGTGGTGGAACGGATTGATCGATGATTCGCGTTAGACGCGCCGCATCGTACGGCTTCTGCGCCGGCGTCAGGGTTGCCGAACTCAAGCTGAGGCGATTCGCCGACAGCGGGGGGCGAGGTGCGATCCTCGGGCAGATCGTCCACAACGAACGGGTGGTGGCCGAAATGGAGCGGCGCGGTCTGCCCACGGTCGATCACATCGACGACGTCACCGAGCCGACCGTCGTCTTCTCGGCGCACGGCGTGCCGCCCTCGTTCCACGAGCATGCCCTCCGGCGCGACCTTCGTATCCTCGACACGACCTGCACCTTCGTGTATGACATCCACGACGAGGCCGGACGCGCACTCGCGGCCGGCTGCCATCTCGTGTTCGTCGGCGATCCCGGTCACCGCGAGGTGATCGGCTACACCCACGACCTCGACCCCGCCGTGTACCACATCGTCGGCGACATGGACGGCGTACGGTCGGTCGACTGGACGCGCTACCCTTCGATCAGAATCTTCTACCAGACAACCCTCAACGCTGACGACTTCGAGGAGGTGGTGCGGCACATCGAACGCGCCAATCCGAAGACCAGCCGGTCGGACACCATCTGCTACGCCACCAAGGAGAACCAGGAGGCGGCCCGCGTACTCGCCGAGGATCCCGAGGTCGAGTTGGTCCTGGTGGTCGGCGGCAAGGCCTCGGCCAACAGCAGACATCTGTGGGAGATCGTCTCGCGGGCCGTGCCGTGCCATCTGATCCAGGGCCCGGACGACATTCGACCGGGGTGGCTCGAGGACGTGCGCTGCGTCGGGTTGACAGCGGGAGCTTCCACGCCTGATTCCCTGATCGATGAGGTCCAGGAGTACCTCGAACGTTTCTGAGAGTCGGGGCGCGGGGGCGTTGGGGCGTGATCGATTCCGCGTCGCGACGATCTCCCCCCTTCGACGCGCCCTCTCCCCGACACGCACCCCGAGGGTGCCCCCCTTGACAATGTTGGGACCCGAGTTGCCACGCCACTCGGGTGTCGGTGCTCCCAAGATCGTCAAGGACGGCACGCCCGCACGAGGTGCCGTCATCGGCCTGCCGTCCGCTTCGCCTGCCTGACCCCCTGGGCGGTCTTCACCCGGCGCGCTCCCCGCCAGGGATACCCCCTCATCCCCCCACCCCCAGCTCGGCACTGATGCATGAGTGCCGATCGATCACCCCCTCAATCCCAGGTGCCGCGGGCACCGGCCAGGCCCCCACGCCTCGCGGCGTGCGATACTCCATCTCTACGGAGGTTGCATCATGAGCCCCCCTTTGACGGTGATCACAGGAGCATCCTCGGGCATCGGAGAGGCCACCGCACACCGGCTCGCCCAAGAGGGCTGGCAAGTCGTGCTGGTGGCCAGAACACGGTCCAAACTCCTAGAGGTCGCCGAGGAGATCGAGGCTGCGGGGGGACGGGCGGTCGTCGAAGCCCTGGATGCCGCCGACGGTGCGCAGGTGATCGCCATGGCCGAACGGGTTCGCCGGCAGTGCGGCACGCCGCGTCTGATCGTCAACTCGGCCGGCGCCGGACGGTGGTTGTTCATCGAGGAGACCTCGCCGGATGAAGTGCAGGAGATGATGGAAGCACCTTTTCTGGCCGCCTTCAACATCTGCCACGCCTTCATGGCGGACATGCTCGAGGCGCGATCAGGAACGATCATCCACGTGGGGTCGCCGGCATCACGCATACCGTGGCCCGGCGCCACCGGCTACACCTCCTCTCGATGGGCGTTGCGCGGTCTGCACGAATCACTGTGTGAGGACCTGCGCGGCACAGGTGTCAAGAGCTGTCACGTGGTCTTTGGCGAGGTGTCGAGTCCCTACTTCGACAACAACCCCGGGGTGCGTGATTCCATGCCGAAGCTGGGGAGGCTGATCCCGGTGCTCAGCCCGGAGCGGTGTGCCGAGATCATCGCGCGTACCGTGAAACGGCCGCGTCGCCGGGTGGTGGCGCCGAGTATGCTCCGACTGATGTACTGGACCGCTGCCGTGGCCCCGGCACCGACCCGCTGGCTGGTCGCTCGCACCGGCCGACGGCACTGAGTTCATCTGCGTCATCTGCGGTTGGCATTTCTCAGTTGTGTACATTGTGTGAATTCTCGTGTGATGCGTTTGGACTCGGTTTACGTGTAGGCTAGGCTTGCGGGGATGAGCAACGGAATCTTCTGCGGCGGTTGCGGCGAGCCATTGCCCGACGGCACCACCATCTGCCGCCACTGCGGGTGGGACCTGACCACGGCGGTAACCCATCCGCCGCGCGTTTCTCTGTGGAGTGCCGTCCGCGCCGGCGGATGGCGCCTTTTGCTGTTCGGCGCGCTGCTGGCACTACCGCTCCTAGGTTTCGCGCGGTTCAGGACGACCGGGCCCGGACCCGACCTCGCCACCACGCTGCGCTGGATGGCGCTCGGGGACGGCGGCCGAGCGGCCGAGTTGGTGACCATCCACCGCGCACACGAGATCGGCTCCGCAGCAGCGCGTTATGCCGTTCGGGAACTGGAGGTACCGCCGTTCGACGGTGATTGGCAGCGCGTGCTCGCTCCCTACGCGACGATGTGGGTCCGCGGCTGGATGCCGCTGCTGTTTTACGGCGCGACCACCGAGATGGCACCGCGATCGGTGCGGGAGTTCTTCGACGTCCGATCGGACGACGGCTGGGGCCGGCCATACCGAGTCGAGACCCGGGCCCTGCCACGCGACGAGGACCGTGCCGGAGACGAGCAGGTGGCGGCCGACCTGATCGCCGGCCTGCAGGTGTCGTTCTTCAAGCTGCAGAACCCCGAGTTCGACCGCGACACCGACTGGATGCGACTCGAGATCGTGTCGTCAGGACGGGACGGCTCGTTCGATACCGACGACGATCTCCGCATGGTCTCGTATATACCGGCAGGGTTCACCCTGCGCCTGACCCGCCGACCCGAAGATCTGCAGCTCCAGATGGAGGCGGCGTACACCCGCGGCCGGCACCACTTCCGGATCGAGGGCAGCCGCTGGGACTTGATCGACGCGCGCCTGCTCGCGGAGCACCGGCTGGAGTACTTGCCGTAGGGCCACCCGCCCAACCAGATACAAGATGCGAGATCCCCCACCCACCCAGGAATTGTGGGCATGAGGGCATGGGGGCATGACCGGACCAGCTTTGGAGAAGCCCCCGGGCCATCAAATCCTTCTGGAGCGAGGGAGGATCGAAGCCGGTTCGGTACGCCCTCTTCCCTTCGATGCGACCTCTCCCTAACGCCCTCCCCGCGGGTGCCCCCTTAGACAATGTTGGGACCCAACGGGCCGTCCCGCACCGGTGTTTGTGCCCCCAACATTGTCAAAGACGGCACGCCCATACGAGGCGATGTCATCGCCATGCCACGGGCAATGATCACCTGACGCCCGAATGAGTTACACAGTGCATTGCTGCTGGGATACGATACCGCCGCCCGAGCTCTATCGCAGGAGGCGGATATGCGTCATCACCACCTTGTCGTCGGACTCACGATCCTGGCCATCGCGCTGTTCAGTGGTATCGTCCGTGCCGAGACGCGGCCGTTTACGGTTCACGATCTGGTGGCGATGCAGCGCATCACCGACCCGCAGCCGTCGCCGGATGGTGACGAGGTCGCATTCACCGTCGCCACGATGGATCTGGGCGCGAACAAGGGCCGCAAGGACGTCTGGCTGGCGGCGATGGACGGCAGTAGCGCACGGCAGCTGACCAGCCACCCCGACAACGACTGGGAGCCGCGCTGGGCCGTGGACGGATCGCTGTACTTCCTCTCCGACCGCAGCGGCTCCGCTCAGGTGTGGCGGCTTCCCCCCTCGGGCGGCGACCCACGCCAGGTGACCGAGCTGCCGCTCGACGTGCAGGTTCTCCAGGTCGACCCCACGAACTCCGCTTTGTACGTCGCCATGGCGGTCTATCCCGACTGCGGCGACTCGTTGGCCTGCACCGTCGAGCGGCTCGAGGAACACTCGCAGCGACAGGCTTCCGGCATGATCTTCGATCGGCTCTTCATCCGTCACTGGGACAGCTGGAAGGACGGCCGGCGCAATCATGTGTTTCGAATCCCCATCGATCCGCAGGGCAGCCCGTCCGGCACGCCGGTGGACCTGATGGCGGGAGTGGATGGCGACTGCCCGACCCTGCCTTTCGGCGACGGCGGTGATTTCACGATCTCCCCGGACGGCGCCTGGCTGGTATACACGGCAAAGGTCGTCCCCGGCTCGGAAGAGGCGTGGTCCACGGATCTCGACCTGTGGGCGGTGCCGACCGACGGCTCGGCTCCCGTCCGCTGTCTGACGGAACCGAGTCGTGGCGAGGACCGGGCACCGGCCTTCTCGCCGGACGGCTCTCGCCTCGCCTACCTCGCCATGTCGCGGCCGGGGTACGAGGCCGACCGGCGTCGGGTGGTGGTCATGGGCTGGCCGGCCGGAAGCTCGACCGTGCTCACCGAACCGTGGGACCGCTCGCCCAGCGAGATCGCGTGGTCACCGGACGGCGCCTCTCTGTACGTCACAGCTGACAACATCGGCAACCACTCCATCTTCCGTGTCGCCGCCGCAACCGGTGACGTCACCGCGCTGGTGACCAGACACTTCAACTCCAACCCCCGACCGCTGGCCGACGGCTCGCTGGTCTTCGCCCAGGACAGCCTCGTGTCTCCTGCCGAGCTGTTCATCCTGGGCAACGCCGGCTCGATTCCGCGCCAGATCACCCGTCTCAACGACGAACTCCTGGCCGATCTCGAGTTCGGCGAGTACCGGCAGTTCTCGTTTTCAGGCGCCCACAACGAAGAAGTGTTCGGCTACCTGGTCTATCCGGTCGGTTTCGACCCCGGCAGGACCTACCCGCTCGCGTTTGTGGTGCACGGCGGTCCCCAGGGGACCTCCGACGACCACTGGCACTACCGCTGGAACCCTCAAATTTATGCCGGCCACGGCTATGCTGCCGTGATGATCGATTTCCACGGCTCAACCGGCTACGGCCAAGCGTTCACCGACGCGATCCGCGATGACTGGGGCGGTGCTCCGTTCGAGGACCTCATGAAGGGACTCGACGACGTGCTGCGACGCCACAAGTGGATCGACGCCGACCGCATGGCCGCCGCCGGCGCCTCGTACGGCGGCTACATGATCAACTGGATCCAGGGCAACACCGACCGATTCCGGGCGCTCGTCTGCCACGACGGAAACCTCGACGCGCTGATGGCCTACTTCGACACCGAGGAGCTCTGGTTCCCGGAGTGGGAACACCTCGGCACACCGTGGGACAACCCTGACGGGTACCGCAAGCACTCGCCGATCAACCTCATCCAGCACTGGTCAACGCCTCAGCTGGTGATCCATGGCGCCAGGGACTACCGGGTCGTGGACACCCAGGGCATCGCCACCTTCAACGCGCTGCAGCGCCGCGGGGTGCCGTCGCGGCTGCTCTACTTCCCCGACGAGAACCACTGGGTCCTCAAGCCGCTCAACTCGATTCAGTGGCACGAGGTCGTTCTCGACTGGATCGATCGGTGGACTGCCGCCGAGGAGTCTGACGGCGGTTGAACCCCAGGCAGAGGAGCTCGCAGCCGGGGCCCCGCTCATTCGTCCGTCGACGGCAGCTGGTCGGTCGGCCGCAGACTTGTCCGCTGATCGTCTTCCGTCTTCATCGCCATGGTCATCTCGTCCTCGGCCGCTCCCCCTTTGATCAGGCATAACGGGCTGCAACCCCCGTCACAGCAGGCCTGTCCCGTAAGCTGTTATCATGAATAGTGCTGGCGAGGAGGTCGGGTTGATCATCACCTGTCCGGAATGTCAGACAAAGTACCGTTACGACGAGGCGCGTTTCGGCGGTGCCCAGGCCAAGCGGGTCAAGTGCACGAGCTGCGGACACACCTTCAGTGTCGATAATCCGATCGACGAGATCGCCGACGCCACCAACGTGGGCGGTAGCGCCGCCGAACCCGCAGACGCAAGGACCACCTCGACCGACGAGATGCACCTCGAACCCGAGGCGCCCGAGCTGCCGCAGCTGGCGCCGCTCCCCAAGGACATGCGCTTCTCGCTGGCGGTGATCGCCGGTGCTCAGGCCGGCACCGTGTTCCAGATCACCAAGCCCCGCATCTACCTCGGGCGCGGGTCCGCGATGGACGTGCAGCTCAGAGACTCCGAGGTCTCACGACGTCACGCCATGCTCGAGTTTCGCGGTGACGAGGCCACGTTGGTCGACCTCGGCGCCACCAACGGGACCTTTGTCGAGGGTGAGAGGATCGACAAGGTGAGCCTTGCCAGCCGGTCGGAGTTCACCCTCGGCTCGACCACCCTGATGCTGATCGTGACCCACAGCCGCGAGATGGCCTAGCGCCCCGACCTCCCACGCACCCAGGGTGTGAGGGGATGGGGGAGTGAGGGGTGAGGCCCATCCCCACCCACCCGTCCGGATGCCGGATCCCAGATGCCAGATGCCGGACGTGTCACGGCGTAGCCTGAGGCGAAGCCGGATCCCCCGTCCGCCCGGGGCCAAGGTTCAAGGTCCGAAGAGCAGGGCCCGCCACCCGCCGGGCTTGAGGGCATGAGGGCTTGTAGGCATAAACGGACTCGGTCTGCGAGAATCCTCTCAGGACCTCAAGCCCACCCCGCGCCTGACGCCCCCTACCAGAAGAACCTGAGGCAGGCCAGCGGTCCGGCATGTTCGATCCTCAACGTGGAGTCTAGGTTGTCGAACGTATCCCCGAATGACACCTCGACTGGCGCATCCCTCCACCTGATCGTGATCGATCCGTCCGGGCGGATCGCCCACAGGTAAAGCGGCGCGAGCTGGATCTCTCGGTCCCCCGCATCCCGGGCCGAGGCGGCGGCGACGCCGAGAGCAGGCACCAGAGCTGCCACGCCAAACTCTACGATTGCGAGCTTTCGGTTCATCATTTCCCTGGGGTCCACTCTCGCCCGCGACGATCCTCATGGCGCTGTCTGTATTTCAATTTCAAATCGGATCTGCACGCGGGCACCTGGATGAATCTCGCTCTGCACTGTCCGCCAACATCCGCAAGGCGGCACGCGGCACCTTGACGCTCACCCTCGAACGACAGATCATACGACAACAACTCGACAGGAAGGTCGCTCCCATGCTGAAGCCCAACTATCGGTCCGGAATCCTGGCCTTCGCCCTCCTGGCCGTGGTCGGCTGCGTCAGCGTCGGACCGAAGACGATCCCGCGCGACCAGTTCGACTACGCCGAGGCGCTGCGCGACTCGTGGAAGGAGCAGATGCTGCTCAACATGGTCGGCCTGCGGTACGCCGAGGCGCCGTTGTTCCTCAAGGTGACCTCGGTCATCAACCAGTACTCGATCGATGGCAAGATCACTGCCGCCGCGCCGCCGTACAAGGAGCAGGCCGCGGCCCTGCCGCCGGTCGGGGTGGTCGGAGGGTACGCCGATCGGCCCACGATCACCTACACACCGATGACCGGCGCCGATTTTACGCGCAGCGTCATGACGCCGATCCCGCCGGCGATCATCATGTCGCTGATCCAGGCCGGCTGGCGGGCAGACCTCCTGCTGCGGCTCGCGGTTCGCTCGGTCAACGGTATCGGGTCGGCCGAGATCATCGGTACGCGCAATGAGCAGTCGGTGTTTTACGAGATGGTGTTGCTCATGCAGAAGCTTCAAGCCGCCGGAGGCCTCTCGTTCCGGGTCGAGGAACGGGGTCCCAGGGAAGTGGCGGTGGTCGTGATCGGCGCCCCAGATGTGGAGGAGGTGCGGCTCTCCAGGGCCCGGCTGGGCGAAATCCTGGGACTCGATCCCGGGCTGCCCGAGTATCGGCTTGTGTCCGGCCATCGCGCGGCCGGTGGTCACGAGATCGCCATGATCACCCGGTCGATCCTCGAGATGCTCGTCGACCTCGCGCACTGGATCGACGTCCCCGCCGAGCACGTTGCTGCGGGTCGCACCCGTCCATCGCACGACCCTGGACCACTGAAGGATTTCGGGTTCGAACCGATGATCCGGGTTTACTCGTCGGCGCAGAGGCCCGACGATACCTTCGTCATGGTGCGCTACGGCGGCCTGTGGTTTTGGGTCGACCACGAAGACTTTCGGTCCAAACGAACTCTGAGCTTCATGCAGATCATGTTCTCGCTCGCCGAATCCGGCACCGGCCAGCAGACACCGGTGGTCACAGTGCAGGCGGGTGGATGACGCGGGCATGGCTCGCGGATTGGCACCCTCGTGTCACTTTGACGCCGGACCGCCCGTCAGGAATCTCGGCGCCGTGCCGTGACAAAGGCATCTTTCTTGCTTATCATCTGCGCTTGACGTGAAGCATGCGGGCAGGCGGAGACCGGCTCCTGTGTTCCGTCTTCCTTAGCTCATATCCCGCGAGGAGGCGACACCCATGATCGAGGTGGAAGGACTCACCAAGGTGTACGTGGACCTGCCGGTCGTGGATGACCTGAACTTCTTCATCCCCGAAGGCCAGGTGGTCGGGTTCCTCGGCCCCAACGGCGCCGGCAAAACCACCGCGATGCGGATGATCACCGCCTTTCTGCCACCGACCGCCGGCCGTATCGTGGTCGCCGGGGTGGACCTCGACCACGACCCGGTCGGCCTGCGTCGCAATGTCGGTTACCTGCCGGAGAACGTGCCTCTCTATCCGGAGATGCGAGTCGAAGAGTACCTCAGGTTCAGGGCCGCAGTCGAAGAGATTCCTCGTGTTGACGTGCGCGCCCGGATGGACGACGTGATGGACCGGTGCATGATCGGCGACGTCCGGAGACAGGTCATCGGCACCCTTTCCAAGGGCTACCGCCAACGGGTCGGGCTCGCCGGCGCGCTGATCCACCAGCCGCAGGTGCTGATCCTCGACGAGCCGACCGTCGGACTCGATCCCAACCAGATCATCAAGGTGCGCGAGCTCATCGCCGAGCTCGGCGCCGACCACACGGTGATCCTGTCGACCCACATCCTGCCCGAGGTCGAACAGGTGTGCGAGCGGGTGTTCATCATCGATCACGGGCGGATCGTTGCCGACGGCACGCCCGAGGCGCTGCGCACGCGCATGGTCGGCAATCCGGTGATCCAGATCGAACTCAGGGGCGCCAACGGTGATGCCCACGATGCCCTCATTCCGTTGCCCGGTGTCACCGATGTCCGCGACCAGGGCGACGGCCGCTTCCGGGTCGAGCACACGGCCGACAGCGATCCTCGCGAGGCGGTGTTCAGGCTCGCGGTGGACCGCGGCTGGATTCTGACCACGCTGGCCACCGAGAAGGCCACGCTCGAGGCTGTCTTCGTCCGGCTCACTACCCGCGAGGATCCCGCGGCGGAGCCTGTGACCGAGCCGGCGGCTCCGGTCGAGGAGGAGGTGTGACATGAGGAAGGTCCTGGCGATCGTGCGGCGGGAGCTCATCGCCTACTTCTCGTCGCCGCTGGCCTACATCGTGCTGACTGCGTTCCTGCTCATGCAGGGCTACATCTTCTACATCATCGTGTCGTTCCTCAACAACCCGATGACCCAGGCGACGACGCCGCTTCGGCTGTTCTTCGGCGGCACGGTGTTCTTCTGGCTGTTCATGCTCTTCGTGGTGCCCGTGATCACGATGCGACTGGTGGCCGAGGAGCGGCGCTCCGGCACCATCGAGGTGCTGCTCACCTCGCCGGTGTCCGAGGCCCAGGTGATTGCCGGCAAGTTCTTGGCGGCACTCTTCTTCTACATCGTGCTGTGGCTGCCGACGGTGATCTACGTCGTGATCCTCGCGCGGAACTCGAAGATCGACCTGCTGCCGGTTGCGGCCGGCTACCTGGGTGTGCTGTTGATCGGTTTCCTGTTCCTCGGGGTCGGCACCTTCACCTCGACCCTGACCGACAACCAGCTGGTGGCGGCGATCCTGGCGTTCGCGGCGATGATCCTGCTGTTTTCGATAGGGCTCGTCGAGCAGCTCCTGATCTCGTCATCCGCGCTTCGTGACGCGCTCGGTTACATGAACCTGTGGACCCACATGGATGACTACGCCAAGGGGATCGTCGACACCCGTCACGTGGTCTACGAGCTGTCGGTCGGGTTGCTGTTCCTCTTCCTCGCGAGCAAGTCGCTCGAAGTGAAAAAGTGGAGGTGACGGATGAGACGGCAGGCGATCCGCTACACGCTCTCCGGCGCCGTCGCCGTGGTCTTGGCGGTGGCCTTGACCCTCATGCTCAACTGGCTCGGCTCCCGCCACTACGTCGCCGCGGATTGGACCTCGTCGAAGGTCTACTCGGTCTCCGACAAGACCCGGAACATCCTGGCCGATCTCGACGAAGAGATCCGCGTGGTCGTGTTCATGACACCTGCCAGCCCGATGTTCGACCAGGTGTCGGAGCTCTTGAAGCGGTACGAGGCGGCATCGGACAAGATCAAGGTCGAGTACATCGACCCCGACAAGGAGCCGCTCAGGACCAGGCAGCTGGCCGAGCAGTTCGGTATCTCGATCGCCGACACGGTGGTCTTCACCTACGGCGACCGCACCAAGTACGTCACGTCCGACCAGATGGCAGAGTATGACTACGCCGGCATGCAGTACGGCCAGTCGCCGTCGATGCGGGCGTTCAAGGGAGAGGAGCAGTTCACCGCGGCCATCCTGTCAATGGTGGCGCCCGACGTCCCCAAGGTCTACTTCGTCACCGGCCACGGAGAAGCCTCGCTTGCATCCGGCGGCGGGCCGACCGAACGCAGTCTGGCGATCCTGCAGGACTCTCTGAAGCGGGAGAACATCGAGACCGAGGACACGACCCTGCTCGGCGGCAGCGTGCCCGAGGACGCGGACCTGCTGGTGATCGTGGGGCCGACCCGCGCCTACACCGAGGCGGAGGTCCAGGTGCTCGACGACTATCTGGACACGGGCGGTCGTCTGCTGCTGTGCCTCGATCCGTTGATCGAGCCGGGTGGGACCATGCGGCCGACACGCCTCGAGACTTTCCTCACCGAGCGTGGTGTCGACGTCGGTGACGACCTCGTGGTGGACCCCTCCCGCCGTCTGCCGTTCTACGACCTGTCGGCGGTCTACCTGACCGACTTCCCGTCCCACCCGGTCACCCAGGGGCTCGAGGGGATCGCGGTGCTGTTCACCGTCACCCGCTCGATCACGCCACAGGAGGACAGCGACGCCACCCGGCTCGCCGAGACGTCCGCCGACGGCTGGGGCGAGAGCAACCTCAACCAGCTGCTAGCTGGCGAGCCGGTCGCCAAGGATGACGTGGACACCCCGGGACCGGTGGCGGTGGGTGTCGCGATCGAGGGATCACCGGTCGCCCCGGCAGCAGAGTCGGCAGAGGAGGATGTCTCGGAGGGCGATGGGTTCCGGTTGGTGGTGTTCGGTGACTCCGACTTCCTGACCGACTTCGAGATCTCCAATGCGGGCAACCTGACGCTCGCCATGAACGCGGTCAACTGGCTCGTGGTCCGGGAGCATGTGCTCGGAATCGCGCCGCGTCAGATCGAACAGGTCAGTCTGTTCCTCAGCCAGCAGCAACTCCGGACGATCCTGCTGATCACGCTGCTGATCATGCCGGGCGCGGCAATCGTCCTGGGCGTGCTGGTGTGGCGCAGGCGACGGCATTGAGAAAGTGCGGGCTCCCCCACCGACCAACAGCCTCGGGGGCGGGTGGCAGGGGACGCGCGAGACGTCATCGAAGGTAGGGCTCGAGCCATGAAACCACGCAATCTCATCATCCTCTCCCTGGTGGTGGCTGCTGTCGGCGCATACATCTACTTCTACGAACGTCACCGGCCGACATCGGACGAGGCCCGCGCACGCGCAAACAAGGTGTTCCCAGACCTCGACAGAGACTCCGTCACATCGCTCGAGGTTCGCAACAGTCACGGCGAGTTCCGCCTCGTCAAGAGCGGGGACGAGTGGCATCTGACCGCGCCGATCGATTTTCCTGCCGACGCATCGACGGTCAGCTCGTTGCTGGGTTCGCTCGGCAATCTCGAGCAAGAGCGGAAGCTGAGCCCGGCGGACGTCGACCCCGCGGATTACGGCCTCGACGCACCGACCCTCTTCGTGGCGGCGGCGACAGAAGACGGCACCCGGTTCGCCCTGGACGTGGGCGATGAGACCCCGCTCGGCTCGAATCGCGCGGTCCGGCGCGCGGACGAAGAGGACATTCTCGTGTGCTCCGACTACTTCGTCACCGACCTCGACAAGGAACTCGACGACTGGCGATCCCGTGACGTGGTCGACGTGGTCGCGGACGATCTGGCGTCGCTCCAAGTGGTGTCGGGGAGCGATCGCATCCACCTCGTGCGCAGCGACGGCGATTGGCTGCTCATGGAGCCGATCGAGGATCTCGCCGACGGCGACCACGTGAGCAACCTCATCTCCAACTTGAACTCGCTGCGCGTCGAGGAGTTTCTCGATCAAGGGGCAAATCCGGCCGAGCTCGGGCTGGACGACCCGGAGTACCGGGTCACTCTGGTCCCGACCGAAGGCGCGAGTCCGTCGCAGGTCGAATTCGGAAGTACCCGAGAACAGGATGGAGCGACTCGGATCGCGTGCCGCCGAGACGGCGTCGAGTACTTCTGGGTGAACGATGTCGCAGCGACACGACTCGCCAAGGCCCCGGTGCTGTGGCGGTCGCCAAAGGTGTTCAAGTTCGACAGCTGGAACGCCGACGGCCTGACCATCGTCGCCGAGGGCAACGAGGTCGAGCTGAAGCGAACCGAGGGCCTGTGGTCCTCGGCCGACGGCGGCGAGCTCGACTATGGCGCGGTCCAGGACCGGGTGTCGAAGCTGGCCAACCTCGAGGCCCTTGAGTTCGACCTGACGCCGCCTGCCACCGAGGAACTGGGCCGCATCGATCTCGAGCTCAAGCCGCCTTCGACTGACGAGGCATCAGGGCCCGTCATCGTCAGCTACACCTTCTTCCGTCCGATGGAGGTGGGCGGTGACGCGGTGGTCACGGTGAGCACTCGCGGCACCGTGATGAGCGTCGACGCCGAGACCGTGCAGGAAATCCTCGCCGACCCTTCGGCACTTTTCGAGGAGCAGGCTTCCCAGGCGCCGGACGGACAGCCGACGGGGTAGCCGGTAACGCCCTCAACGGCACAGTGATATAGACTGATTCGCGGGGGAGGACCGGTTGTCGAGCGTGGACTGGCGGCAGCAGTTCGAGGACCTTCAGCAACGTCGGCCGGACCTGGCCGAGCGGGTCTGCCGCCGGCTGCTGGTGGAGATGCAGCGCCAGGGCATGGTCGACTTCGAGGAGCTCGACCACGAGATCGCGGTTGCGCTGCGCCTGGTCGGCTCCAGACCAGACATCGATCCGAACCGACCCAAGCCGAAGTTGCCCTCCGACTCCCACATCGCCCTCTACGATCTGGCGCTGAAGCACGCGGAGCAGTACCTGCCTCCGGAGGAGATCTCGGCCACGATCCTGCTGGTCGAGAAGCGACAGCTCGCGCACGAGGTGTCGCGCATCGCCGAGGATCTCGAGACTCCGATTCCGCTGCTCCGCGAAAAGGTTCGGGAATTCCTCGACTTCGCCCCAGGAGAGGCGGCAGCTCCTCCCGAAGACGTCATCGGTACCCGGGCCGCCCTGGTGCGACGACTACTCACCGATCAACTCGACTTCATCTCGATCGCCAAACGGTACATTCGGGTGCGCGAGTTCGGCGACGTTCTCGAGCGCATCATCCCCACCGACGGCAACCAGGGCCGGCTCGGCGGCAAGGCCGCCGGCCTGATCCTCGCCACCGCCGTCCTCGAGCAGGCAAAGAGGGACGGTCGGTACCATGGCGAGTTCCGGGTACCAACCTCGTACTTCCTGCCGTCGAACGGAATACTGGAGTTCATCGAGCACAACGGCTTCGAGGAGCTGATCAACGTCAAGTACAAGCCGGTTGACGAGGTGCGTCAGGAGTACCCGCTGGTGGAGCGGCTTTTCAAGAGCGGCTCTTTCCCACCCACCATGCGCGCCGGCCTCGAGGCAATGCTCGAAAAGACGCGGGAGACGCCCCTGGTGGTGCGCTCCTCGAGCCTGCTCGAGGACCGAATCGGCCACGCCTTCTCCGGCAAGTACAAGAGCCTGTTCATCGTCAACAAAGGGCCGATCGAGAAACGGCTCGGCGAGCTCCAGGACGCAATCGCCGAGGTGTACGCATCGGTGTTCCACCCCGATCCGATCGAGTATCGGCGCGACCGCGGCCTGATCGACTTCCAGGAGCAGATGGGGATCCTCATCCAGGAGGTCGTGGGGAACGAGGTCGGCGGCATGCTGTTCCCGCTGTTTGCAGGCGTCGCGTTTTCGGTCTGTGAGATGCGGTGGTCGCCGCGAATACGCCGCACCGACGGCATGGCGCGCCTGGTGTTGGGTCTGGGAACACGCGCAGTCGACCGGACCGTGGCCGACTACCCGGTGCTGGTGGCCTTGGAGCAGCCCAAGCTCAGGGCGGTGCAGCAGCCGGACGAGATCTACCGCTACTCGCAGCACGACGTCGACGTGGTCGACCTCAGTCAGGGCCGATTCGAGTCGCTGCCGGTCGACCGGCTGATGGCTCGGGTCGGCCGACAGATGCCGAACATGAAAGAGGTCTTCTCCCTCTACCGCGACCGGCAGATTCTGCCGATGGTCGGCATCATGGCACAGGTCGAGCCCTCGGAGCTCGTGGTCACCTTCGACGGTCTCACCAGTTCATCCTTCCCGGGTCACCTGAAGACAATCCTGGATCTGCTTCACGAGGCACTCAGGGAGGCAGTGGATGTCGAGTTCGCGCACGACGGCGAGTGCTTCTACATGCTCCAGTGCCGGTCGCTCAGCCTCGGCCCTTCCACAGAGCGCGTCACCGTGCCGCGACACATCGCCGAAAACCACCGTCTCTTCTCCGCCAACCGATTCGTCCAGATGGCCCAGGTCAGCAACCAGGAGTACGTGGTGCTCATCGATCCCCGCGACTACGAGCGACTGCCGACACGGGAGGCGATGCTTGCCGTTGCCAAGGCGATTGGCGCCCTGAACCAGAAGCTGCCGGAACGGAAGTTCATCCTGATGGGACCCGGCCGCTGGGGCAGCCGGGGCGACATCCGACTCGGCGTTCCGGTCACCTACGCCGACATCTGCCACACCTCGATGTTGGTGGAGATCGCACGCCAGCGCGGCTCCTACCTGCCTGACGTGTCCTTCGGCACCCACTTCTTCAACGACCTGGTCGAGTCGGAGATCGCCTATCTCCCTCTGTACCCTGACGAGAGCAGCGTGCTCTGGAACGAGGATTTCCTGCGCGGTTCATCCAACTCGCTCGCCGAGGTGGCGCCGGATCACGCAGCTCTCGAGGACACCGTGCGGGTTCTCCACGTGCCCGCGATTGCCGACGGGTTGCTGCTGCACGTCGTGATGGACAGCGAGGAGGACCGGGCGTTGGGATATCTCGCGCCGCCGGTGTAGCGCGTGCGACGCGGGGCCGATCGACGATGCTGAGTTGAACCCATCCGACACGTTGCGACCAACCGGTCTCCGTCTCCGAATATGTCCTGTCCATTACACGCTGAATCGGGCACGGAGACGGATACGCGGACGGGCACGGGGACCTGCCAGGGGGAGCCTGGCACCGACTCTCGCTACGCCCAGCCCCTGAGGTGACACGCGGTCGCGACTCGCTGGATCGCGATCATGTATGCCGTGTCCCGCATGTATTCGCCGGTCTCCTCCGCGAGATCCGCCGCGGCGTGGAAGGCTGAGGTCATCTTCTGGTCGAGGCGCTCCAGAACCTCGTCCTTGGGCCAGAAGAAGTTGGAGTTGCATTGCACCTGTTCGAAGTACGAGCAGGTGACGCCACCCGCATTGGCGAGGAAATCGGGAATCACGAAGATACCCCTCTCCTTGAGCACCTCGTCGGCCTCCGGCGTGGTCGGGCCGTTGGCGCCCTCGGCCACGATCCGCACACCGGGATGAATCCGCTCCGCGTTGTCGCCACTGATCTGGTTTTCCAGCGCCGCGGGGATCAAGATCTGAGCGTCCTGCTCGAGCCAGGCGTCGCCCTCCATCACCGCGTAGCCGGCATTCTTCGCCTTTTCCTTGTCGATCGTCCCGAACCGGTCGGTGATCGACAGCAGGAATTCCACATCGATGCCATCCTCCCTGGCAAAGGTGTACGAGGAATGGTCGTCGTTGTCCCAGCACGCCACGGCCACCACGACGCCGCCGATCTCGATCAGCAGCTTGGCCGCGTACTGACCCACGTTGCCGAAACCCTGTACCGAGGCGCGAACGCCGTCAACCGACAGATCCAATCGTCGGAGTGCCTCGCGGACGGTGTAGATGACCCCGTAGCCGGTGGCCTCGGTACGGCCGAGAGAGCCCCCGACCTCGACCGGCTTGCCGGTGATCACCCCCGGGAAGTGGCCGCCTGCCACACGCTCGAACTCGTCGAGCATCCACACCATGTGCTGGGGGTTGGTCATCACGTCCGGCGCAGGCACGTCGAGGATCGGCCCGATGTTGCGCGCGACCTGGCGCACCCAACCGCGACACAGCGCCTCCTGCTCACGCGGCGACAGGTGATGGGGATCGCAGATGACGCCGCCCTTGCCGCCGCCGAGAGGGATGTCCACCACCGCGCACTTCCAGGTCATCCAGGTGGCGAGTGCCCGCACCGTATCGATCGTCTCCTGGGGGTGGAACCGGATCCCCCCCTTTGCCGGGCCTCGAGCGTCGTTGTGCTGGACTCGGAAGCCCTTGAAGACCTGCACCTTGCCGTCGTCCATGTGGATCGGAATCGTGAAATGGAACTCTCGTTGCGGCCATCGCAGCAGCTCACGCAACCCATTGTCGAGCTGGAGCTTGTCCGCCACGGTGTCGAACTGCTGTTGGGCCATCTCGAACGCGTTGAACTCTCTGGCCATGGACGCCTCCTTCGCGCGCACGCGGGGGGCGTTATACGCCTGTTGACGCGTCGCGTCAACTGCTTCGCGCCACCAATTCCAGAGCGGGCGTGATTCCCAAGCGATCGTGAGCAGTCATCCACCTCGACGGCGTGAGGGCTTGGGGGCATGGAGGCACGTGGGCATGGGAACTGAACCAGAGTATCCCTCAGGCTGGAGTTGCCCCGATTAAGTGGACAGGTTAGGGCTTGGGTTTCTTGAGTGGGGGGGTGCCTCCTTTCGTAGTTTGCGGGGGACTGCTGGCCGAGAGCGGAGTGACGACGATGAGGGTTGTACCAGCCCTCGATGAAGTTGAAGATCGCGACACGGGCGTCGGCGTGCGACCGGAAGGTACGGCGATCGATGAGTTCGCACTCGAGGGTGGCGAAGAAGCTTTCACACATCGCGTTGTCGTAGCAGTCGCCGGCCGAGCCCATGGACGGTCGGACTCGCATTTCTTTGCATCGTTTGCCGAAAGCGATGGATGTGTACTGACATCCTTGATCGGAGTGGTGGATCACGTCGGCGGGTCGACGTTGCTGAAGAGCCATGTCGAGCGCATCGAGGACGAGCTGTGTGCGAGGTTTGGTCGCCATGGCCCATCCGACGATTCGACGGCTCCATGCATCGAGCACGACAGCGAGGTATAGGAAGCCGGCCCATGTGGAGACGTAGGTGATGTCTGCGACCCAGAGTCTGTTTGGACCTGGAGCCGTGAAATTGCGGTCCACCAGGTCGGGTGCTGGGCGAGCTGATTCGTTTCGTAGTGTTGTCCGGACGGACTTCCGACGGCTGACGCCCTGTAAACCTTCCGCGAGCATCAGACGAGCGATTCGCTTACGGCCGACAGGCACGCCTTCTTCGGCGAGTTGGGCGAAGATTCTGGGTACGCCATAGGTCCCATCAGACCATTTGTGAATCTCTGTGATCCGCTTGGTCAAGAGTGCATCACGTCGGGCCCGCTCGGACGGCGATCTCTTCCGCCACGCATAGTACCCGCTGGTGGAGACCTCCAGCACGCGGCACATCGTGGTCACGGGATACATGGCCTGGTGCGCTCTCACGAACTCGAAGACTCTGGTGGTGTCGAGTCGGCCTCCCGAGCGAACCAGGCCGTGGCTTTTGCCAAGATCTCTCGTTCTTGTTTCAGCCGCCTAATATCTCGACGCAGCCTCCTGAGCTCCTCCCGCTCGTCCTTTGTCAATCCATCCTCACGGCGGCCTTCTTCGATGTCAGCCTGCTCGACCCAGTTCCTGATCGACTGTGCCGATGGCTCGAATTTCCGACCTAACTCCTCCGGTGTCTTTCCGGATCGAACTAATTCAACCATCTGCCGCCGAAACTCCTCGGGATACGGCGGTCTCGTTCTTGGCATCGTGGACTCCTTTCGGTGGCTGTGGAGTTGTGGAAAACGGGGCCCCTTCCCCGTTTCCCACAGCCTCCACAGCTACGACGACGACGATCTGTCTATTATCAGGTGTCCACTAAACCGGGGTAGGTCCAACGCCCCCACGCCCGCAAGCCCTCGAGCCCCTCCTTCAGTCGTCATCCTGCCGGCCGCTCGAGAAAAACTCCTCCCACTCGGCGACCTCGTGCGACGAGAGCTT
>JBFELO010000011.1:0-58991 GCA_041552055.1 Candidatus Sulfomarinibacteraceae bacterium | reverse complement strand
GACCTCATTCAAGGCACGGCATTGATCGTCGGCGGCGCCATCATCGCCTACCTGGCCATGAAGCTCCTTGGAAACGCGGACCCGTCCGCGCTTGCAGCCAGGCAACCACAGCCGTGGATCCTGCCCAGCTCGCAGATGCGGGTGCGATCGAACGATTGCAGATGCTGAACGCCGGCGACTGGCAGGCGGGCAAGCTCCACATGATCCGGCCGCCGGACGATCCCGAGGTCCCATGGACGGCGCTGGTCGTTGGCCTGTGGATCCCCAACTTCTTCTACTGGGGGCTCAACCAGTACATCACCCAGCGGACGCTTGGCTCCAAGTCTCTCTCCGAAGGACAGCGGGGAGTCGTTTTCGCGGCCTTCCTCAAGCTCCTGATCCCGTTCGTGGTCGTGATTCCTGGCATTCTCGCCTACAACCTCTTCACCTCGGACCTGGAGACCGCCGCCGTCGTCAAGAACGCCAAGGCGATCGCCACCTTCGCCCCGGGCCTGTACGAGGAACTGTCCGACGAGGTCAAACCCGACCCGAACGAGCCACTCTTCGTCAACGACATCAAGGCCATCGACAGGCGGCTGGAGGCTGTCAGGACAGATGCCGGTCGCATCACCCTCTTCCGCTTCAGCGGGACCTTCGCCGCCAGTCACACCGTCGACGCCATTCGAATCGTGAACCACAATGCCCTCCGGCTCGGTGTTGGCGCGCCGTCCGCAATGGACGATCCTCAGAGCGTTCTCGATGGCAACGCCTCCGTGCTTGCCCGCGCAAGCGAAAGTGACAGCGGCGGCGCGGTCCACGAGCTGGTGCTGCGCGACTACGACGCCGCCTTCCCGGTTCTGATCAAGAACCTGTTGCCGACGGGCATCGGCCTCAAGGGATTCGTGCTGGCGGCCATCTTCGGAGCCGTGGTCAGTTCGCTGGCCTCGATGCTCAACTCGTCGTCGACGATCTTCGCCATGGACATCTACCGGAAGATCAAGCGAGAGCCCACGCAGTTCGAGCTGGTCACGGTGGGTCGCATCTGCGTCGTCGCCTTCGTCTTCATCGCCATGCTGATCGCGCCCCGACTGGACAACCCGAAGTTCGGCGGCATCTTCACGTTCATCCAGGAGTTTCAGGGGTTCATCAGCCCGGGCATCCTCTCGATCTTCCTGTTCGGGGTTCTCGTACACCGTGCTCCGCGGGCCTGTGGAACCGTCGGTCTGGTCATCAACCCGATCCTCTACGGCGCGCTCAAGTACTTCGCACCGGACATTGCCTTCCTGAACCGCATGGCGATCTGTTTCTTCGTGATCCTGGCGGTGTTGACCATCATGACGATGTTGAAACCGCTGCCACAGCCGGTGACGCTGCCGGTCAACGAGAGCATGGACATGCGGACCGATCAGCGGACCAAGCTGTACGGCATCGCGGTGGTCCTGCTGACCCTGACCCTGTACGGGATCTTCTGGTAGGAATGATCGAGGAGATGACCATGGACACGACCTTGCTGGTGCTCGCCGCCGGAGTCGGCCGCCGCTACGGAGGACTCAAGCAGCTTGAACCGGTGGGTCCGGGCGGCGAGGTCCTTTTGGAGTACTCGATATTCGACGCTCTGCGGGCGGGGTTCGACCTCGTGGTCCTGGTCATCCGCCCCGAAACCGAGGATCAGTTTCGAGCGTTTTTCGGCCAGCGCCTTGCAGATGGAGTGCCTCTGTCGTACGTCCATCAGAAACTCTCGGACCTGCCCGACGGTCTGGACCCGCCTCCCGGCCGCGCCAAACCCTGGGGCACGGGTCACGCAGTGCTGGCCGCCGAAAACGTGATCCACGGTCCCTTTGCAGTGATCAACGCGGACGACTTCTACGGTTCAGACTCCTTCGCCGCACTAGGACACTTCCTGAACACGAATCGCGACGAAACGTTGCCCACGTTCGCCCTCGCCGGTTTCAGAGTCGGTCCGACCTTGTCCGATGTGGGGCCGGTTTCAAGAGGCCTGTGCCGCATCGACGGCGACGGGTGGCTGGAGGGAATCCTCGAGGTGCTGGAGCTGGAAAAGCAGGGCACCGGTGGTCGCTACACTGACGCTGCCGGGGTCGAACACCTCGTCGCCGCTGACGACCCCGTGTCGATGAACATGTGGGGCTTCACCCCCGCGGTCTTCCCCGAGCTGCGAAGCCGGTTCCAACAGTTCCTCGGCCCATCCGGGCACACTTCCGACGAGTCGTCGGAGTTCCTGCTGCCCGACACGATCCAGGGGATGATCGATGACGACTGCGCCCGGGTCCGAGTCCTCAGGCACGACGGGCGTTGGTGCGGCATCACCTTTCCCGAGGACAGGGAGCGCGCCCGCAAGTTCATCGCTGACCTGGTGTCGCGCGGCGCCTACCCCGCGCGGCTCTGGGAATGAGGTCGACGCTCGGAGATCCAACGTCCGGCGTGCCTTGCCGGTGCCGCTCGAACCACACCAGCGCGATTTCGGCGTCCTCTGCTACCCCGACCAGATCGGAGATCTTCCGCCAGTACCAACCGGTTCAAATCAACGAAACTTGAATCGTCCCTCCAGCGGGTCGTGGTCCGACGCCTTCAGCGGCGTGGTCGCGTCATCCTCGAACACGGCAGGAACGGTCGTGTTGAAGTGCAGGATGTCTGCGGCCACGACGTGCCCGAGCAGCGCCGGGCTGACCAGCATGTGGTCGAGCACCTGGGAGTTGCCGTCGAACACGAACGTGAAACGCTCGGCGGCCTTCTCCAGGTACAGAAGGTTGGTCAGCGGCACCTCGTCGGGGCTGCCCGCATAGCTGCTCTCCAGGATCGCGACCGGGTTGTCGGGACCCTCGCCGGGTTCGCTGAACTGAAAGTCGTTCAGGTCGCCGGTGACCATCACGAGCTCGTCCGGATTCGCGTCGAGGATGGCGTTCACGAAGTCACGCACGACCCCGGCCTGACCCTTGCGCTGGACCTCTGTAATTCGCGTCGGCGGCCAGGTCCCGTCGAAGTACAGCGGGTCGTCACCCCCCTTGCTCTTGAAGTGGTTGCCGACGATCGTGACCTCGTGGCCGGCGATGTCGAACACGCCCACCAGCGGTTCACGACCCGGGCTCGGGCTGCTCGGGCCGAACCACATGTCGACGCCGGGCCCTGCCATCTGATACGCGTCCACCAGGCCGACCCGGTCTTCGTCCCACAGGAAGCCGACCTCGATGCCTCGACCATCGCTCGTCTCGAATGACGTCGCAACGTAGGAGGTCCCGGCTGCCGCGTTGACCAGGTCGCCCAGTTCCTGCAGGATCGCCGTGTTCTCGACCTCCTGCACGACCAGAATCTCCGGCAGGTCGAGTTCGACCTGGATGGCGAGGCAGAGCTTGTCGAGCTTTGTCGCCAGCTCTTCGGGCGTCGGTGTACTTCCCTCGTCGTCCTTGTCCGGGTTGTCGACCAGGTCGAACAGGTTCTCGACGTTGAAGGTGGTGATCGTCGTATTGCCGAAACCGCCCGAGCGCTTGCTCAGAGGCGGTCGCCCTGGATCGTTGGTCTTGACGTCGAAGCTCGACGGCTGCAGCTTGTACATGCTGAAGGTGTAGTCGACCACGCCCACCAGGTGCCGCATCCGATCGCCAGGCCGGACCTGGATCGCCTCTTCCAGGGTGTTGTCGTCGACCTGAATGCGCTCGGGGTTGTAGTCGACCACGTCACCGCCAAGACTCTGCACCAGGATGGACTTGGTTTGCGCGAAGTAGCCCGAGCCCAGATCGGCGTCCGCATCGGCTTCGGACAGCATGCCGAACTCTCCGAAGCGGTTGGTGGCCGCGGTGACGAAGGCGTTGGTGACCGAGACCAGCATGCCTTCGAGCGGCTCCCAGAACGCCTCGCCATCGGGCATCTCCCAGTTGGGAAGATCGACCAGCTCGACCGGCGAGGGCAGCGCGTTGCCGCTCGACACGATCACGAATGGGTAGTCATCCGGGTTGTTGAGGCGTGTCAGAGGCAACGCCGTTCCGAACTGCTGCTCCTCGACCACCGCGGTCACGATGACCTCGTCACCCACCTCGGGCAGCGGGTCGAGTCGATCACGATCATCCACGAAAATCCCGTCGGATGTCGCCGGATCTCCGTCGCCGGTCGCATCCTGGATCCACATGTCCCTGCCGTTGGCGGTGACGAGGGTGACGATCCCCGTGGTCGTCACAACCTCTCCCTCGTACAGGGACCGCCGGCCGTCCCCCTGGATCTCCGGGATCGACAGCGTCAGCGGAGCGCACCCGTCGAAGCCTCCACCCGTCGGGGTGTTGTCCCCGGGGAGAAAGAAGCTCGCGATCGCCCAGTCGGCCGCCATCCCGGTGTCGACGCCGTCGACCAGTCGTCGAGCACCCGCCGGGAAGAACGGCCCATCGGGACCGATCACCGGGGCATCGAAGAAGAACGTGTCGCCCGGGTCGCCGTCCGACAGCGCGACGGCGTCGAGCACCACCTCGGAGCCGGTCACCAGGTCTCCTTCGCCGACGGAGAGAGATGACGTTGCCACCAGCGCCGCCGTCAGACTGCTGTTTTCGAAGTAGTTGTTGAACAGCGACGCGTCGGGCGTGACGCCGTAGTTGGCCGGAAGCCCGGCGCAGTTGCCGATCAGGAAGAACCCGTTCGATCCCAGCACGTGAAACGGCTTGAAGTCGAACCGTCGGTCGATCCGTCCTGGGTCGAACGCATCACTCTCCACGACGATCACACTCAGGCCGGCCAGGCTGGTGCCGGGCGTGCCGTACAGCTCGATGAACTCGGTATCGTCGGTCCCGGAGTGGCTGGCAAGCAGCTCGTTGATCAACACCGGGTCGCCGGTGTCCGCAGACACCGTGCCGGCACCGGTCGATATCACCGCCAGGAGCATGAGCGCGGCGGCGCTCGAAAGTGTTGTCCGTGTCATGGTGAGTCTCCTTTCACGTCACGACGGTTTGACGGCCCTCCCTGGGTCCGACAGTCTTCTTGTGATCCGAGGACAAGCGCTGGACACCGACGTCCAGAATTCGTGCGGCCGCGGTCCTCGTCAGGACACACCAACCTGTGAGATGTACAGAAGGTAACACCACTTTCTCCGCGTTGTCCAGGGCCGCGTGCGAACCGCACCCTCGGTCGACACCCGCGATCGCCCCCCGACCATCCCTTTCCCCCCTCGGCTCACGTTCTCGAGAACGGACCCACGGAGCCACCATGGCCTCGCTCTGCCCCTCGACGTCCCAGGATTCATGAGTTCTCTGCCAACTCGGGCCGGATTCCTTATTATTCACTCCTGGAGTCCTGGTTGACGTCGCCTGGAATCCTGGAGGACGGCATGACCGACGAAAAGGCGAACCGGCGGCTGGGCGCCGCACTGTACGAGGGTTTCGAGCTCCTCGATCTGTACGGGCCGCTGGAGATGTTCGGATGTCTCGGACCCGAGATGGAGATCGTGATGGTGGCCGAGAAATCGCGGACCGTTCGCTCGGCCCAGGGCCCTCGGACGGTGGCCGACTTCGGCTTCGACGACTGCCCCGATCTCGACCTCCTCCTGATCCCCGGCGGCGTCGGCACCGTGACGGCTCTGTCCAACGACGCCCTGCTCGACTTTCTCAGGGATCGAACATCCGAGGTCGAGATCGTCGTGTCGGTGTGTTCGGGCTCGGCCATCCTCGCGAAGGCCGGCCTGCTTGACGGCCGACGCGCCACTTCCAACAAGCTATTCTTCGACCTCGCCACCGGTCAGAGCGATCGGGTCGAGTGGGTCGCCGAGGCCCGTTGGGTGGAGGACTGGCCCTTCGTCACCTCGTCCGGGGTGTCCGCCGGCATCGACGCGGCGCTGGCGGTGATCGCACACCTGTACGGTCCGGAGCGCGCGCAGATGATCGCCGACGTCACCGAGTACCAGTGGCACACCGAGGCCGGCCACGACCCGTTCGTGAAGTTCCTCAACCAGGCCGACCTCCACCAGCTGCTCGCCGAGTCAGAAGAATCCAACGACTGATTGGGGAGATACTGATGCAAGAAACCACCTACAAGGGATCGTGTCTGTGCGGCGGCGTGGCCTACGAGATCCGGCCGCCGTTCCTGTTCTTCCACTACTGCCACTGCAGCAGATGCCGGAAGAGCTCGGGTTCCGCCCACAGCGCGAACATCTTCTTGAAGGTCGAGCAGTTCCAGTGGACCCGAGGAGACAACCTGGTCGAGCGCTACGAGCTCCCCGACGCGGAGCACCTGTGCACCGGCTTCTGCGCTACCTGCGGCTCGTCGCTGCCGTGGTTGTCGCGCAACGGCAAGTACGTCCTGGTGCCAGCCGGCGGGCTCGACGACGCTCCCGCAGAACGACCTGATCGGAACATCTACTGGGGGTCCCGCGCGCCCTGGTACGAGCCTGTGGGCGACCTGCAGACCTTTGAAGAGGGAAGGTGACCGAGGCTCGAAGACGTGAGCGGCGCTGAGAGCTCCGTGGTCAAGTCGAGAGTTACCTCCCCTGGCCTGCTGTAGACTCGACTGGGATCTGAGATGTCACCGAAGTGCCCGGGACAGGACCAGCGTTACTGGACGCCGGATGCGATCTTCGACGTCCAATGCCCCTACTGCGGCCGCGCCATCGAGTTCTGGAAGGACGAGCCCAGCCGAATCTGCCGGGGGTGCGCGAGGGAGGTCCGCAACCCGCGAATCGACCTCGCCTGTGCCGAGTGGTGCGCCGAGGCCGAAGCCTGTCTGGGGCACAGCGTGGACGGCACCGGGGTCGCGGAGCCGGTCGTCGAACGCCTCATGGCCCTGCTCGAACAACGGTTGTCCGATGAACCAGAACGCCTCCACCGGGCCCGCCGGGTCTGTGCACGGGTCGACACCCTGCTGCAGTCGCAGACGGCAGAGCCGAGCATCGCCAAACCGGCCGCGCTGCTCGCGGGCGCCGTACTGAGATCAGGCGACTCCGGCCGAGACGCTGGCGTCCCGATTGGCGAACCGGCCCTCCTCGAATCGGATCTCCTTTCCGAGCTGCTCTGCGTGGCGGGCATCGCCAACGACGAGGCGAAGAAGATCGAGCAGACGATACGTTCGGTCTTTTCTGCACGACAGCAGGGCAACGCCGAGGTCGAACTCGTGCGGGCGGCCATGCATCAGGTGACCGAATCGCAGTAGACGCACTGGTGCCGCGCATCTCGATCGTGCCTAGGGAATCAGGCGGAGCAACGGACATGGATTCTCTAACGTACGATCTCCGGGAACGTCTCGAGGATCTTGGCTCGCACAGAGGCGTCGAGCCGGCTCTCCCGTTCGGCCGACCGGACCTCTGCGACACGAGCCCGAGCCCGCGCCAGCGCGCTGTCCTCCGGCCTGTACATGGCGCGCTTCTCCCGGTTGGCGATCTCGGGGAAGAAGAACTCGCCCCGCATGTGCTCGGCAGTGTGGAACTCGGCCAGGAAGTGTCGGTTGGAACCGGTCTCCTCGCAGACCCTGGCGATCAGGTCCACCGCCAGCGTGTCGTCGGTGACCTCGATGCCGCGCAGCACCCGCTGGTTCATGCCGAGAATCTCGTTGTCGATGACCAGCTTTTCGTAGGAAACCGATAGGTCCGACTCCATGAGACCGGCGATGTCGTGGATGTAGTTGGCGCCCGACATGGCCGCCAGGAGGCTGGACATGGCGGTCTCGTAGGCGCACTGGGGATCCACTTCTTTGGCGTCGGTCGTGCCGCCGGTGGAGTACGCAGGAATCCCGAAGTGCTGCGCCATCTGCGACGCCGCGGCATTCACCATCGCCCGCTCGATGGGCCCGGCAAGGTGGTCCATGGTGCGCAGGTTGGGGATCGAACCGACGCTGCCGCAGATGCCCGGGGCGCCCCGGTTGACGCACTGGACCAGGCAGATCCCGGCAACCGTCTCGGCGACGTGCGTGAGCACGTTTCCGGCCAGGGTGACCGGCGATGTGGAACCGGCGATCGGCTCGGTGGGCACCACCACCGGCAACCCCTCGCGCGCCAGGTAGCAGGTCATGTCGCCGTAGATCTTGTCGATTTTGAACGGGCTGATGATCAGCGTGATGAACGAGACGAACGGCTCGGCTCGCAGCGCGCCGGCGCCCCCCGCGATCTCCTCCGCTACCTTGACCACTTTCCTGCAGCCCATGGGGGAATAGATACCTCCCATGACGTGCTTCGTGGTGTTGTCGAAGGCGTGGAAGAAGCGGTTGACGTCGATGTGGTCCTGGTCCTCGATCTCGTTGGGGAAGACGTTGATGGTGAAAATGTGGATGTGCTCGAGCGCGTCCACCATCCGGGCGTTGAGGATCACGTCCGGCACCGCGGACGGACGCCGCTCGCCGGTGTCCGGATCGAGCACGAAAATCGCTGTGCCTCCCGTGCCGTAGTGCACCCGGTCCTTCTCGAGCACGGCGTCGTACTTCCCGTCCCGGGCGTGGAGGGTGATGGTGGAGGGATTCGAATCGATGCAGTCCTCGACCAGCGACCTGGGCAGCGTGACGTTGCGGGTCTCGCGGTCGACCGCCGCGCCCGCACGCCCGAACGACTCGAACGCCTCGTCCGAGTAGACGGCCACGCCCGATTTTTCGAGGACCTCGAAGACCGCATCGGCCATTCGCCGAACACTCTCCGAATCCAGTGGTCTGTAAAGGGAGGATCGGATTCCGACCAGCTCGTGTTCCGGCCTCATCTCGTTCTCCAATTCGCGTTTTAGTCAGATCGGTGCTGTTCCAACCAGCCGAAGAGCCCGCGGCTACGCCCGATATCGATCGACGACCGCCCGAAACGCCCGGATATGATCCGGCCCGGTGCCGCAACACCCGCCGATGATCTTGATGCCGAGGTCGATCAGCTGCGGAATCCGCTCGGCCATGAACTCCGGTGTCTCCGGATAGACCACCTCGCCGCCGCGGTGCTCGGGCACTCCGGCGTTCGACTGGATGATCACCGGCAGCTTCGAATGCTCCACGAACCCGGCCGCGATCTCGATCATTTTCTCGATGCCGTTCCCACAGTTCGAACCGATCACATCCGCGCCCGCCTCGGCCAGGCCCTCGCACGCCCTGTCGATGGGCACGCCCATCGTGGTGAAGTAACCGCGCGGCGTCGTGTCGAAGGTCATGGTGGCGATGATCGGGATCTCGGACGAGACCGCCCGCGCCGCCTTGATGGCGAGCTGCGCCTCGATGAGGTCGATCATGGTCTCGATGCAGACGGCGTCGGCGCCGGCCTCGGTCACGGCACCGATCTGGCGCGTGAAGCTGTCGGCGATCTCCTCGGGCTCGGTGTCGCCATAGGGCTTGAGCAGCTTCCCAGTGGGGCCTATGGAGGCCGAGATGTAGGCCTTGCCGGCCACCACCGGTTTGAGCACCTCGATCGCGGCGGCGTTGATCCTCTCGGTCTCGCCGTCCAGGGAGTACGCCTCGAGCTTGATCGACGAGCCGCCGAAGGTGTTGGTGGTGATCAGCTCGGCGCCGGCGTCCACGTACATCTGGGCGACCTCGACGAGTGCTTCGGGGTTGGACAGGTTGAGAGCCTCCGGGCTGTCGCCTGGTTTGAGGCCGCGCGCCATGAGCTGGGTGCCCCAGGCACCGTCGCCGCACAGGATCTCGCCCGATCGCAGCCGGTCCAGGGGCCCTTTGATCACGCCACGCCCGTCAGTGATTTGACGATCGTCACGGCGTTGGCCGCGTCGTAGCCGTAGGCGTCGGCGCCGATCTCTTCGGCAAAGGCCTGCGACAGTGGCGCGCCACCGACGATGACCTTGACCTTGCCCTCGAGGCCCCGCTCCTTGACCAGCTCCACCACGTCCTTCATCCCGATCATGGTGGTCGTGAGCAGCGCCGACAGACCGACCACGGACGCGCCCTCGGCCTCGGCCGTCTCGACAAAGTTCTCCGGAGCCACGTCGGCGCCGAGGTCGACAACCTCGAAGCCAGCTCCTTTGAGCATGATGCCGACCAGGTTCTTGCCGATGTCGTGCAGATCACCCTTGATGGTGCCGATCACCACCTTGCCCAGTGACGGCACGTCGTCGGCGATCAGCAGCGGCTTGATCAGATCCATTCCCGCGTTCATCGCGCGCGCGGCGAGCAGCACCTCGGGCAGGAAGATCTCGTTGGCGCCGAAGCGTTTGCCGACCACGTCCATACCCGCGAGCAGACCGTCGTTGAGGATTTGACCCGCACTGACGCCGGCGTCGATCGCCTGCCGGGTCAGCTCGGCAACTTTCTGGTCCTCCCCCTTCTGCAGGCTCTCGCCGATCTGTTGCAGCACTTCCATCCCATGCCTCCCCATGAAGAATCAGAATCTCACGGTCGCGGGTCATTATCGCCGGTGCGGAGCACCGCCGCAATCGCATCGACTGCGTGTTTCGATCCGACCTCAGCGGTGCCAGGCACCGCCTCTGACGTACCCGAAGTGCGGGATCCGTCATCGATCCGTCCCGTTTCCCACCGCCACCAGCTCACCCGCGACCGAGGGGAAGGCCCCGAGATCCGTGTGCGGCAGGAAGAGCGCCGCGGTGTAATGGTCCATGTACTGGGCTTCGGTGCTGAGCTCGATGTTGGTCATGCGGTGCGCGATCTCGAGCTGGCGCTGCCGATGGCCCCGCGACACCAGCGCCATGTAGGAGCCGGTCAGCGATGCGTTGCCGAGGTAACGGTACGTTTCGTGTGGCACGTCCGGCACCATGCCGATCGCCACCGCCTGACGGAGATCGAGGTAACGCCCGAAACTGCCGGCGATGTAGATCGTGTCGAGGTCACTGAAGGAGAGCCCCATCCGTTCGAGCATCAGCGCCGACGCGGAGTAGATGGCGGCCTTGGCGCGGATCACGTTCTCGATCTCGGTTTCGCTGATCGAGATGGCCGCGCCGGTGGCGCTCTCCTCGACCGGGACGAGAATGTAGCGCGCGCGCTTGCCCCGGAGATCGATGTGATCGGAAGGACGCGACCGGTCGAGCTCCCCCTTGCGGTCGATCCACCCGGTGCGCAGCAGATTCGCCAGCAGGTCGATCATGCCCGAGCCGCAGATGCCCAACGGCTTTCTGCCGCCGATTGTCGTAACTGTCGGCTTGGCGGTATCGGGGTCGACGACCACGCGTTCGATGGCGCCGGCGGCTGCACGAACGCCGCACTCGATTCCGCCCCCCTCGAAGGCGGGACCGGCCGAGCACGCGCACGACATGAGGAACTCGGTATTGCCGACGACGATCTCGCCGTTGGTGCCGATGTCGACGTAGAGGGAGATGGCGTGGCTCTCGGAGGCCATGTCGGTACAGAGCAGACCGGCGGTGATGTCGCCGCCGACGTAGCTGCCCACGCAAGGGGCGAGCTCCACCGGCGCGTCGGTGCAGATCCCCAGGCCGATCTCGCCCGCAGTGAGAGGCGGCGGCTGAAGCACCGTCGGGGTGTAGGGTTCGAGCCGGATGTTCTCCGGCGGCAGTCCGAGCAGCAGGTGGGTCATGACCGTGTTGCCGGCCGCCGCCGCCTGGCAGATCTCACCGGGATTGACGGCACGCGCAAACGCGACCTTGCACACCAGGCGGTTCACCGTCTCGAGGATGCGCGCCCGCAGCTCCTCGAGGCCCGCCGCCCTGGCGGCGTAGTTGATGCGGCCGATCACGTCGACACCACATGAGATTTGAGCGTTGTAGTCGCTCTCGGTGGCGAGGATCGCACCGGTGGGCAGGTAGACCAGTTGCACCGCGACCGACGTGGTTCCGACGTCGACCGACACGCCGTAGTGTCTGGCAGTGGTGTCCCCCGCCTCGACGTCGATCACGCGCACACCCGTGTCCGTCGAGACCACCGTGACGGTCACTCTCCCGTCCTTCTCGCGCAGAGCCGACGCAGCGGTCCTCGCCGCGGACAGGGAGCAGGAGACCTGGTCGAGGTTGCGGTCGCGGCGCAGGGATGCCTGCAGGCGGTCGATGTCCGACAGCCCGTCCTCGAGCCTCGGCGGGGGCACCCGGAGCAGGAGCTTGCGCACCAGCGGTTCGATCTCGTCCGCCGTCGGCATCAGCGACGGGTCCACCAGTGATCGTGCCTCGTCATCGGCAAACTGGCCCTCGGCCTTCGTCCGATCGGGCAGCTCGACCGTCACGTCCTCGTCACCGACGCGGGATCGGCACGCCAGCACGTAGCCGGACGAAAGTGCCGACGAGGGAATCCTGCCCAGGCTCTCGGTCTCGACCTCGCCGCCGGTCGTGCGCACGATGCACCTGCCACACGAGCCGTCCCCACCGCACGGCAGCTCGATGTCCACCCCTGCCTGCTGCGCCACCTTGACCAGCGGCGTCCCCGTGGGAGCCTCGTAGGTGGTGTGGTCGGGGAGGAACTCGACGTTGGGCACTGCTCTCCTCGTCCTAGGTCAGCCTGGCCTTGATGAAGCTCTCGAGGTCCGCGGCCTCCTGGGGCCCCACGAGAACACTCCAGCCGGGCAGGTTCTCCTCGAGGTCGCCACTGATCTGTGCCACGTAGCCCGGAATGACGATGTCACGGCGGCTGACCTGATCTTCGAGACCCGCCTCCTTGCAGAACTTGGCCACCGTCGCTCCCGAGAACTTGCCGGCTGCCCACGCGGTGAGGACGCTCATGCCCTCGCACTCCGGAACCACCAGCCACGCGTTCAGCCCGCTGTTCTCGATCTCGCCGCTGACGATGAAATAGGTCAGCGAGAAGTTGGTGGTCACGAAAACCGGGGAGTCCGCGCCCGGTTCGCCGACGGGATAGATATTCGGCTCGACCTGGATCGGCTTCTGGGGATCGGTGAAGATGTTGAGCCGGAGGGTGATCAGCGATGCGATCTGCGCGGCATCGAACCGGGGCAGCACACAGATGCCGCCGTACTTGGCGGTCTCGTTGACCGCCTCGACCGTGCCGACCACCAGGTCGATCTCGTTCACGAACCTCAGAAACGGCAATCCCAGCGCCTTGGTGCCCGTTTTGATCGCGGCCCGGCGGGCGATGGAGTTGGTCTGAAAGCGCTCGGCGAGAGAGTGGGTCTCGAACTGGAGGATGAGATCGCTGAAACCGCCCTCCCGGAGCTTCCCGGCCATCGCCACGAGGCCGTTCAGATCGGGCGCGGTGAGAGCCAGGGCGTGCTCGTGCTCCGAGGCAACCTCGATCAGCCCGCCTACCGTGTCCGGGGTCGCCGAGGCGAGCACGCTGCGCGAGCCTGCCACCGCCTTGGCCGCTGCCCCGAGCGCGTCGGGATCGTGGCTTCTCAGAACCAACGGCTTGCCCACCTCGCTCCACGCCCGCTTCGCGAGTTCGACAAAAGCATCGACCGAGGGGCCGCGGTGGGACACCGCCACCATGTCGAGGCCGATGGTCTCGCCCACCCGTTCGATGGCGTAGTCCTTCACCGCCAGCAGGGTCGCGTCAATCTCCGTCGATTCGTCGGTGTCGTTGACGTTCACGGCCAGCAGGGTCTGGTTGACAAAGGACTTTTCGTGCCGGTAGAGCACGGTCTCCTCGCCCAACCTCAGTGCCTTGTAAGGTCCCAGCTGGACGCCTTTCACCGGCGGTTCGTAAGCCTCCGAGAGCAGCGCGATCGCCTCCTCCGAGGCGTAGGGGCAGTCGGCGATCTCGGCCTTGCGGGCCGCCAGCTTCATGGCGAAGGCGAGGCAGGTGTTCACCCCGCACTCCTTGCAGTTCGTCTTGGGCAGGAGCTTCTGGATCTGCAGTCCGGTGAGTGCCATGGCCTACCCCCTGCCGTCCATGAGCCGGAAGATGGTGTCCTTGGTAGCCATCGCGGCATCGGGGTGGTACATGATCAGGATGTCCGCGCCCGCGTAGAGCAGGGTGTTGGCGCAAGCGAGCTCCCACAGCACGGCCCGTTTGCCGACGTCGCCCCACGACGGGAAGTCGCTCTCGGGCGCCTTCACCTCCTTGACCTTGGCGCTCTCCTGCCCCGGCGATACGATCATCGGCCCGGCCAGCATGGCGTCGCCGCCGAGACCGCTGAGCCGGATGCGCTCCATCACCGAGTAGGTGTACTCGAGGCCGTACCCCATGGCCCCGGTCATGGGGTCCATGACGATCTGCTGGGTGGGAACGCTCATTCCGGTGAGCAGGATGTTCATCTGCTTGCCGATGTTGACGTCGATGGGGCTCTGGGCCACCACGCAGTGGCCGTAGGCCATGGCCGCGCCGGCGACGGTGCGGTAGTTGTCCTGCTCGACCCAGTTGAGCAGGAGGTTCTCGCCGTGGCAGGCGTGGGCAACCGCCTTCAGGACCTCGTTGACCGAATCGAAGTGGCCGTGGCCGGTGACGATCAACGGCACATCGACGCCTTGCAGAACGTTCTTCACGAGCTCGACCGCCTGGTCGGGAGTTCGCGCCCCCTTCTCCGGGTGGGTCCCCTCGAGGCGGACCGAGATCAGATCGGCGCCGTACTTCTCGACACAGGTCCGCGCCATCTCGGGCGGATCCTCGAGCAGATCGCCGTAGATCTCACGCAGCGACGGCGGAAGCTTCTCGGAGACCACATCGAAGACCTCGAGGGCCACCAGCGGCCGGTGCGGCATCTCCCCTTCCCAGAGGTGGAACGGCATGCAGGTCGCGCCGCCGACGGTGCGGGTCACGCCGCGGCTGCCGCCCTGGTCCGGCCCGGCCCCCAGGGTGACGGTCCACACGGGCTCCTCGCAGGCCTCCTGCGTGATCTCGAACGCGCTGACCTCGGCGAGGCGGTCGGCAGCGGTGGGACCAGCTTCGATGACCTTGAAGGACCGAGGTGCCTCGTCTTCTTCGGGAACGGGGACCGGAACGGGATCAGGTACGACCGACTCACCCAGAAAGTCCATCCTCAGCACCCCGATGATGTCGCGCACGATCTCCCGGGTCAGTGCGCCCTTGAGCTCCTCTCGCACCTCGGCGGCCACCGACGCCGCGAGCTCTGCTTTCAGGTGGGCGATCTGTTGCGGTGTCATCACCACATCCTCGGGGGCGGATTCCGCGGTGAGTTGTCGATCGGGATCTTCGGCCGCGGCCACGGACTCGGACTTGGACGCCGGTGCTGTGGCCTCGGTCTTCTTCGCGGCCTCGGCACTCGCCTGTTGAGCGTACGTGGCCATGTCCTCCATCTCGAGGGCGGGGTGTCCCACCTTCTCCATGAACGACCGGATCTCGTTCGGCTCGGTGGCGACTGTCTCGTCGGCGATCTTGTCCAGCATGGCGGGCAAGCCGATGTCGTCGAAGCGCCTGCCCAGGTCGTCGGCGAGCAGCTCCTTGAGCTCTTTCGGCATCCAGATCAGACGCCGGGGTCCGCCGTCTGCAAAGAGGAACTTGCGGCTGGTCAGGAAGATCTTGCCGCAGCCCATGAAACCCGGGGTCTGCCGCCCACCGCCCACCTCGCCGGCGAGGGTCGAGAAGTTCATACCCACCGGCGTGTCGCCCGGGAACTCGCGGTTGACGGCCATGATGCCGTTGCACTCGGGCACATAGCCGCAGATCACCTCGAAGCAGCCGCAGCTGGTCATCGGCCGGTCCATGATCGAGTACGCCGAGAACGACTCCAGCGTCTTGTGGCTGTTGATGTAGACGTAGTCGTCGACGCCCGACCAGATCCCCTTGACCGGGTCGAGGACCTCGCCCTTCTGAACCGGTTGGTTGGCGCCGGTAGGGTCGATCTCGTGGGCGGCCTTGCCGTCGAGCCAGTTGTAGGCCCCGCACAGCCCGAGACGCTCGGGGGTGATGATGCACACGTGGTTGGGCGCGAACGACTGGCAGAGCAGGCACGAGTAGAAGGTCTCCACCGACTCGTCGGTCATGGCCTCGAGGCGCCGGTTCCGCTGATCGTAGACGCCTCGGGCGACCTCCTGCCGGCGCTCGACCTCATCGAGCTCGGTGAACAGGGTGACCTTGACCTTGTCCACGATCGAGCCGTACTCACCGAGGATCTTGGCGTGCAGGATCTTGCCGTAGTGCTCGATCCGGAGGCCTTTGTCGAAGGCCTCGCCCGAGATCCGGGACCACACGATGTCTCGCTGGCCCATGTGCCAGAGCCCCGACGCACCGTTGAGGAAGTGGTGGACCTGGCGCTCGAGGATCGGCTCGAAGTCGGTCTGCATCTTGCGGCCCGCGACCTCGACCCAGATCCCGAGCGGCAGCGCCGCGCCCGGCTCCACCGCGTCCACCTCCGGGCCGATCACCTCGATCTCGCCGTCGCTGATCTCGTCGAGCTCGCGGGTGGTGACGAACTCGAAGGCCGGCGTCCGGTTGCCGCCGAACTCGATCCGCATGTCCGACTTCCGGATCCGTTCGCCCTCGAAGGCCGGTCCGTAGGGCACCGGCACCGGCACCTCGGTGACCCTCACCTTGCAGCCACGCACCTCGAGCGCCTTCTCCACCATGGTGTCGTAGGGCACGCCCGACACCACGTGCTCGTAGGTGCACACGCCGGTGGGCAGGATCTCGGGTATATCGGTGTCCGCGATGACCGGAAAGCCGTAGTTGATGGCGCCGGCGGCCAGCGAGTACTTCTCGGCATCCACCTCGCCAAACGGCAGCACGAAGGCGAATACCCGGTCCTTGTTGTACTTGAGATTCGCCTCGAAGTCGGCCGGCGCGACGTTCCCGAACGACAGCGCGACCCGGTTGGCGAAGCCGAGTGCGTAGATCAACGCCGAGACGTCCTTGCCGTACGGCACCAGCCTGGTCTCCCAGCCGAGCTGGACGCCCTCCTCGGCGAGCTGCTCGGCGAACTGCCTGCCGTTTGTCGACCCGGCCATGAAGACGTAGAGGTTCTTCTCCTGCAGCTGCCGGGCGATGGTGACCGCGATCTCGTTGGTCGGAGCCGCACCGGTGATGGCGGCGAAACCCGGCGCCGTCCCGTCCACGAACTCGATCCCCCGCTCGCGGATGATCACGTCCGACGCGGCGCCCAGCCAGATGCCGTCGACCGGACGGCTGCCGTTCCAACCGTCCAGGTACTTGCAGGCCTCGATGATCTCGCATGCGAAGAGTGACGCGATTCCGGCGTCGAGCGCGTTGCCCAGGTACGGCAGCCAGACGTCGTCCGAGGGCCGCTGCGGCAACAGCTCCTTGGCCTTCCTGAGGACGGCGCGGCAGTCGGCGAGGGTCTCGACCTTGTCGCCCGACAGCGAGTAGATCACCGGCAGGTAGTAGGCGGTGGCGGGGAAACCCACTTCGTGGTCCTCGCCATGGGCCGCGATGGCCCGGGCCACGCTGGTGTCGGCCCGCGCGACCCAGTCCACCGCACCGTCGATGGCGCTACTGCAGATCAGCTTCGACATTGATCTCCCGACGGTCCCTCATGTCCATGAGCTTGCGCTCGGCCTTCTTGTTGATGCCGAGCTTCTCCCGCCGCTGATTCAGCAGAGCGAGCACCTTCTCGGCGGCCTCCGCAGGATCGGGGTGGACGTGGAACGACGCCCCGTAAAGCTGTCGCGTCCCCTCGTTGAGGTACTCCGTGACCTTGTCCGATCCCTCGATGTGGAACGGGTGACCGAGGACGACGTCGATGCCCGATGCAACGAAGTAACAACCGATCGTAATCGCCTTCTCGCTCATCCACTCGGGCGCCACACCGACGGCGGGCACGTCCGACAGATCCTCCCCGAGCCCACCCTCGAGCACGACCTCGGTGGCGGCCTCGAGGATCCGCGAGTTGTCGACGCAGCTGCCCATGTGCAGCACCGGCGGCATGCCCACAGCCTCGCACACCTCGCGCAGCCCCTGGCCCGCCTGGTCGATGCCCGCCTCGGGGGTGAGGAATCCGGCCTTGCCCGAGGCGACTGCCGCACACCCGGTCTTGAGCACGAGCACGTTGTTCTTCAGGAGTTCCCTGGTCAGCTCGGTGGTGAACAGGTCCATCTGGGTTTTCGGGTTGCTGCAGCCGACGATCCCTACCACGCCGGTGATCCGGCCCTGCATGATGGCGTCGTTGAGCGGCCGGAAGGAGCGCCGGAAGGTGCCGCCCAGCATGTACTTGATCGCATCGACCGAGAAGCCGCCGACCACCGGCCGCCTGTGATCCGGGATCGCCATCTTGCCGCGGTCACGGTTGGAGTAGTTGTCAATGGCGCGCCGGACCAGCGCCTTGGCATCCTCGTAGGCGCGCTCCTCGTCGAAGGGGAGGTGGATCGCACCCTCGGTCCGGGCAATGTCGCTGGTGGAGACTATCTCGGTGTGGTAGGCGCTCGCCACCTCGGGGAGGCTCGGCATGCAGCACTGCACGTCCACCACCATCATCTCCACCGCGCCCGTGATCAGGGCCAGCTCCTGTTGCAGGAAATTGCCGGCCACCGCGATCCCGTGCCGCATCAGGATCTCGTTGGCGGTGCAGCAGATGCCGGCCAGCGTCACCCCTTCCGCCCCGGCCTGGACCGCCGCCGTCTCGATCCCCTCGTCGTGCACGGCGATGGCGAGCATCTCCGACAGCACCGGCTCGTGGCCGTGGACCACGATGTTGACCGTGTTTTCGCCGAGCACGCCGAGGTTGACGTCCGAGCGCACCGGCTGCGGCGTACCGAACAGTATGTCCGAAATGATACTGGCGATCCTCGAGCCGCCCCATCCGTCGGCCAGGGCGGTCCGCAGCGCCTGCTGCAGCAGGTTCTTGTAGTCGTGGTCCACCCCCATCGTGGAGCGGTGCATGGACTCCACCAGCATGCGATCGATGCCCTGCGGCTCGATACCCTGCTTCTTCCAAACCCCCTGGCGGTTGAGCGGCGCGAGCCCGAGACCGATCAGTTCCTGCTCCTGGCTGGTGAACTCCGCGAGCATGCGATCGGCCAGATCGATTGCGATCTCCTCCTTCGGCCGATCCAGGTCATCCACACCGTACCTGGCCGCGTTGCGGCGGAGGGCCTTCTCGTCGCGGATCTCATACCCGCCCTCCATTCCGTGGGCGACCTTCTTGAGCAGCAGCACGAGGCCGCGCGCGTGGTCCGAGTGGGCCGCGGCACCGCCCACCACCTCGCGCAGGTAGTTGCGCGCGACGATGGTGTGCGCGTCGGCGCCGCAGACACCGAGCGGCGTCTTCGATGTGATCCTGCACGGGCCCATGTGGCAGATCCGGCAGCACAGACCCTTGGTGCCGAACTTGCACTGGACCGACTGGGAGTCCATCCGGTCGAACGCTGTGGTGCGGCCGTCCTCCCGGGCCTTCTTGAGGATCTGCACCGACGCCGGATCGAGGACCCGGAGCTCGGGGGGTTTGGGTTCCCTAGGCTTCGCCATGGTTCATCGCTCCTCGCGTCGTCGTGTTCATCAAGCGAGCGCCTCGTCGAGGAGACGGTCCATCGCGCAGAGCAGCGGGTGGCCGTCCTGGATGTTGAACAGGGAATCGCCGCGTTCACCGAGCTCGGCGAGCAGGCTGTCGTCGGGCAGACCAACCACGACCCCGGCGTTGATTTTCTGCTGGAGGGCGTCGGTGCCGTCCGGCAACGAGTCGGTCCGCAGCCGGTTGATCACGACCGCGAGCTTGCCGTACCTCAGGCCCATCTCGTTGGCCAGATCGTGCAGCCGTTCGACGGTGGTCAGGCCCGCCCTGGACGGATCGGTCACCATCAGCAGCAGATCGACCTCCCGCACGATGCGGCGGGACAGGTTCTCGAGGCCGGCCTCGTTGTCGATCACCAGCGCGGGATAGTCGTCGGCGAGCCGGTCAATGACCTTGCTGAGCACGTTGTTGGCGTAGCAGTAGCAGCCCGGACCCTCACAACGACCCATGGCGATCAGGTCGAAGCTGTCCGCCTCCACCAGGCTCTCGTGGATCTTGAGCTCGAGCATCTCCCCTTTCGAAACCCCGGCATTGAGTCCCTTGCCGGCCATCTCACGTGCCTCTTCCCGCACCGCGCCCACGGTCTGGGTCACTGTCACCCCCAGCGCGGAGTCGAGACACGAGTTGGGGTCGGCGTCGACGGCCAACACCGGAGTCCGGCCGGCCGCGATCAGCCGCGAAACGGTGAGCGCTGCCACCGTGGTCTTGCCGGTGCCGCCCTTGCCCGCGATCGCGATGGTGCACGACATGGCATCAGATCCCGTGCTTCTCGCGCAGCGCCTGTGACAGCTCGGCGGTCATCGCGAACACCCTCTCGGCGTCCACAACCTCCATCGAGCCGGTGCCGCAGGATCCGGTCAAGATCGTCTGTTCGTAGATCAAACGACGGTCGAGCCCGCTCTTCGCCACCAGGTTGTCGACCATCTTCTCGTAGTGATCGACCAGGGTCTCGACCGTCTGGTCACGGATCTCGGCCGACGTGGGGACCACGCCCCACGCGAGCACCTTGCCCGACTCGAGGTGTCGCTTGACGTGCTCCGGATACATGGCGATGGTCTCGCCGTACTGGAAGGCGTCGAAGTTGACGATGTCGGCGCCGGCGTCGATGGGGATCGACCACTCGGTGTTGCCGCAGCAGTGGATGCCGGCGATCGCTCCCTCGGCGTGGATCGCCTCCACCAGCTCACCGAGGGCTGCGAGCACCTCGTCGCGCGACACCGACACGTAGGTGGAGCTGCCGAAAGCGGCCAGGATCGGCTCGTCGATGAAGCAGATCACGTTCCCGGCGAACGGCTCGAGCTTCTGGATCTGCCACCGGCACTTCATGGCCAGCGCCTTGATGATGACGTCGCGGAACTCCTCGTTGTACCAGAGAGCGCGTTTGTTCTCGTCGACGATGGTGAGAGCAAACGAACACGGCCCGGTGGTGTGGCACTTGACGAACGGGCGCTTTCCCCCCTCCGCCGCCAGTCGTTGCTCGAGTTCGTAGATCCCCGCCGCGAAGTCCTCTGACAGGGCCATCGAGGACACGTCGCCAGTGCCTTCGTCCGGGTCGCACGCCTGAATGTAGGCCTCGTAGAACTCGGTGAACGCGTCGGTGTAATCACCGGAGGTATCGAAGAACATCCGCCCCTTCTCGCGGTCGATGGTGCGGCACGGCATACCCTCGGAGTACTGGATCTCCATCTGCTCGTTGAGACCGCGGCCGGAGAGCTGGGGCCAGATGGGTGCTTCCGGTATGGCTGCCAGGACGACGTCCAGCGCCTCGGCGGCGTCGGCATGGGGCATGCTGCCCACCGCGCTTGCCAGAAACCTCGGTTTGAACTCCATGGTCTCTCCTTCCCGTGGCGATCCCCCGCTACCTGCTCAGGTGGATCTTCTTGCAGGCGTTGCTGATCCGGGCCAGCTCCCGCATCAGTGCAGTGAGTCGTTCACGCAGTCTCTCCAACTCGCCACTGATGGCCCCCTCCCCGCCGGGAGGATGGGCGGCCGCTTCCCGTTCCATCGCCTCGATCTGGATCTCGGCGCGGTTGATTTCCGCGATGATGCGGGTGAACTTCTCACGCTCCACATCCACCGTCATGCCTCGACCTCCTCCAAGAGAGACTCCAGAAGAGCCTCGAGGCAGCTCCTCCCCTCGCGGCTCAGACCCTCCAGCACCGATCGACCGTCCCGATCCGCGGCTCGAATCGCGTCGGAATACGAGATCACCGCGATCACCTCGTGGTCAGGAAGGGCCGCGCGAATCCAACTCTCGTCCTCCGGGGAGGCGATCTTGTTGGCCACGACCCTGATGTCCGTGATGCCGATGTCTCCGGCCATGCGGAAGACCCGTTCGGCACACTCGACCGACATCCGACTCGGCTCGACAACCACCAGCATCACATCCACGCCACGCGCGGTGCCTCGGCCCAGATGCTCGACCCCGGCCTCCATGTCCATCACCAGGGCCTCGTCCTTGTGCAGCACCAGATCGGTCACCAGCGCCCGGATAAGCACGCTCTCGGGACACGCGCATCCCGAACCGCCCGCCTCGATGGCGCCGAGCGCCAGCAAGGCCACCCCGTCGTGGACCAGCGCGTACTCGTCGGCGATGTCGGAGACCTCGGGATTCATCTTGAACATCTGGCCGTACTGCTTGACCCTTGCCCCGGTGCGCTCCTCGATCAACGCTCTGCGATCGGCGATCGGCACGATCTCGGACTGCCGATCGGTCGGCACGCCCAGGGCCGACGCGAGGTTGGCGTCAGGGTCGGCATCCACCGCCAGCACTCGGCCGCCTCGGCGGGCCTGCAGGAGCGCCAGAGCGGCCGCGATGGTCGACTTTCCCGAGCCCCCCTTGCCTGCGATGGCCAGCTTCATCGGCGAGTCCTCGTGGTGTGTATTCTTCGATCGGCGTCGCCGTCACACGGCGTTTTAACAATTGTTCCCCAGACGCTCATTATTTTAGGTTTGATGATATTAGTTGTCAATGACTATAGTGTATATCTCGTTTTTAACATGCATTAATATCGTGCTATCATAAGGCCAGCCGAGATGACGATGGAGCGAGTGAAGAACCTCGAAGAGACGCCACCGGAGAGTCCCTCTGAAGACAACGGTCGGCGGCGGCAGATTCTCGATGCCGCGCGACGGCTGTTTTCACGGAACGGCTTTCACGGGGTCACGGTCCGAGCGATCGCAGAGGAGGCCGGGCTCAACTCGGCCGCCCACCTCTACTTCTACTTTCCGAGCAAGGCGGACCTGTACCGCGAAACGGTGGCCGAGATGACCGCGCCCGTCCAGGAGATGAGCCTGTCCGAGTCCGCACTCGACCACCCACCGGAGCGCGCCCTCTCGAGCATCGCCCGCGCCTACCTCAGGATGTTCGACGACGAGGACACGGTGCAGCTGTATCGGATCGGCCTCATCGCGGCTGCCACCAACCCGCAGCTCGGCGCGGACCACCTCGAGGCCGGAGGCGGAATGCAGGGTTTGCCGCTGGTCGAGCGGTACATCAGCCGGCAGATGGAACTCGGCAACCTCCGGCAGTCCGATCCCCGCACGGTGGCGATCTGGTTCCTGTGGCAGCTCCGCTCCTACATCATCATCCGTGAGATCTACGAGCCGCTGTACCGGGACCTCCCCCCGCTCGACGAGTACGTCGACGAGGTCGTCGACATCGTCGTCAACGGGCTCCTCCCGCAGACGTCACGATAAGCGCCGACCTCGGCGCCCGGACGCGGTAAGATTGCCCTGCCACGAGAGTTTGCGGGAGATTGAGGAATGAGCCTCGAAGACAGGAGCCGTGCTCGTCGTCGACGTATGGTGGTCCACCGTGCGACCAGCTTCGAGGACGCGGAGCGCTGGGACCTCGAGTTCTGGCAGTCGCGGACCCCCGAGGAGCGGCTGTCTGCGCTGGTGGCGATCCGGCATGACGTGGAGCTGGTCGAGGAGGGGCGGCACTCCTCGGCACCCGGGGAGCCGTAACCCGTGGACACTGTCCAGGACTTCGAGGACCTGCTCGACCTGTTCGACCGGCACGACGTCCACTACCTGATCATCGGCGGTCTCGCCTTCATCTTTCACGCGAAACCGCGCTATACGAAGGACATGGACATCTGGCTCGATGCCGATGTCGGCAACGTCGAGCGCGCCAACCGTGCTCTGTCCGAGTTTGGCGCCCCCGACCTCCTGGACCCGTACAACCCTGACGAGATCCTGCAACTCGGCGCCGCACCAAACCGGATCGACCTCCTCCGAGCAGTGGTCGGGTTCGAGTTCGGCACATTCTGGCCGCGACGGATCGAGAGCCGCTACGGACGGGCACGCGCCCGCTGGATCGACCTCGACGGGCTGATCGCCATCAAGAGCCGGATCGATCACCCCCGGCATCGCGAGGACGTCCGGATTCTGAAGCAGGTTCGGGAGCACCGCAGCGAAGACGACTGAGTGATCCTCGCGCCGGAAGAGCTCCGAGGGAGTTGCGAAGAGTATGGAATGGACAACGAGCGTCGACATCGCCCCACCGTATCTGATGTTCGTCGGTGACACCGAAGACGAACTCTTCGCCAAGACCGGGTTCGGCATTGTGCAGTGGCGCCCCGAGCTGTGCATGGGCCAGTGCCGATCGATGCGCACGGCGGTCGATCTCGGCCTCCGCGACATGAAGCCTGCCGAGGCGGTCAGCGAAGGGGCGAAGAGCATGATCGTGGGTGTGGCCAACGTGGGTGGCTCGTTCCCGGACACCTGGATGGGGTCGTTGCACGAGGCAGTCGGAGCCGGCCTCGACATCGTCGCGGGCATGCACACCCGACTGGCCGACCTGCCTGGACTGGCGGCCGCGGCCCGGGCCGCCGGCGTACGCCTGGTCGACGTCCGGGTTCCGCCGAGAAACCTGCCGGTCGGCACCGGCACGAAGCGCTCCGGCCGGCGACTGCTGACCGTCGGCACCGACTGCGCGACCGGCAAGAAGTACACCGCGCTGGCGATCGAACGGGAAATGAAGAATCGCGACATGAAAGCCACATTTCGTGCGACCGGCCAGACCGGCATCATGATCGCCGGCGCCGGAATCCCGATCGATGCGGTGGTGTCCGACTTCGTCTCGGGCGCTGCAGAAGTCCTGTCACCTGCCAACGATGCCGACCACTGGGACGTGATCGAGGGACAGGGCGCGATCTTCCACCCGGGCTACGCGGGTGTGACCCTGGGGCTGATCCACGGTTCCCAGCCGGATGCCATCGTGCTGTGCCACGACGCGACTCGCACGACCATCGACCTGTGGGACGGCTACCCGATTCAGGACCTCCAGACCTCGATCGACACCTACCTCCATCTGGGCAGCCTCACCAACCCGAAGATCCGGTGCGTCGGTGTCAGCATCGACACCTCGAAGCTCGCCGCTGAGACACGCGAGCAGTACCTTGACGATCTGTCGAGTCGGTTGGGGACACCCTGCGTCGACCCGCTCGTCGACGGTGTCGGATCGATAGTCGACGAACTCGGGGAGAAGGAATGAACATGGCGGTCAAACTGAGTGTGCACGATGAGGAGTGGGCGGCCGTCGCGCCGTTCCGGATCTCGAACGCCGAGTGGACGAGCTTCCCGGGCGTGGTGGTCGAAATCGAGGAGGGCGAACACGCCGGGCGTGGCGAAGGCCTCGGCGTGTACTACTTCGGTGAAACACCGGCCACCATGTCGGCGCAGATCGAGGGGATCCGGGGCGAGATCGAGGCAGGTGCGGGTCGCCGCCGGCTGCTCGACCTGCTGCCGCCGGGTGGCGCCCGAAACGCCGTCGACTGCGCGCTGTGGGACCTCGAAGCAAAACGTGCCGGCAAACGAGTCTGGGAGCTCGCCGGCGCCGATCTCAAGCCGATCACCTCGGTCATGACCATCGGCCTCGAAGACACCCCCGACCAGATGGCGGAGAAGGCGAAAGCTGCGGCCGCGTATCCCGCGCTCAAGGTCAAGCTCGGAGAGGACCGCCCGGTGGAGCGCATCGAGGCGATTCGGGCGGTCCGTCCCGACGCCACCATGGTGATCGACGCCAACCAGGGCTGGTCCTTCGACCTGCTCGCGGAAACCGCCCCGAGACTGAAGACGCTCGGGGTGAGGATGATCGAACAGCCGCTCCCGCGGGGCGAGGACGGGGCGCTCCAGGACTATGAACCGCCGTTGCCGCTGTGTGCCGACGAGTCGTGCGTCCACGGCGGTGAGCTCGAGCAGGCGGCGCGCCGCTATCAGATGATCAACATCAAGCTGGACAAGAGTGGCGGCCTGACCCACGGCCTGGAGATCGCCCGCGAGGCCAGGGCCCGGGGGCTCGGCCTCATGGTGGGTTCCATGGGCGGCACCTCGCTGTCCATGGCGCCCTGTTTCGTCGCGGGCCTGCTGTGCGACTTCCATGACCTGGACGGTCCGCTGCTGCTCAAGAACGATCGACCCTTCGGTCTGAAGTACGACCGCGGCGTGGTCACGCCGCCGTCCGCGAGACTCTGGGGCTGACTTCGTCCGCGGGTGTGCCTCTGGCTTTTGGGCTCGCGTTCCAGTCGGCATCCTCGCCGTCATCGTCATCGAACGGCCGATTTGGCGAGGCTCGATGACGTCACTCAGTGGCGATAGGAACACCGCCATGAATCGCACTGTCGCCCCCATCCGCTATCATGACCCCGCGCCACGACCATGGCCCGAGCCGTGGTCAGGGTGGCTGGGGGGACTGCGATGAGCAACTGGTTCGAGACCTTCCGCGGGGTCGTCTACCCGTGGCACTGCGACCAGCTGCAGCACATGAACGTGCAGCACTACGTGGGCATGTTCGACCAGGCCGGCTGCCACCTGTTCCAGGAATTCGGAGTCAGCTTCGAAGAGGGTGTGGAGCGCGGCAAAACCCTGGTCGATGTGCGGCACACCATCGAGTACAAGGCCGAGCAGCGAGCGGGAAGTCTCGTGAAGATCGAGAGCGCCTTCACCAGGATCGGCACCAAGTCGCTGACCTTCGTGCACCGCATGTTCAACTGCCGCACCGGCGTGCTGGCCGCCACCTCCGAGGTGGTGGAGGTCTACTTCGATCTGGAGACACGCACCAGCCTGCCGATTCCGGACGAGCTGCGCGCGAAGATCGAGCCGCACCTGGTGCAACTCAACGCTTGAAATGCAGATGAACTCCACGACCACTGAGGTCTCACGACGTCTGGAGAACCACATGATCGAATCGACTCTGCCTACCTTCAATCGAACCTCGCGGCTGCTCGCCGTCGTCGGCGCGGTGCTGCTGGCAGCGGGCGTCCTCGGCTCGTGCGCGGCACCCGTGTCCTACGACGTCGTGCTGCGCGGCGGCACGATCTACGACGGCAGCGGCGAGGCCCCGTTCGTCGGCGATGTGGCGATCACCGGTGACGAGATCGCGAGGATCGGCGCCCTGGGCCGCGCGACGGCCAAGCTGGAGCTCGACGTGGAAGGTCTCGCAGTCGCGCCGGGCTTCATCAACATGATGTGTTGGGCCAACGAGTCGCTCATCGAGGACGGCCGCTCCCAGAGCGACATTCGTCAGGGCGTCACCCTGGAGGTGATGGGAGAGGGCAGCTCGATGGGGCCGCTCAACGACGCCATGAAGGAGGAGATGGTCCGCCGGCAGGAGGACATCCGCTATGACGTCGAGTGGACCACGCTCGCCGAGTACCTCGAGTTCCTCGAACGTCGCGGTGTCTCGCCCAACGTCGCATCGTTCATTGGGGCCGGCACGCCCCGCGAGTACGTGATCGGCCACGAGGATCGCCCGCCGACCGTCGACGAGCTCGACGAGATGCGCGCCCTGGTGCGCCAGGCCATGGAGGACGGCGCCCTGGGAGTGGCCTCGGCATTGATCTATCCTCCGGGCAGCTTCGCCGACACCAACGAGTTGATCGCCCTCGCCGAGGTGGCAGCTGAGTACGACGGCATGTACATCTCGCACCTGCGGAACGAGGGTGCCAGGATGCTCGAGGCGATCGACGAGTTGCTCACGATCGCCCGCGAGGCGGACATCAGGGCCGAGATCTACCACCTCAAGTCATCCGGCCAGGCCAACTGGCCGCTGTTTGACGAGGCCGTGGCCAAGGTCGAGCAGGCCCGGGCCGAGGGACTCCGGATCACGGCCAACATGTACACCTATCCGGCAGGAGCCACCGGGCTCAACGCCACCATGCCGCCGTGGGTCCAGGAGGGCGGGTTCGAGGCCTCGCTCGAGCGGCTGCAGGATCCCGCCCTGCGCAAGAGGATCGCCGACGAGATGCACCGGGATTCGGACGAGTGGGAGAACATGTACCTCGGGGCGGGCTCGCCCGACCGCATCCTGCTGGCCGGATTCAAGACCGACGAGCTCAAGCCGTTGACGGGCAAGACGTTGGCCGAGGTGGCGGAGATGCGCGACACGGATTCCCGCTATACCGCCATGGACCTGATCGTCGAGGATGGAAGCCGGGTGTCGGCGGTGTATTTCAGTCAGTCCGAAGACGTCGTACGTCAGGCGATCCGGTTGCCCTGGGTGAGCTTCAACTCGGACGAGGCCTCGATGGCCCCCGAGGGTGTGTTCCTGAAACGCAGCGCTCACCCACGCGCCTACGGCAGCTTTGCCCGCCTGTTGGGCAGGTACGTCCGCGACGAACAGCTCATCCCGTTGGAAGAGGCAATCCGCAGGCTCACCTCGCTGCCCGCGGACAACCTCAGAATCGACCGGCGAGGGCGGCTGCAGGAGGGGTTTTTCTCCGACGTCGTCGTCTTCGATCCGGACCAGATCCAGGATCACGCCACGTTTGTCGAGCCGCACCAGTACGCCACCGGCGTGGTCCACGTCTTCGTCAACGGCGTCCGGGTGCTGGCCGACGGCGAGCACACAGGCGCGACCCCGGGGCGCGTGATCCGTGGACCGGGGTGGCAGCCGGAGTGAGGGCTTGTGGGCATGCGGGCTTGAGGGCATGAGGGAAACCAGGCAGGCGCAGCCGCCAACCGTGGCGTAGAGACCACATCGGGTGTCAGCCGGTCAAAGCGATTGGTAGGCGGACGACAGCGCGTCGTGCGGGCGTGCCATGTTCAACAATCTTGGGCACTATGCCGCACTGGATGCCAGCCTCATTCACGTCCGAGAATCTTTGGGTTGGCAACCTGCCGGCGGCAGCGCTCGTGGCTGTAGCCGAGGGGGTCAGAGAGGGAGGTGGCCGGCCTAACGGCCACGCGCTGGTGACGGCAGGTCACCGCGGCCACAGGTCGCGAGTAACCGCGGGGAGCGCGTCGGGGAGAAGGCGGGTTGAAGAGAGGAGAGCGTCGCGAAATGGGGTCGGGTGAGTGTGTCGATGACGATGAAGAGTGTCCCGGCCGGGCGGCCCAATGCCACCGGCGCCAGTACATCCCGCTCTGTCTGTCTCAGTGTCTCAGTGCCTCTCTGGTCCGCGTGGGAGGGCGGCGGATCTAGCATCTGGCATCCGGTTGGATGGGCGGGGGCTACCCCAACTTCACCACCTGCCCGAGCCCCATCGCCGCAGCGTTCTCCAGCGCGACGTGGGCCGCGACCACGTCCTCGGTCACGAGCCGGTACCTCCGTACCGTGATTCGTACAGGTGCTCCTCGAATGGAGCCGTCCTCTTCGGGCAGTCCTCACGCGGGCACAGGCTGCACTCCTCGAAGTCCTCGTCGGTCGGAAACACGATCCCCGACACCGACTGAAGTGGGGCCATCATCATGCTCTCTTTCAGGTGCACACCAATGGAGCCTTCGACGTCACCGAGGATGTGAAACAGCTGACGTTGCTCCTCGAGAGGCCAGTCCGGCAGCGACCCTGGTGTCATGATTCCGATTCTTTCGAGCCCGAAGCGCAGCTCGAGGTGCTTCGCGAAGTGGGTCCCGGCGCACGTGAGGGCACGATCGAGGATGGCGTCGGCCCAGAACTGCTCCAACATGTCGGTCTTGGTCGAGGCCCACTCCGCCAGCTCCCTACCGCACGTGGCCACGAACGGGAAGACCCGATACACGTCATCGAGGTGGTACGACAGCACTCGGCTCTTGACTGGTGTCCCTTCGATCATCACCGTGTCGTCGTCGCTCGTTTCGAAGGTGACCAGCCGGTACGCCGTCTTGGGTCTCGCCACCTCGAGGGACTCGGCCACGATCTTGTCGAGTGCGCTCGACAGCATCGGCCGCTCGTGCCCGACACTCAGCTCCGCTCGGAGAGCGTCGACGTCAATGTCCAACGCGATGTTGTCGAGAATGACCAGGTCCACGGTTTCCACCATGGATCACGCCCGGGCACCCGTCAACACCCTGGCCCGCACCTCGCACCGAGTGTCCATTGCGAGCATCGATCGATCGAGAGGTGTTCGTTCGTTTCGGCCGGTCGCGGGTTCCCTCGCTGCAGTCGCAGGCCAGGCAGGTCGTGGACCGAGGCGCGGAATCCCCCAATGGCACGCCAGCCGCGCGTGCAACCCGCGCGTCTCTCGGCTCGTATCAACCCGCAGCCATACTCATGGAGGGCCTCGAATATGAAAACCTCGTCGCAACTCCTCATCGCTGTCTTGATGCTTCTGTTCGCCGCCCCTGTCGTGGCCGACGGACCGCTGCCGTTCGACACCACGCGGCTGACCGACAACGTGCTCGTCTTCACCGAGCTGTCGCCCTGGCGCAGCAACCACGTGGTGATCACCACCGACCGCGGCTTGGTGCTGGTCGATCCCGGAGGCTCCCCCGCCATCGCACGACTGCTCCGCCAGGCGATCGCTCAGGAACTCGGTCACAGCCGGATCGCCTACGTCATCAACCACCACCATCACTGGGGCCACAGCTGGGGCAACGTGGCGTTCCCCGAGGCCGTGGTGATCGGCCACGAGGATTCGGTGGACCTCATGACGAGAACCGCGCCCTTCATCGAAAACCGTCTGAACCAGTTCCGGCCCAGGGTGGACGAGGCGACAGCTCAACTGGCAGAGCTCGAGGAGGGCTCCGCCGAAGCGGTCGCGGTACGCGAGAGGCTCGCCCAGGCCGAGTGGATCATCGCCGGCCTCACCGAGTACGGCTTCACGGTTCGCCCGCCGAATCTCACCTTCTCCGAGCGACTGGTCCTCGACCTGGGGAATGTCACTCTCGAGCTGCACGCCCTCGGCAACGGGCACTCGGCCACCGACACCGTGGTGCTCATCCCCGAGGAGAACGTGCTGCTCACGGGCTGCTTCTTCTTTGTCACGGACGGGCTGCCGGCGTTCGGCTTCCATCCGGAGTCCGAGGTCGGACGATGGCTCACGGTGTTTGAAACCGTGCTGGACGGCGACACCCCGATCGAGTACGTGGTGCCAGGGCAGCACGCGCTGTGGACCCCGGCCGAGCTGCGCGGATGGCGCGACTACATCGCGGACCTGTGGCACGACGTGCATAGCCTGGAGGCGGAGGGCGTCACCCTGGCGGTCGCTCAGGGGCGGCTGCCGGTGCCGCAGGAGCTCAGGACCATGGTCGACGACTCGGCCGACGACGACCGCCTGGACGAATACCACCACGGCAACGTCGAGTTGTACTGGCGGCTGCACAAGGACCGCGCGGCCGTGCTCGTCCAACACGCGCTGAGCGAGGAGGGGCTCGATTCCGCGCTCGCCACCCACCGCGAGCTGCAGGCGCTGCCCGAAGGCGAGGTGTTCTTCTCCGAGGCCGAGTACAACCAGCTCGGTTACCGCCTGCTCGGCGAGGAGCGGTACGCCGAGGCGATCGCCATCTTCGAGCTCAACGTCGAGATGTACCCCGAGTCGTGGAACGTGTACGACAGCCTGGGCGAGGCGCACATGCTCGCCGGCGACAACGATCGAGCGATCGAGCTCTACCGAGGGTCTCTGGAGATCAACCCGGACAACGCCAACGCCGTGACCATGCTGGAGCGGCTCGGGGTCGAACCGTAGCCTGCACTTCACACCGGGCTAACCGGTGACATCCGCCATGTGCGCCATCCCGATGTGCGTCAGCAGCTCTCGCTTGGTCGCGGCAGTCAGCGGTGGCACTCGGCCCCGATTGGTACGTCAGGGGTCCAGACAGAAGCCCGGCGGTACCGAGAACAGATCTTTGGAGACATTCCCCTCCACGTCCGACGCCAGCACCAGATACGACTCCTCGGAGGAGCCCACGCCGATCAGAATCTCGTAGTCCACGCTCTGAACCCCAGGCTCCACCGAGTACACGTAGTTCAAGGCGGGATCGGTCCCTTGCTTCTGAATCGCGAAGAACGCGACCTCGGCGTCGTCCCAGATCGTGAGACCGACCACGACTTCGAGACTGTTTTCGCACGTCAACGTCCGGTCGATGATTGGTGGGCTGACCTCCTGGGCGTTCCACGAGATCGGCAGCTCAGGACCGAGACAATGAGGTAATGTCGCCGTCAGGAGCCTGAGGTTTCCGCTGCGCGGATTGAAACACGCATCAATCTGTTCACTCCATAGACCACCGGGACTCATAGTCATCAACAGTGCGACAACAGCGGCCGACACGCGCCAAGCGTCCATGCTCATCTTCGGGCTCCTTTCGTTTTTGTCATCGAAACGGACAGAGTATAGCACTGTTCTCAGCCGCCCGGGTGTCTTCGCGAGAGCAGTTTGACGTTCCGCGCTCTGTTGCGGTCGGGACACTGCCACATGTCCCCGTCGCCGTTGCTGATTCACCGCGCGATGCGTCGTGCTTCCGCGCTTCGACTGAGAGGACCTGAATCCCGGCACGTGAACCAGATCTCGGCGGCCGAAAAACACACCATGGGTGAGAACCGTATTTCAACGGTGTTCGTCAAGGGGAAAAATGATGATACGACGAGTGATTCTTCCCGGCTTGTTCGGCGGCCTCGTGATGGTCTCCTGGACGATCGTTGTCAACGGTATCTTTGGCTTCAGAGCCGGCATCGACATGAACCAGGTCCCAAACGAGCGTCAGATTTACGATGTGCTGAAGCAGAGCATCATGGAGCCGGGAAGATACCTGTGTAACCCCGCAGTGACCGACGCGGGCAACTTCCCGGGTGGAGAACCGGTTTTCGGGATTTCCTACGGCGGCGTGGGCCACGATGCAGCGGGCGCGCTCGCCCTTTTCCAATTGCCGCTGTTCTTTATTCTCCCGATCCTCGCAACCTGGATGCTGTCCCGTTCGGACAACACGGTGCTGTCGAGTTATTCCCGGAAAGTCCTGTTCTTCGCAACGGTGGGCCTGTTGATCGGCATCGCGAGCTATCTCACGGATTTCGGTATTGGTGGCTACCCGCTCGACAGCGCGGTCGTGCTTTCCCTGAACGAGGTCGCTCTCTGGACAGTAGCGGGCCTCGTTGTAGCGTGGAGAATCAAACCTGACGGGACCTGACGTCTCCTGCGCCCGGACGCTACCCTCCGTTGAGCGCGGTGTAGATATCTTTCATGCTCATTCGGCTCGCCAGCCCGTGGTGCTGGCTCCGTTCGGCGAAGCGCCTCCACCGCGTGGAAAAGACGTCCGCGAGCTGGGTTCGACGTTGGACCGAGGCTGGGCGACCTGGGTCGCCCAGCCTTGCTCAGCGCACTGCTCTTCTCAGGATGTTGTTGTTGAATCTCATGGCGACGATGTTGCCGGCATCGTCGGTACTGAAGACGTAGTGCTTCCCGAGTTCCCCATCTTTTCCGACCTGACGGAAGACGTTCCCCTCGACACGCTCCAATCTCGTCAGCGAGCCCACGGGATCAGGATTGCCAGAGGGCACCCACATGACGGCCAGAGAACCGTCCCACTCGACCACCTCCGCCTCTGACCACGACTCATCGGCGGTGTAGTACCCCGTGTACTCGATCCACTGTGGCGGCTTTTCGTCCACAGTGGGGGATTTCAACGCGGGCGCCATGATTTCGTAGGCACGGAAGACCAACGTGAACTGCGGCGCATCGGTCGCGTTGATCATCGCGACCACGGCGATCTTCTCTTCCGGACAGAGGATGATCTGCGACTTGTATCCCGGGCAACCCCCCTGGTGGCCGACGAAAGTCCTGTCATCCATGTGCCAGATCGAGAACCCGAAGCCCCACTCGGGGTCCCTCCACTGGGAGGTGTGCATCTCCCGCAGCGATCGTTCATCGAGGGCGACCTCGTCCTTTCCGTCGAGGACGCGAAACTGCCACATCGCGAACTCCGCCAGGTCCTTTACCGTCGAAGCGAAGCCCGCCGCAGGTGTGATCGCTCTGTCATCGCGATTGGTGATCTTCACCCGAGAGCCCGTTCGCGGCCATCGGCCGTAACCCACGGCCATTCCGCCCCCGGCGGTGTCGTCGGGCAGAAACGTCGTGGTCGCCTCCAGTCCCAGCGGCTCGACGATGTTCTGTCGCACGTACTCGCCGTAGTCCATTCCCGACGCCACCGACACCACCTCTCCCAGGAGTGCGTACCCCACGTTCGAGTAGTTGAATTTGGTGTTGGTCGGATAGCTCATCTTCAGATTCGACACCCTTGCCATGAGTTCGTTGCGCGATGGATTGAGCTGATCGAGATCGGACCAGACCGCACGATCCGGCTCACACGGCAACCCGCTGGTGTGCCGAAGAAGGTCCCCCAGCGTTGGCGGGTCGGTGGCGGGGCCCACCGTCTGCGGCGCGAACCACGGCAGACGTGTGGACACCGGATCGTCCAAGCTGAGCTTGTCGCGATCTCGGAGCTGCATCACGGCAATGGCGGTGAAGATCTTGGAGATCGAGCAGATGCTGTAGATCGTGTCCGGCGTCGCCCGCACCTTCCTGTCGAGATCGGCGAAGCCGAAGCCCTTCGCGTAGACGAGCTCCTGGTCGTGGACGACGGCTATGGACACACCCGGCAGGCGGTCGAAGTCGATGATCGACTCGATCCATGTTTCCAGCAGGTCGACCGCCTCTCTGTAGCTCCTGGGCGCCTCCGGTTCTCCATCCTCGGCATGGGCAGTGGAGCCGAGCTGGCACACCACGAGACACGAAATCAAGATCAACCACCCTGTCGCCCGTTTCATCGCGCGTCCCCCCTCAGTTGATAGACTCACTGCAGTTCAGTACGTAGAACCGGTGCCGAGTGATTCACCTCGTCCGGGGTCTTACGGGTGGGAGAAGGTATTTTCGAGGGTGGTTTCGGGTCTCGTCTCGAATCCCACCCGGGAGATCGCCCGTATGGTCGGTGAAGGAGGCGAACGAATGAAGATCACGGGCACCTGCCACTGTGGGCGACTGAGGTATGTGGTGAAACTTCCCTTCGAAGGGGAGATGATTCCCGTGCGGCGCTGCAGCTGCACGTTCTGCCGCAGGCACGGTGCGGTCTACACCTCCCACCCGAAGGGAACCCTGTGCGCGGTGGTGCGAGGCGTTTCCAGCGACGCCGCCTATTCGTTCGCGACCGGCACCGCCGTGTTCCACGTCTGCTCCACGTGCGGCGTGGTCCCGTTCGTGACCAGTGAGGTCGAAGGGACTCTGCGAGCGGTGGTCAACGTCAACACCTTCGATGGCGTCGATTTCGCCTCGTTCCTCGAGAGCACCACCGACTTCGACAAAGAGGACCTCGGTGACCGCCTCGCACGACGGGCCCACACCTGGATCCCGACCGTCAGCGTAACGACCGAGGAGAGCGCATGACAGCCACCATCAACGGTCACCTACGACCCCACTTCCTTTCCTGACGAGGTCGACACCCGGTGACGTTCACGGCGACATCCCGAAACGGCTGCTGGCGATTGCCACATCGCGCACGACTCAGGTCGGGCAGTGATAGCCTGCTGTCATGAATTCTGAGAGCCGGTCTCACGAAACACCACTCTTCCCGGTGCTTCTGGTCCACTTCATCGGCACGTTGGGCTTCAGCATCGTGCTGCCGTTCCTCGTGTTCGTCGTGGTCCGTCTCGGCGGCAACGCCCTCGTCTACGGCGTGGTCGGCGCCGCCTACCCTGCACTGCAGATGATCGGTGCTCCGATCCTTGGCCGCTGGTCCGACCGTCACGGTCGGCGACGGGTCCTGGTTCTCAGCCAGGCCGGCACCCTGGCCTCGTGGGTTCTCTTTGCCGTCGCCCTGGCGCTGCCGGTGGTCGAGATCGCGGTTGTCGACGCGCCGCTGCTGGGTCGATTCCGCGTGACGCTCCCGCTGCTTGTCATCCTGGTGGCGCGCGCCCTGGACGGTCTCACTGGAGGCAACATCTCGGTCGCGAACGCCTATGTCGCCGACATCAGCCCCGAGGAGAATCGGAGCCGGAACTTCGGCCGCATGGGGATTGCCTCCAATCTCGGCTTCATCGTCGGTCCGGCTCTGGCGAGCCTCCTCGGCGGCACCTCGCTTGGCGAGCTCCTGCCGGTCCTGGCCGCGTTGACCGTCTCGCTCATCGCGACCCTGCTCATCATGTTCTACCTTCCCGAGTCGAAGCGGTGCGAGCCACAGCAAAGTGCGGATCGGACGATGGTCGGAACGGTGTTCGGCCAGGAGCATCGGGACTGTTATCAGGAGCGGATCGAGGAGACGACGATCTCTGTCCTCTGGATGCGACCCTACATGGCGCGTATGCTGACCCTCTACTTCGTAGTCTTCCTCGCGTTCAACGTCTTCTACACGGCCTTTCCGATTCGTGCCGCCGCCGACCTGGCGTGGCGGGTGACCGACACCGGTGTCTACTTCGCCGTTCTATCGGCGATGATGGTGGTGGCCCAGGGGCCGTTACTCAACGTGCTGTCACGGCGGCTCTCCGATCCGTCACTGATCGTCGTCGGCGGCGTGATCCTGAGCGGAAACTTCGCGATCCTACTCTCCCCGGACACTGCTCTGATCTACTTCGCAGCCGTGCTCTTTGCCGTCGGCAACGGCATCATGTGGCCGTCGGTTCTGTCCCTGCTGTCCAAGCTCGCCGACGACCGTTATCAGGGCGCGGTGCAAGGAGTCGCCGGTAGCGCCGGGAGCCTGGCGAGCATCGTCGGGCTGGTCGCGGGCGGACTTCTGTTCGAGCAGTTCGGCGCGGCGACCTTCCTTGTTTCGACGGCTCTGATCCTCGTGGCGTGTGGGGCGACATTACCTCTGCTGCGCACAACGGACCGGCGACGTGCCCGCGGCGACACCCTTTCGTGAGGGGTCCTTCGGCGGCTGCACTCGCTCAATATGACTGCAGCCGCTGTGCCAGCGCACTTCTCACCGAGTTTCCATTGCGAGCCGCAGCGCCTACCAGTACCACACGAGCTGGACCGATGCGCTGGGCCCGGTCGAGAGGACAGCGGGAGGCTCTCCCGGGGCAGTGTTGCCGACCTCGGCGCCGCCGAACTCGGTGCCGTCGGCGCCGACCGGGAGGGCGACCGCGCTCCACAGCATCAGGTTCTCCCGCAGGTCGTTCTGGAAGACCACCTGGAGCAGGACGCTGAGATCGGTCACATTCACGAACACGTTCGGCGTCAGAAGGAACAGGGGATGGACCTCGATCATCGCGCTCACGGCGACGTAGTGCTGTCCGAGGTTGAACAGCTCGCCGCGCGCGACGCGTTTCAGCAGCTCGGGGTTTTCCTCGAGGCACACCGGGGAGTAGCAGCCGTCCGACTGGCCGAAGCCGTTGTAGAAGTACTCGGCCACTCCGCTGACGTTCGTGCCGTTCCACGTCCATGACTGGGAGAGGCTGGTGACGAGCGAGGCGACGGTGTCGTCGTCGGTGAAGGCGACGGCCAGGTCGCCGCGCCACACCGCACCGCCGATGCTGTAGTTGACGCCGGCGCCGAGGAGCGTATCCCCGTAGTGCTGGGCCACCAGGGCGTCATACTCGCTGATCGATGCCATGTGGTGGTACTTCAGTGCGAGCGATCCCTGGTCGGCCTCGACTTCGCCGCTGAACGGGTCACGTCGGAACACCATCACGCCCTGTAGGTCGTCGCCGTTCGCCCGTAGCCACTGGCCGTAGAGCATGTCGTCGCCGGTCTTGTACTCCTTGTCGACCGCGGCAGGATCGAACGGGTTGAAGATGTCCATCACGGTGTAGATCAGCCCGTTGCCCCAGGTGATGGCCTGGCGCCCGAACTTCATCACCAGGTGGTCCGAGGCGTGGCCGACGGCCAGCCGGTCGAGCCGCTGCAGGGCCGCGGTCTTCCCCGAATCGGTGATGACATGGGTGAGATCGAACAGCCGGGTCCGGTCGTCGGGGAGGTGGGGGAAGAGGATCCGGAGCTCCTCCGGCAGCTCACGGGTGAACTCGACACGGTCGCCGTAGACGCCCACGAGCTGGTAGTCGGCGTCGAAGCTCCAGCGGTCGTGCTGGAGGCCGAACACGACACGGGCATCGATCGCGGAGTCGGTGGAGCTCGATCCGAAGATGTCCCGAAACACGCTGTTGTCGGGATATCTGGTGACCGCGACCTGCGGGCTGACCCGGCCGCCGATGTCGTACGCGGTGTCGCCGGCGACGGCCGCGCTCGTCGCGGCGAGCGCACACCCGACCATCACGGCGGCCGCCCCCCGACGGTTCATGATCGACCCCTACGCGGCTTCCCGCTGCTCATCGCCGACGATCCGGCCGTCGAGCATGCGGATCACGCGTCGCGCGTACCCCATGACCCGCTGGTCGTGAGTGGCGATGACGAAGGTGGTCCGGTGGTGCCGGTTGAGCTCGACGAAGAGCTCCATGAGCTGGTCGGCGCTCTGCGAGTCGAGGTTGGCGGTGGGCTCGTCGGCGAGCACCAGCGCCGGCCTGGAGGCGATGGCGCGGGCCACGGCGACCCGCTGCTGCTGGCCGCCCGACATCTGCGCGGGTCGCCGGTCGCCGAGACCGCCGAGGCCCACCTCTTGGAGGAGTTCGAAGGAGCGCGCACGTCGTTCCGGGGCAGGCACGCCCTGCACCTCCATCACGAACTCGATGTTCTCGCGTGCGGTCAGGACCGGGATCAGGTTGTAGGCCTGGAACACGAACCCGATCTGGTGGAGACGCATCTCCGCGAGATCGCCCTTGCCCAGGTGGTCGATGCGGTCGCCGGCGAGCCAGATCTCGCCGCTGTCGGGCGTGTCGAGACCACCGATCGCGTTGAGGAGCGTGGTCTTGCCGCCGCCCGACGGGGCGGACAGGCAGACGAAGCCGCCCTCCTTGATCTCGAGGTTCACGTGGTCGAGGCCAATGACCTCGACCTCACCCTGGCGGTAGGTCTTGCACAGCTCGATGCAGCGTACTGAATACATGATCACACCTTCGTAATGGCTCGCACCGGATCGTAGCGGGAGGCCCGCCAGGCCGGCGACAGGCTGGCGAAGAAACCGAGCACGAGCACGATGACGTTCGCGAGCACGACATCCTTGAGGTAGAGCGCCGGATACAGCACGCTGGCTGCGCCGAAGAATTCCATGCCTTCGGCGACAATCGACACATCGATACCGCCCTTGAGCGGTTCGACGGTCGCCCAGGCCGCCAGATTGCCGACGGCGAGACCGATCGCCAGCAGCAGGATCGACTCCGCGACGATCTGAGACAGGATACTGCGCGGGGTCATGCCGAGCGCGAGCATCAGCCCGATCTCGCGTACCCTCTCGAAGATCGCCATGACGAGCGTGTTGACGAGGCCGAAAGAGAGAGCGAGGAAGATGACCACGATCCAGACCACCACGAATCCGTCCATCACCGCCAGCATCGAGCCCAGGTAGGTGTCGAGCTCCTGCCACGGCAGCACCTCGACGTCCGGGCCGGCGGCCTCTGCCACGGCTCGGTGGAGCGCCTCGACATCACGGTAGTCCGTCCCCAGGATCGCCACCTCGGACACCGCGTCACTCACCCCGAGCAGCTCCTGGATCGTCCCCTCGCCGGCGAAGACGAAGCCCTCCTCGAACTGTGCGAGCTTGGACTCGAAGACACCGACGATCCGGAAGCCGCGGTCCGCGATCTCGTTGTCCTGGTCCTGGCTCATGATCACGACCCGTTTCCCGACGTCGGTCGCGAGCTTCTCGAGCAGCCGGCGGCCCACCACCAGACCCCGGTCGTCTCGCGACTCCAGGAACCGGCCCTCCACCACGTCGTCGGCGACGAAGCTGATGCGCGCCTCGCGTTCGGGCTCGATTCCGACCAGGGTGACGCCGCGGGTGTCCCTCTCCGAGGAGATCACCGCCGGCACCCGCACCCGGGTCGCCCAGGCGACGACCTCGGGTCGCCGCAGGACCTCGAGCAGCTCGCCGTCCGGAGGCGCGATCACGTTGGCGATCGTCGGGTCGTCACGGTAGGCCGGGTGGTGGATCTGGACGTGGCCGGGCAGCGCGCTGATGCTGTCCTTCACCATGTCGTCAACCATGCCGCGCATCAGCGCCGTCATGAAGATCATCGCCCACGTGGCAACGAAGATCGCGGTCAGCATGATCAGCGTGCGGCGGTAGTTGCGCCACAGGTTGCGCCACGCGAGGCGGAGGACGATCCTGAGGTTGCCCATCATGCCGCCCTCATGGCCTTCACCGGCTGCATCCACTGTAGTCGGATCGCCGGATAGAGCGAGGCCGCGATGCTCGAGATGAGCACGATCGTCGGCCCCATCAGCAGGCCGACGGCCGACAGATCCGGATAGATCCTGCTCGGCAGATTGAACTTGCCTGCCATCTCGTCCATCCCGGGATAGCTGAACCCGTGCTGGTTGAGCCACAGCACGAGCGCACCTCCGAGGACCATCCCCAGAAACATGCCGACACAGCCCATCAGAGTCGTCTCGAGCATCACCAGGCGCCCCAGGCGGCCCGGCGTCACCCCGAGGGACATCACGATCCCGAACTCCTTGGTGCGCTCGAGCACCGACATCAGCTGGGTGTTGAGCACGCTGAACGCCACCAGCACGATGAGGATGCCGTACATGAACCAGGCGCTGACGAAGTCTGCCTGGATGGCCTGCTTGAGCCCGGGCAGGAGCACGTCCCAGTCGTGCACCATGAGCTCCTGTCCGTCGGGCAACAGCGCCTCGGCGCGGGACCGCGTCGATGAGACCTGGATGAGGCCCGGCGCCATGATCGCGATGGCGTGTCCGGCGTTCTCCATGGCGAAGATCATCTGGAAAAAGCCTAGGGGGACCTCGGCGAAGCCGCGATCGAGCTCCTGCATGCCGCTCTCGAAGATGCCGACCACGGTCACCACCGCGGCGGCAAACGACCCGTCGCGACCGCTGCCGATGAAGGTCAGCTCGTCACCCACCCCGACGCGAAGGTTGCGCGCGAGCACGCGGCCGATCACGATCTCCTCCGCCATCGAGTCGCTCAGGAATCTGCCCTCCGTGATGAGGCCGGGAAGGCTCGAGACGCGGTCTTCGAACTGAGGCTCGACCCCGGTGATCTGGAGCCCGAAGCTGCGGTCGGCGCTCGAGACCAGGGCGAAGGCCGAGGCCCGCGCCGCGACGTCTTCGGTGGCCAACCCCTGGCGCAGCTCCGCCGCGAGCAGCGAGACGTCCGGGACCACCTGGCGGATCTTGTGGTCGTCCTTGTATCCGGGGGCCTGCACCTGGAGGTGACTCGTCTGGGCGCGGAGCGTGTTGTCGATCATCATCTCGTACATTCCGAACTGCACCGAGATCATGAAGACCAGGATGACGTTGGAGAAGACCATCGCGCCCACCGTCAGCCAGGTGCGGCGCTTTCGTCTCCAGAGGTTTCTCCAGGCGAGGCGGAAGGTGATGCTCATCGACTACTCTCGCGGGTTCTGCAGGTTGGACCTGGTGAACACGTTGTCGGAGATCTCCACGTCGAAGTCGACGCTGTCGATGCGGAACTCGGTCCACTCGTCATCCGCCTCCACCTTCGCCATGCGCTGCCTGATGGCAATCGTGCGCCCGCCCATCTCACCGATCTCCAGCGACCGCAGGGCCTTCACGAGAGCGCCCTCCTGGTCGTAGTACTCCTGTGACAGCAGGACGTCGTCGTCGCGGATGCGGAGCACCTCTCTGCCCCACACCACCGCCGCCTCCTCGTGCGGGACCGACTCGATGACGTAGACGGTGCGGCCCTCGTCCTCCTCCGTTGCCAGGAGGGTGTGGTCATACTGGTCGATGATGTCGTCGGCGCGTGACACGTCCTTGTTGGAGAAATCCGATCCCATCCAGCTCTGACCCATCATCGACGACGGCACCTTGATCACCCGGTTCACCTTGGGCGAGAACGTCCACATGTTGTTGTCGACCGTCAAGGTGCCATTGCCCGCGTCCTTCCGAGGCGAAGTAACGCGCACCAGCGACTTCTTGAGACCACTGGTCCACGCCCGCATCGACATCGTTCGTTCCCACGAGGGGCGGTGGATGATCATGGTCATCTCGCCGTACGAGGACTTGCCGCGCCAGTTGTCGATCGAGGAGCGTACTATCTCGGTGGCATCCTGGGCTACGGCGGTCGACGCGACGGCCACGATGGCCACCAGCGACGCGACGAAACTGTTCTTCCCGATCATCGATGGACTCTCCTGTAGCTCCGTCTCAGCTCGCCGGGGGCCGCTCGAGCATGCGTCGGTAGATGGCGAACACCTCCTCGAAGAGGCGCTCGATCTCGGTTTCCTCGAGGCGATCCCAGTTGTCGACAAACCAGCGGTCGCCCGCCTCGTCGGCGCCCACCAGCAGCGCCTGCAACAGCTCGGCGGGGATGTCGTCTCGGACCGCGCCGACCTCCTGACCGCGCCGGATCAGCCCTGCCTGCCAATGCCTTGCCTCGGCGAACTTCTCGGCCAGAGCCTCGCGCACGCTGACGCTCTCGGGCGGATCGTACATGAGGCGGGTGAAACCCACGAGCCACGGATTCTCCCGAACCCTGGCGCTGGCCTCGCGCATGAGGTTGTGCAGGGCGGGCCAGAAGGTGTCGGCGTCAAACTTCGCCAGATCCAGACGCTCGACAGGCAGCACCGTTGCCCAGGCGTGGTCGACCACCGTGGTGAACAGGTCCGCCTTGTCGTCGAAGTAGTAGTAGAAGGAGCCCTTGCTGATCCCCAGGCGGCCGATCAGCTGGTTGAGCGAGGTCCCCTCGAAACCGCGCGCCGCGAACTCCTCGGCCGCCGTCTCGAGGATCCGATGCGTGGTCTCCCGGTCGAGGTTGCGGAATCTCGGACGTGCCATGTCGCCGATCCTCAGCTGATGTACGCAACTTCGACTGATTGGTTCTACTTTGGGGTTCGACCGATCAGTCGAACCTCTCGTTATGCAACGCTGGATTCGGTATTCACGGTGTCAAGTCGAGCCCGAACCCACCATCGGCCGGGTTGCTGCGGATCGACGCGCGCCCGCCGAGATGACCGTCGAGTGCACGATGAGGCACGGCCGGTTTCGGCCGGCATGTGCGACTCCCGGGGTCGATGAGGTGACCCCTCACGGAGCCGGGAAGATCGCCAGCTCGCTGACACGTGCACGCGCCCCCCGGCCAGCGGCATACAGCAGCGCCTGTCCGATCTCGGCCGGGTCGATCCAATGGGACCGATCATTGTCGGGCATGGTGGCTCGATTCCCGGGCGTGTCGACGACGCCCATCGGGTACACGATCGCCGCCCGGATTCCCAGCCCGCCGGCCTCGGCGTCGATCGCGCGCATGAACGCCGAGACCGCTGCCTTGGCCGCCGCGTACACGCTCATCCCTGCGCCGCCTGACCGCTCCCACGCCGGTGCGGCCGAGAAGGCCGCCAGGAATCCCCGACCCTGATCGAGCAGCGGCGGCAGAGCAGCCCGCACGGCGAGGAACAGCGTGCGCATGTTGAGGTCGAAAAGTCGATCGTAGAGGTGCGGATCGGCATGGTCGGCAGGAGCCATGGCAAAACCGCCCGTCGTGTGGATCAAACCGTCGAACGATCCGAATCGGCGCCGCGTCTCCTCGACCACCCGTTCAGCATCTTCAGCGGTGGTGAGGTCGGCCTGGATCGCGATCGCACCGAGTGCCTCCGCTCGCTCCCTCAACGCATCTCCCTGGATGTCCACCAGCGCGAGCCGCGCGCCCGCATTCGAGAACACCCGCGCCACGTGCTCGGCGATGCCCCCCGCGCCACCGGTGATGATGTAGACCGAGCCGCTGTCGATTCCCACCGATCTCCTCCTCGCTCGTCATCCCGCCGGAGGAAGGTGAAGAGGCTATTCCCGCCGCCATGCCAAACGCCGAACACGACCCGCGGCGTCATGGGTCCGCAGGCGGCCCACCCGTTCTGAGGTGGAGCGGATCAGGGTTCGGGATCGACGGGCCCCCGGATCGCAGCCAGAAGCCTCTCCAACTCCTCCAAGCGGATTGCCAGTTCTTGATTCTGCTTCTCCACCTGTGCGAGCCTCTCGGCCAGGATCTCGTTTTCGGTCTCGAGGTCCTCGTCGTTCTGTCGCCGAACCGTGTCCGTCTCCTCCAACCGGTTGTTGAGTCCCTGAATCGCGGCCAGCGCCACTCCCGCGGCATCGAGCGGCGCGATGTGGCGGTCGTCGGGCCCGAGTGCGAAGGTCTCGTGGAAGTCCTGGGCGTTCGGCCCGAAATGCGTCGAACCGGACGGGTCATCCTTGAACGACCACGTCGTGACCGGCAGCCGAGCGACCTTTTCCAGGGTGTCGTTCGGGTCCACCGGCGTCAGGCCGGTCTTCATGTTCACGTCCGACCCGGCGGAGAACGAGGCGTTGACTTCGACGCCCGTCGGTTTGATGAAGATACTGCTTGATTGTGACCCCGGCTCAATTCGAAACGGAAGAGTCGAGCCGTTCGTCACATCGCGGATGAAGAAATTCGCCTCGTTACCGGCCATGTCCCAGGTCTGCGCGGCAAAACCGGACGAGCCGTTCTGCTCGAGGCGCAGCGTAGGCGTGTTGCCGCTCACCGGATGCACGTCGACGACCGGTATGCTGGTCCCCAATCCCAGCCGTCCTCCATCGTCGACGTAGAGCGAGTTGCTCGGGGCACTGGCCTCGATGGTAAAGGGCGTACGACCGCCTTCGATGTCGTCGATCGAAAACTTGTTCAGCCCGCCGTTGGTGGAGTCGTTGGCCGTGATCTGCCAGTCTCGGTTCGGAAAGCTCGCGGTCGAGCTGGTGTCCTGGAACTTGATCCGTAGGTTGTTCTCCTTCAAACGGATCGTGTCGAAGCCGAAGCTCTCGCCGTTGACGCAGTCCATCCCCACGCAGAGGCTGCCGTCCACGATCAGGTCGTCGAGGATCACCTGGTCCTTGGCCACCGGGTCGGTCGCCTCGTCGCTCGCGTCCACCGGCTCGCGGGTTGCGCCGTCCGCGGTGGTTCTGCTGCGGGACAACCGCCGTGCGTCGGCCCGGGGTCCCGCCGCTGCGCCGAGCGCGGCCTCCTCTGCGAGCTCAGGCGATACGAGGGTTCCGTTCAGCACGGTGAACACGCCGGACTGCACGAGGTCCCGATCGGGAATCTTCCCCTGCCCTCGCAGCTCCAGTTCGATGGCGTGGTCGTCGTGTTCGCGCGCCGTGCTCAGGATCTCGAGGACCTCGGGTTCGAGCACGGGCATGAACCGCAGCTCGTATGCGAAGCGGCCATCACCCACAACGGCGACAGTCTCGTCGGTCACGTTGAAGACGATCGGCTCTCCCGCTGAAAACTCCCTGCGGAACAGCGTGTGGTCGGGTCCGGAAACTGTCAGTACTGCCGTTTCGAACGCGACCAGCGGTTGCCACGATATCGCCGCCGAGTGGACCTCGGTTCGGGTCAGCGGTGGCGGTGGCTCCGACCCTGCCGCAACTGCGGCTCCTGTCCACATCAGCAGAAGGCAGGCGCACGCAGCAATCGAACAATGTGACGTCGTGGTCGGATTCACGGATCAGGCTCCTCGGCTGTCAGCGGGCGGTCAATGGAAAAATATTTTGATTACGAGTCTCAATCCTATAGAGATTGTACCATAGGATCGCCGCGTTCGGCGCTCAGCTCGTCAGGTGCAATCGAATCACACCAACCCGACGTCTGGCGCGGCTCCCAGAATACCCGCCAGATCGGGTCCGGAGCTCTCACAGAGTGATACGCTCCGATCCCCGGAAAGGCCCAAGGTACGCAATGCGAATATCGAACCCAGTCATCGTCCTTCTCGCTGTCGCATGGGTGGTCCATCCCGCCGGCGCACAGGAGGGATCGGTGCAGACAATCATCACCGAGATCGGCCTGCTCGAGGGTGAACGAGATCCGAAGTGTTACGCGACCGCCAACCGGCTCGAGGACTTCATGTATGGAACACCCCTGAGCTTTGACGCGCGGGTCGAGAAGATCGCCCTTCAGAAGGAACTCGTGTCGGCGGCGTGGAGACAAGCGTCCGCCGATGCCGACGCTCGGGGGGGATCGCAGGTCGAGACCACGGATCTCGAACCGTTCGTGAAACAGGCGTTGAAAGCATCCAAAACGCCTCCCGGCGACATGGTCGTCACGACGCCGGCAGGTGAACAGATCACGTTGCGCGCAGACGACCTCCGGCAGTACGGAAGCGTCGCCTACGGTCTCCGAACCGTGCTGACGGTGCAACAGGACGCGCTTCTGAAACCCGGACCTCCGCTGCTCCCTCTCGCTCCCGAAAGCGTTCGGATGCTCAAGGAGTTGCTCGACCTCCACACGCTCGCCGCTCTCCAGCTGGCGGACCGGGCGGCGCGTCTCGCCGACCAGCGAGAGGTCTCGGCCTCGATGTTGGTGGCCGCGTGGCGATCCCTCCGGAGCGTCGCCCGAGACGAATCGGGCGTGACACCGACGCCGTCGGCCGCACCGCCGGGCGACCCCTCGGCGTTCGTGACCGCGCGCGCCCTCATCGATCAGAAGGTGGCCTCATATCAAGCCTACAACGAGATCTCCCTGCCGGTCTTCGTCCGCAATCTCCAGGTCTACTTCGCACGACACCGGTGGCCGAGCGTGGATGAGGAGGTGGCGTTCAAGGAGTACTTCAACCAGGCGATGGTCTTCTTCGCCACCGACCTGATCCTTGGCGCGGAGAAGGCCGCTCGAGAACGGAGCCAAGCGATAGTCCGTGTCGAACACGTCCACAGCTTCCTGCTCGTCTTCCTGCCACACGAGGTCAACGAGTACGAGGACGTCGTGTTTCTTCCGAGGTTTCCGGCAGCCGAGAGAATCACCGTGGAGTCGTACGACCTCGACGCATTTCGCGACAGCGGGCTGCACTGGATGTACCTCAAGTGGGCGATCGAAGATCCCGCCTTCGCCGGAACCCTCGAACCCGATCCCTTTGCCCTGGAGCTCGCCGCCGAAGGGGTGGCGCAGTTCGCCGTGCTGTCGCTGCGCGTCGCCGGGGAGGTCGCGCGCGAGGAGGTATCCGACCGCCTGGCCGTGCGGCACCTCGAAAGCGGACTCCGCCGCATCCAGGAGATGCTCGACCGCCACGCCGGACTCGAGGCGATGGGCGCGGTCCCTGCGAGTCGAGTCGCGAGCGCCGCCGAGTCGGGGAACCCGGCCGAGGTCACGTACTTCACCGACGTGACCGAGCGCAGCGGCGTCGATTTCGAACATCGGACCGCGGACTGGCTGAGCAGGCTGCTGCGCAGCTACACAGTGAGGGAGGGAGAGGTCGCGCAGCTCGCCATCCCACCGGCATTCGGGGGCGGCGGTGTGGCCGCAGAGGACATCGACAACGACGGCTATCCGGACGTGCTCCTGCTGGGCGGAGCCGGGAATCGGCTCTTCCTCAACGATTCCGGCGGCGGCTTCCGTGACGTGACCGACGAGGCGGGTATCGACTGGCGGCGGGGCGACGGGCATCCCGGCGAGCCCCGCCAGCCGGTCATCGCCGACTTCGACAACGACGGTCTCCAGGACATCCTCATTACCTATGCCGGTGACGCGCACCGGCTCTACCGAAACCTCGGCGCTCTCCGATTCGCAGACGTCACCGACCGCGCCGGACTCGGAGGTGAGGGCGACGTGGGCGGGCCTGCCACCGCCTTCGATTTCGACGGGGACGGACTGCTCGACCTCTACATCGGGTCGTTCGGGGACTACCCCCACGGCGTACTGCCAACCCTCGCACGCAGGAACAACAATGGTCTGCCGAACCACCTGTTTCGCAACCTCGGCGGAATGCGATTCGGCGACGTGACCCCAGGCAGCGGCGTCGCCAACACCGGCTGGACGCAGGCGGTCGGTCACGCGGACTTCGATCGCGACGGGCGCGAGGACCTGATCGTCGGCAACGACTTCGGCGTCAACTCCTACTACCGCAACCTCGGCGACGGGCGCTTCGAGGAGATGTCCGCCGCCCTCGGCACCGGCAAGCCCTCGTACACGATGAACATCGGTATCACCGACCTCAACCGTGACGGCCACCCCGACTTCTACATCTCGAACATCGTCACCATGGACAAGGACGAGAAGTATGTGCTGCCCGACGCCAAGACGAGAATGAAGTTCGACCCCGAGACCATGGCCCACCTTCGCGTGGTCGAGGCCAACGATCTCTTCACCTCTCAGGTGGAGGACGGCGCCCTGACGGGCTACGTTCTGTCCGAAGCCGTCGGACGGGGCCGGTCCTCCACCGGATGGTCGTGGGATGCCGACTTCTTCGACTTCGACAATGACGGCGACGACGACCTGTACTGCGTCAACGGCATGAACGAGTACGCCCTGTACTCGAGTCAGAATCCCTACTATACGGACCCCTCCGGGGCCGATCGGCCGGTGATCATCCCGGTGGCCGAGCGCGAGTCCAACGTCTTCTTCGTCAACCGAGACGGCCGCCTCGACAATGACTCGGAACGCAGCGGCGCCGATCTCCTCGGCAACTCGCGCAGCGTCGCCTACCTGGATTACGACCTCGACGGTGACCTCGACATGGTGGTCAACAACTTTCAAGACTCGGTGGTGCTCTACCGGAACAACGCCGAGGAGCGCGGCAACCACTGGCTCGGCATCCGACTGGTCGGTGACCCTGGATCGGGCAGCACTCGCGACGCCGTCGGGGCGGTGATCGAGGTCGAGACCGAGCACCACGAGGGGCTGTGGCGCGCGGTGTCCAGCACGATCGGGTATCTCTCGGTGCATCCCAAGACGCAGCACTTCGGCCTTGGAAATGACACCCGGGCGGACGTCGTGGTGCACTGGCCGGGCGGCGAGGTCTCCAGGTTCGAAGACCTCGCGGCGGACGCCGTGCACATCATCGTTCAGGGACGGGGACTGCGGGAAGGGCACGAAGGATCCACTGGTTCCAGCGCGTCCGTCGGTGTCTCCGGCCGGGACTGAACTTCGAGCCCGGATTCGTCACCGGTCGCCGACTAGCGTGGGACACCCCGCGCCGCGCGCCGCCCCGGAGCCATCAGGGCGCGGGCGGGAGCCGTCGGTTCGCCCTCCTGCGGCCCAGCACGCGGAACTCGGCCACCGCATCGCCGCCGGCCAGGCCGTCGCCGCTCGGCAGCGGGCCGTCGTGGACCTGGTCGAGCTCGCCGTCGAGGGCGAAGCCATCCTCCGCATCGACGATGTGGTCGCTGACGATGAGCTGAAAACGGCCGAAGGTCAGCGGTTCCCGGGTCGTCAAAGAAACCGTGTATGTCGACGGATCATAAGCGAGGTCCAGGTCAAACTCGAGACCATCGCTCCGTCGCAGCGCGAAGTCGCTGTCCTCCGCGACGACGCCACGGTGGAATGTGACCGTCGCCGAGAACGGTTGCCCGACCGGCAGGAAACTCCCCGGTGCCGGGTCGATCGCCACCACCTTTGGTGGACCGTCGAAGAACGGGCCGCGGACCTTGAAACGGGTGAGGATCCAGTCCTCCGGATCGAGATCGACGTCGTCGACCTCGGCCGTGACCGGAATCACGAGGTTCTCCGCGCGGGCGTCGTTCCAGATCGTGTAGCTGCGATGCTCACCGCTCTCGAGGGTCACGACCTCGATCGGCATGTGGAACACGTCTTCGCGCTGACTCTGCTCGAGGAATATTTCGAGGAACCGCTGTCCGTCGACCTCGTGCTCCTGCCAGCCGTAGCGATAGTCAGGTGCACCGCCGCCGTAGACCCACTCGTCGAAGAACCACTCCAGATCAGCGCCCCACACCTCCTCGACAACGGCCCGAAAGTCTTCGGTGGTGGCGGTCGCGTGCTCGTACCGCCGGCGATACACCGCCAGGGTGTCGAAAAATGCCTCGTCCCCGACCACCCCCCGCAACATGTGGAGCACCCACGCGGCCTTGCTGTACGAGTAATTGCTGGAGAAGATGCGATCCGGGTCCGCGATGTCGTGAACGTAGACGCTGCCCTCGAGCTCCTCGGGCCGCCGCGCCTCCAAGTACGCCCGGCGCCCATCGGGGTCCGATGTCCCAGACGCGAACTCGAACCACAGTGCCGTGGAGTAGGTGGCGAAACCCTCGTTGAGCCAGACATCGTGCCAGGTGGCGCAGGTGAGCATGTCACCCCACCACTGGTGCGCGAGCTCGTGCGAGGTCAGGAACTCCGAGAACGCGTGGTTGCCGCCCTGGCCGGTGGCCGTCTGGTGCTCCATCCCGCCGTTGAACTGGAACTGGTAGATGGCGTACTTCTCGTCCCGGAACGGGTAGGGCCCGAACAGGTCCTCGAAGGTGGCCAGCATGTCGATCGACTCCCGCCAGCCGTTTCGGTTCGCGGTCGTGTCCGACGCCGGATAGATGAAGAAGTCCACCGGCATCGAGCCGTCGTCGTGGTGGAAGTTCCTGCTGAAGGTGTTGTACACGGTGGCGGAGAACGCGAACAGGTAGGGGCTGGTCGGGTAGTCTGTCCGCCAGTGAAAACGCCGCCTTCCGCCGCCGACGTTGTCGGTCGCCACCAGCGAGCCGATCGAGACCACCGTCAAAGCTGACGGGACCGTGACCAGCAGCTCGCCGGTCGCCTTGTCGCTGTTGTCGTCCTTCACCGCCCACCACCTGCTGGAGTACCACGGCTGGCTGAGTGTCGACACGACGGGATGCCCGTCCTGACTCGAAAAGAACCACGTGGACTCAGGCATGCCGCCATAGCTGACCTCGACGTTGAACACCTCGTCCGCGTCGTAGCTTCGGTTCAACTCCACGTCCACCGTCCTGGTGCCGCGCCGTCGCCACTCCACCGCCTCACCGTCGACCTCGACCGACCCGATCGCCATCGAGGAGTTGAGCCAGAACCGGAAGGTCGACAGGTCGTCGACCCGGCTGGCGACCGTCATCGTCGTCGAGCCACGGAAAGTGTGGGCATCGGGATCGACCTCGAAGTCGATCCGGTAGTGCTGGACGTCGGTCTTGTAAGAGTTGGGATCCTCGATGTTCTTTGCCACCTCCGCGCCACGCTCCGCGAGCAGCTGGGCAGTCTTGGCTCGCGAGCACTCGACGGGAGGCCTTCCGCGTGCGACCTGTTCGACATCGTCGGCAACCGGACCGAGCAGCCCGGACGCCGCCAGGACAACGGCCATGAATAGGGTCATGGGGTCCTCCATCCAAACCGCCCACAAAACCGCAGCGAATCGAACATCCACGGCTGCACCTTCGCCGCCGTGTCAGATCACGCGCCCAGCTTACCGAAATCTACGACCGATCAGACTCGAACGCTTCAACCTGTAAAGCTAGGTTGGCTACCGATTGCCGCACCGTCCGATCTCCATGCGAGGCGGATGGTGCGCCGAAGCGCACCCTACGGTGTGAGGTGGGGTGCGGCTCGCCGTACCACCGTTGCCCTGCCGGTCGTCAACCTGAACGCCTGAACTACGTACACAGGGACTAGCCGCTGGTAACTCGCACTGAGAAGATCGGTCGGGGATCATGAACAGAACTTCGAACGCACTCCTCTCCGCCTCCAGGATCGCCTGTGGGGGCGTCTGCGCTCTCTCGATTCTCTTCGTCGCCAGCTGCGCCAGCGCTCCGGGCCAGGAACCGGTCCAGGAACTCCATACCGAGAAGCAGGCCGGCCAGGGGGTCGTGTCGTTCGAGCAGATCAGGGATCCTTCTGCTCGACCGCCGGAGGCGGACACGGACCAGGAGTACAGGAGACCGGTTCTCGAGGAGGGGTTCACGCTGCCGGGCTACCCGAAACAGGCCCTGGCCGCCGACGCTCCGACCACCGACGTGATAGTCCGCGTCGTGATCGCAAAGGACGGTTCGGTGAGCAGTGTACGGCGCAGCCCCCTGGCAGGTCCGCCGCAGGGCGAGTGGGAGGAGCTGTTCTACAACGTGGTCATCGGAACCGTTGAAGACTGGCGCTATGAACCCTGCATGCTGCGCGAGCTCGAGGACGGACCTGACCGGGACGGCGACGGCACGTCCGACTACACCCTGGTGGTTGCCTCGACACCGATGACGGTGTACCTCGACCTCAAGTTCCGCTTCGAGATCGTCGCCGGTGCCGGCCAGGTGTCGATGGGCGCCGATCTCGAGTAGCGGACCCGCGACGGATCACGGTGACGCCGGTCTCTCCTCCCCTCCTCCTCGCTCCGGAGCGAACAGCTTCGAACAGCGCCGGTGAGCTACGGCAGGGACCCCACCCTCACCTGGCCGCTCTTCGTCTTCGTCTTCGTCCTCATCTTCATCTTCGACTTCGTCTTCATCGTCATCGAACCTCTGTCCCACCCAACAGCGCGGGCTCCGGACTACGTCACTCGCCTCGGCACGAACGACCGCATGCCACACGCGATCTCGCACCCCCGGCAGTCGCGCGGGTGCGTGCCGCACCCCGCACGAGCCGCATACGTAGCGGCGAGGAGAGCGGGCTCGCTGGAATAGGCGTCCCGAAGAGTCTGATCGAACGGCTGGGAGAGGTCTCCCGGCAGGCCGGTGTGCCCTGCCCGGTGGACGTTGGTGAGACCCGCGCGGCGCGCGGTATCGACGCAGTGCTCCATCAGCGCCGCATCTGCTCCCGGATGGAGTTCGAGAACGTAATTCGGCCTGAACGCGAGAAAGCACACCGACAGAGCACCGTCGATGGATGCGATGAAGTCGCATATCGGCCGGACCTGCGTGTCGGTGATTCCCGGGATGACGAGGATCCGGTACTCCCAGAGCTGGTCGGCTTGCTCCGAGCCGATCAGCTCCGCGTTCCGCAGCACCGGGGCCACCGATGCACCTGTCAGTGCGCGGTGGACCTCGTCGTCGAACGCCTTGATGTCGAAGGTCACCGAGGTCGTGAACCCGAGCATCCGTTCGAAGCTCTCCTCGGTCAGGTAGCCGTTGGTATCGAAGTTGACCCTGGTCTCGGGTCGCAGCAGCCGCGCCTGACGGACCACCTCCTCGACGTACGGCAGGTGGATGTCGGCCGCACCGCCCGAGAAGAAGATCCGGTCCGCGCCGATCAGCACCCCCTTCGCCGACATCAGCCGCTCGACGCACTCGGCCGCGAGTGCTGCCGGCTCGACAAAGCCGCGCACCCCCGCCTCGATGTCGGGGTAGCACGAGATGCTCCAGTTCTGGCAGTTCAGACACTTGAAGTTGCAGCCGGCGAGAAACACCGTGTACGAGGACGGCGGCGCCGGGTGCAGCGTGGCCGAGGCCACCACCGGAGTGGTCGATCGACACACGCCGGTCTCCCCGGCGAGGCGGTTCACACCACAGCGGTGCTCGCACAGAGTGCAGCACTCGAGCTCGGCCAAGCGCATCGCCACCACCGTCCACATTGTGCCACCTCGCGTCGAGCGACCGTGCGGTCGACGCGAACGACGGAGCGATGACAGCGCTTCGTGCGGGCGTGCCATCTTCAACGTTGTTGGATCCATCGCTTCGGGACTCGACAACGTGGCTGTGGTCCAACAACGTTGCAGGTGGCAACCTCGGGGAGCGCGAAGGGAGAAGACCGCATTGAGTGTCAGCCAGTCGAAGCGAACGACACAGTGATGACGGCACCCCCTTTTCGCCGGTGCCGCCACCGATGACATATCCAAGTCATGTCACCCCGAGCGCGACTCGTGTTCAAGGAGAACCTCCCGGTACACTTCACAGGTTCGCCGCGCGACCTCTGGCCAGGTGAACCGTTCGACGATCAGCTCCCTCGCGCGGACTGCCATCCGTCGTGCCTGGTCCTTGTCTCGTAAGAGACGGTCGATGGCCGCGGCGAGGCCTTCCACATCACCGAACGGGACCAATACTCCCGTGGTGCCGTCGGTCACCACGTCGTGCTCTCCGACCTCCTGCAGAGTCGTGATCACCGGCCGGGCGGTCGACATGGCCTCGAGGACGGAGATCGAAACTCCCTCCGCCGTGGACGGCGTCACAAAGACGTCGCACGCCTGGTACCAGAGGGGCATCTCGGGAAGCGGCCGTGCGCCGACGAACTGGGTCGCGTCTGCGATTCCTAGCTCGCCGACCACGCGCTGCAGGGGTTCTTTCTCGGGTCCATCTCCGACGATCACGAGGGTGCCGTGTTTCCGGGCCGCCGATCGGGCAAACGCTGTGACGAGTTGGTCGACTCCCTTGAGCGGAATCAGGTTGCCCGTGGAGAGAATGGAGAATCCGGCTTGCCGAATCCCGAGACGTCGGCGCGCCTCCTCGGGGTCGGCGGGTCTGAACTGCTCGCTGTCGACCGCGTTCGGGATGACGGCGATCCGATCGGCCGGCGCGCCGAATTGAACGAGCCTCTCCTTGACGAACGAGCTGACTGCGATCAGGCGGTCGGCGCGACCGTAGTTCTCCAGCACCATCGAGCGCAGCCACCGAGGAGACGGCATGAGGAGCGTTTTGACACCGTGCACCGTGACCACCGTCGGCAAATCGGTCGAGACGACCTCCTGGCAGAGGAACTGGGCGTGGCGGGCGTTGTGAACGTGAAGAAGGGGCGACTGCACGGCTCCCAGGAAAGCTCGGTAGTTCGCCGCCAGGCCGAGGTAACGCAGCGCCTGGCCAACGGGGATTCGCTGCCCCCTTCCTGGATTGGCCAACAACCTCGACGCCATCCGAGGCAGTGCACGACCCCCGCGGGCCACCAATCGGGGCCACGAGTGGGTGACCGGGACGACTCTCGCAGTTCGAGATCTCGCTGCCTCGGTAAGCGTGGTGGCGTTCTCGGCCAGCAAATCCACCGAGACGCCACACCCCTCCAGGGCAGGAACGAGGCCGGCCACGTGCGTGGACACGCCACCTCCCCACCACCTCCCGCCGCGACCCCAGTGGAGCGGCACCGGCCCGATCATGGCGACGCGTTGCTGCATCATGGCTGGTCGTGATCCGGCACGGTCTGCCAATGGCTCAGATCCCGACCGAGGAGTTGGGCGAGCAGATCGACATCGGGCCGGAACTCCTCGATCAGCTCGCCACGGAAGGAGGCGGTCAACGGCGGCCTGTCCACCTCGCGTTCGTTGACGCGTTTGAGCCAGTCCGTGAAACCGAGATCGTTCCATCCACGCCGTTTCTTGAGTCTCAGGTACGGCCTCAACAAAAACTGGGGTGGCCGGTAAGCGATACGTGCGAGCAGGCGGCTCCGGGCGACCCGGCCGGGGTTGATGCGCGGAAAGTCACGGCGGTCGTCGGACGGAACGTCGAGGAACTCGAGCACGTCCTCGTAGACCTGCCGGGCATCGTTCACGAAATCGTCAAAGACGATGATTCTCACCCGCCGCGGGTCGAATACTCCGAGCAGGCGTTCCACCTGTTCCCCGAGGCGCGCGACCTCGGCGTACTGGAGAAACCGCGGTGAGCGGCACGACCTTGGAATGTGCTCGCCTCGACGTCTGGCATCCTGCAACCGCCAGGCCTGCTCGATGTCGGTCTCCTCCTCATTCAGACCGAGGAGAGCCTGAGAGTGCAACGAGTGGACCAGATCGACGGGGTTGCGCACCATGACCACGATCCGCGCGTCGGGCGAGAAGTCTCGAATACGGCGTGCGGCGGTGTGTGACATGAGGTAGGTGGACGATGACTCGCCGACCGCCAAGTCGTGGTCGGTGGCCCCATCGAACAGCGCAACGTACTCCTCGAGTGTCGTCACGAACCGGGGGAAGTCGTTCGCGAAGAACCAGGGCTCCTTCTTGCGGGACATGTAGATCCGTGGGTGGTCCCCGAGGTACTGGTGGAGCGCCGACGTACCGCACTTGGGAGCACCGACGATGAACAGGTCAGGCTTTCGCACTCTGGCTGCCACTCCGGTCACCGGCCCGGGCCGGGGAGACGAAAAGAAGTTTTGATCCACCGAAGTGTAGCACCGTAAGTCACTCCATATGTGAACATTGCGCCGGCGACCGGCCAACGGGCATTGAAGTGGCGATGATCCCAGGCATCGGTGAGCCGATCCCGATGCGCCGCTGCTCGTCGTCGGCAACCGACGCGATATCCTAGTGCGAGACCGATGCACCCTGTTTCGATCGCGGCGCGATGCTGTGACAGCCCGGACATCCGGGAGGTGCGATGAGGGTCTGCCTCCTGTCGAGCGTCCACCGCGCTCTGGACAACAGGGTCTTCTACCGGGAGGCCCGGACGTTGACCAGGGCGGGTCACGACGTGACCCTGATCGCCGTTCACGACCGAGACGAGGTCCGCGACGGCGTACGGATCATGGGCCTGCCGGATGTCGCCAGAAGGCGCAGACCCGGTGTGTGGCGAACACTCGCGCGAAGGGCCCGCGAGACACACGCCGATCTCTATCACTTTCACGATCCCGAGCTGTTGTTCGTCGCGCCCTTGCTGGCCCGTCGCACGTGCAGGCCGACGATCTACGACGTGCACGAGGCCTACCCGGAGTTCTTCGCCGTGAAGGACTACCTGCCGGCGTGGCTTCGCTACCCGATGGCATGGACGTTTCGCGCCCTCGAGCCGCGCCTCGCCGGTCTCCACAACGCCCTGGTGTTTGCCGACGACTTCACGCCGAACGCGTTCAGTCGGGTGCGCAAACCAAAGGTCGTGCTCCCGAACTTCCCCGACGCCGACCTCGTCGATGCGGGCTCCCACGAGCTTTCAACGGTTGCCACGCGCGAGCCTTTGGTTCTCTATCTCGGCGGCCTGGAGCGAAACCGGGGAAGCCGGCTGATGATCGAGGCGCTCGCCCAGGTCCACGCCCGGCGACCGGATGCCCGACTGCTGCACGTCGGCCACTTCATGCCGCCCGAGTTGAAGCGTGAGTTCACGGCGCACGCTCTCGAACTCGGCCTCGCCGAAGCCGTGTGTTGTGTCGGTCGGGTCCCGTACGCCGACGTAGGCGGCTACCTGGAGCGCGCCGCCGTGGGATGGGTGACGTGGCAGCCGTATGCGAAGAACCAGAAGAACATCCCGACCAAGCTCTTCGAGTACATGGCCTACGGTCTCCCGGTCGTGAGCAGCGATCTCGATACCACTCGCCCGTTCGTGGAAAACGGGGTGACCGGGACCCTCGTCGAGGCGGTTGATCCGGCGGCACACGCCGAGGCCATCCTCGAACTGCTGGAAGACCGTGAGCGTGCCGCCCGGATGGGTCGGCGCGGGCGCGAGCAGGTACTCGAGACGTACAACTGGCGGTCGGTGGAGCACCGGCTCCTCGAGCTCTATCAGGAATTCGAATAACCGAGCCGCGTCATCGTGGGACCAATGATCGGCTCGACGCTCGCGATGGCATCGGCGTGACCGTGCCACTTGTCGGCGACGGGCGCGGACCCGATGTTCGCCTCCGGCAGCCGTTGCAGGTCGGTTCGGAGGTCCACCTCCGCAAATTCAGCGATCCGGCCGACGGCCTCTCGCGGCCGCTCGATCAGGTCTTCGAATCGTATCGCGAGCATCGGTGCATGGAGACCCTCGCGATCTCGGAAGTCGAGCACGGACTCGTTGCACACCACCCACTGCCGCGCGCAGATCTCCGCGAGGCCGGCCGCCGCGAGGTCGCGCCAACCCGGAATCAGGGTGAAGGCCCACCGGTCCGGCCGCACGCCTGGAATGGTCAGCCGTGTCGGGATGCGGTAACCCCGAAACAGGTCCGGACGCAGCCACCCTTCCATGAGCGATCCGACGTTGTGTCGGCCGTCCCGCACCAGGTGGATGAACCGAGCATCGGGGAAGAGTTCGAACAGGAAACGCAGGCGCAGGCAGTTCTCGGGCGTCTTCTCGAGCAACCGCTTTGCGCCTGCGCCGCTTGATTTCCGCCGCTGAGACAGCCGAGCGGCCCACCGCACGGCCGCCATTCCGGACCGAAAGCCGCGCCCTCGCCACTCCAGGGGGCCGGACTTCGATGCTCGCGCCGCCTTGAGTCCCCGCCACGACGCGCGACGGTCGAGCCAGCTGCGGAGAGCGTTGACGCGGGCCCAGAAGGTCCAGGGCGCGGCCTCCCTGGCGAAGGCCTGTGGAATGTAACTCCTCGACTCAGGTGTCAGATCTTCCTCGCTCAGCGCGCCCGATTCCCACCCCTTGGCCGACGGATGGTGGAACCGCTCGATGATGTGCCTGCTCTCCCCACCGATGGACCACAGCGGTCGAGCCTCCGACAGCAACCGGTACAACAGGGTTGTCCCGGAGCGCGAGCAGCCTATGATGAACACCGGCGACGTGATCAACTTGCACCCCTCCGAGCTGCCATCAGTCCTATCCCGGGCGCCAGCGTCCGCCGACGTACTCGGCCCTGGGTCGCAGCCCCGGTATACCAGGAGGACGCTGTCCCGGGATTGTAGCGGGATCGCCGGGGAATCCCAGTGAGACTCCTGTGTCTGACCGCCCGACTCCCTTACCCGCCCGACCGCGGAGACCGGCTGCGGGCGTACAAGGTGTTGCAGACGCTTGCCGAGGATCACGAGCTGACCCTGCTGTCGTTCGTCGAGAGCCCCGCGCAGCGCGAGCACGCCCGGCAACTCGAACCGATGTGCCGGCGGGTTCAGGTCGTGCCCAGGGGCCGTGCGGCATCGTTCGCCACCGCGCTCGGCCATTGCTGGCGCAATCTCCCCCTCCAGGTCCTGTACTACCGCTCTCGTCCGATGCGCCGACTGGTGGCCGAGTCGCTCGCGGAAGGCCGGTTCCACGCCGCGTACGTGCACCTGTTCCGGATGGCACCCTACGTTCGCAGCGGCGACCTGCCCTACCGCATCGTGGACCTCACCGACGTGATCTCGAGCGAGGTCGCCCGCTCACTCCCCTACCGACGCCTTCCCTCGCGAGCCGTGTGGGCGGTCGAGCGACGTCGCATCGAACGGTTCGAGAAAGAGGTTGCCGACGCGGGCGATGAGGTCTGGTTGATCTCGCAGGCAGAACGTGAACGACTGATCGAGATCGCGCCGCACGCGCACGTGCAGGTGGTGCCCAACGGTGTCGACCTCGACACATTCCACCCGCTCGATGTGCCGGAGGACCCTCTTCGGATCGTGTTCTCGGGTCACATGGGCGTGTTCCACAACGTGGACGCCGCGGTCCATCTGGCGGAGGTGATACTGCCCGTGATTCGGTGTTCGGTTTCCGACTGCCGCCTCCGCATCGTCGGCGCTTCGCCGTGTGCGAGGGTCCGTCGACTGGCGTCCCTCGGGGGGGTCGACGTAACCGGTTTCGTGCCCGACCTCAACCGCGAGCTCAACCGCGCAGCCGTCTTCGTGGCTCCCCTTCGGTTCTCTGCCGGCGTCCAGAACAAGGTGCTGGAGGCGATGGCCGCCGCGCGGCCCGTGGTTACCACCACCGAGGTCGCAGCCGGAATCGGCGCGGTTGCGGGCCGCCACCTCCTGGTCGGCCGAACCTCCAAGGAGATCGCGGGCCATGTGACTTCGCTACTCGCAGATGCGCGTCGCCGTCGTGCCCTCGGAACCGCGGCTCGCGCCTTCGTCGCGCGAAAGTTCAGCTGGCGCCCCGTGGCGGAACGGGTTCGGGAGATCTCCAACCTCGTCGCGTCTCGCGAATGATCGCCTACCACGTGCCGACGCGCCCTCTCCCCGGTCTCCCCGGCGCGGCCGCACCAGGCGCTGTCATCCACCTTCCATTCGCGTCGTCAGTCTGACACCCGCGGCAGTGTCAAGCCAACGGTCGGTGGCCTTGAAGTTACCTGGGACGCGAGATGTCGTGAGATGGCACAACCCTCGGAGCGCGGCCCAATCCCCCCT
>JBFELO010000010.1:0-62890 GCA_041552055.1 Candidatus Sulfomarinibacteraceae bacterium | reverse complement strand
CATACACCCGTCGACGCGGCTCGGGGAGAGGGGGCGGCCGCCCCGGGCGCGGATACGGGCCCGGTGCCGGCTGAACTGTTACCGGAGCGCGAGGAGCAGGTCACCGAAGAGCCTTTCAGTCAACCGGAATCGGTGCCGCCGGCATCCCTTGCCGAGATGGGCGGGTTGTCCGACGAGGACATCGATCGGATCGCACGCCGCGTCCTGGAGCTTGCCTCCGACCGATTCGAGCAGCTCGCCTGGGAGATCGTTCCGGACATGGCCGAAATCGCGGTACGGCAGCGCATCCGGGAACTCGAAAAAGAGATCGAGGGATCGTCCGAAGACGACCCTCGATAGTCGCGCGTGTTCGGCAGGTCCGTGCCGCCCTGCACTCTCGGAGCCAGCGATCGATTCACGCTGAAGAAACAACGCAGACTGTGAGGCATCTCGTTGACTCGCTGGCACGCAATTTCCAAGAGGCCGTCGAGAATATTGTCTACCTGGACCACGTCGACTCGACGCACGCGCTGTCCCTCCGGATCATGGACCAGATGGACGGGCAGGGTCTCGAGCTCGGCCCGACCGTGATCATTGCAGGACAGCAGACGCTCGGACGCGGCCGGGGCGACCGCCGCTGGGAATCACCCGCAGGCGGTCTCTACCTGAGCTGGGCCCGGTCCGGCCTCGCCCGCGATACCATCACCGCGCTCCCCATGTTGGCCGCGGCAGCCGCACTCCGGGCGATCACGGAGAATGGCGTGGCAGAAGCAGGGATCAAGTGGCCCAACGACATCGTCGTGGACGGCAAGAAACTGGCTGGGATCCTGATTCACGTCCGCGGCGGTGAGGGAGGCTGGGCAACTGTCGGGCTCGGCATCAACCTCCGAACGGCGCCGGACGTGAGCCGCACCGCCGCGGCCGCCACGACCGCGATGGCGGATCTGGTCGAGTCGGCGCCGTTCGAACGCTGGTGTGTCGAGATCACCACCGGATTCATCTCCTCGCTGACTCGTTTTCTTGCCGATCCCGGCCCTGCGCTCGACCTGTGGCGACGGCGGCTGATCCACCGAGCCGGAGAGCCCCTGTCCGTGCGCCTGGGCGGAGGGAAGACCCTGACCGGGACCTACCAGGGGCTCACGGACGAGGGATTCCTGAGGTTGGGCACCAACGGCGCCGAACAGATCATCACGAGCGGTGACATCTTCGAGACCGGGTGAGCCCGACCTCTCACCCGCCCGGATGCAGGATCCAAGATGCAGGATTCCCCGCCCGCCCACGGCGTGTGTCCCTGCGGCTCTGCGGCTCTGCGGCCCTGCAGCTCCCCCACCCTTCCGTTCTTCGTCTTCGTGTTCATCGACTTCGTCGCGCACTCGTCATCGTCATCCCTATCGTCATCGTCATCGACCTTTACGCTCCACCCTCCCGTCGCTTGTCGCTGGCGGCTGGTCGCTCGACCACCTGCTCAAGCTGGGGTCCGGGGACGGGGTTTTGAGGCGGCCTCTCCCCGACACGCTCGCCGTGGTTATCCCTTGGGGCCGTGGCTTCTCGATCGGGGAGACCAGAGTAGCTTCGTCGCGCCCTTCTGCGTGCGCCCCTCCCGCGGGTGCCCCCCTCGACAATGTCGGGTGCGACTGACCCTCCGGTTTGAGGGACGGTGCTGCCAACATTGTCGAGAACGGCACCCCGCAGGTCGTGCCCTGATCGCGTCGGTCTGCCCGTCGATTCCCAAGAATGAGTGCCGGGCGCCCAAGCCCTCAGACCCTCCCGTGATCGGACACCGATAGTGGCCCAGCACTTGATCTGGGGTCTGTCGTGGTGAATCGGGCACGGAGACGGATACGGATACGGGCACGTCTCCCGACTGACCTCGAGGGGAAGAACCTCCGCTACTCGAGTCTGCCGAGGAACACCTCCGGCGGCTCGAATCCGGTGATTCGGAACGACTCCTCGCCTTCACGAAACACGATCACGGTCGGCATTCCCATGACCTCGTACTCGAGAGCAGCTTCGTCACCGATAGGGTTCGAACGCGTCTGATCCACCTTGAACCGGTGGAAATCGGCCAGCTGCTCGGCCACGCGGGGATCCGAGAATGTCTTCTCGTCCAGCTCCCGACACGGCGCACACCAATCGGCATAGAAGTCGATGATCACCGATTCCCCGGACTCGATGGCGGTCGTTACCGCGTCGGGGTCGTACGCCAGCCATTTCTGATGGCTCTCCTCGGAGGCTGCACCCAGCGGAAGTTGGAGCACCCCAGCCACCACCAACACCAACGACACGACTCGCATGAAGCGGTCGATGGTCGGTTGCTCGTGCCCCGTTCGATCCACCACGAGCAGATACACACCCCCCAGACTCAACACCGCACCCATGGCGATGTCGCCAGCGTCACCCGGCAGGAACGGACGGGCGAAGTACACCGCGAGGGCGATCAGCAGAATCCCGAAGACCTTTCGAATCCCGATCATCCACGCTCCCGACGCCGGCAGCTTGTTGACAGCGCCGGTGAACGTCCCGAGCACCAGGTAGGGCAACCCCAGACCCATCGCGAGGGTGAAGAACAGGACGAAACCGAGCACGGGGTCTCCTCGTTGACCCACGAAGGTGAGGAGACCGAGCACGAACGGACCGATGCACGGGGCGGCGACGAAACCGACCATCAAACCCATCAGCGATGCCCCGACCGCACCACTCCGTCCCCCGGAGACCCGCATTGCCCACGCCGGCACCCTGAGCTCCCACAGCCCGAACATCGACGCCGCCAGAGCGAGCAGGACCGCCACGATCAGCCCGACCACCCACGGGCTCTGCAGCGCGGTGCCGAAGAGTCTGCCCGTGAGGGCCGCGGTCACTCCGAGCACCGAGTAGGTCACCGACATTCCCAGCACGTAGCAAACCGCGAGGACGAAGGTCCCGCCGGCGCGATCTTTCGACTGCTGGGAAAAAAAGCCGACGGTGATCGGGATTAACGGGTACACGCAGGGTGTGAGATTGAGTGCGAGCCCCGCGAAGAACACAGTCACGATCAGCAACGGTAGCGACATCCCCGCCAGGCGCGAGCTGTCGCTGGCCGACTCTCCGGTAACTGCCCGGTACCCCTCGAAGAGGTCGTCGTTGCGGGTCTGCCACGGGGACCCCGGCGCGGCGACAACGAATTCGGTCGTGGCCTTTACGGGCACCGGCGGCAGGCACTGCGTGTCGTTGCAGGCCTGAGCCGTCACCACCGCCTCGATCCGTTGGCCACCAGCCGCGGTGGTCGGGATCTCGAGAGAGGCGTGAATCACCACCCTGCCCTGCCAAACCTCGATCGGTGATTCGGCGAACTCGAACGAGAGAAGTTCGCCTTCCGGATACTGAACAGCCGGGTCGGGCCAACCATCGGGAAGTGTCCACTTGACCGTGGTGGGCATCGAAAATTCGTCGCCCGGGTTGTCGGAGTTGACGTGCCATCCACGGTCGACGGTGACCACGATGGCCAGGCCGATCGCGTCACCGGCGACGGCAGGTTCTCTGTCGATCGCGAGCTTGACGCCGAAAACCGGTTCGGGACGCAGCCCTTGCGCCCAGACAGCTGCGGGCACGATCGTCGCCACCATCGAGATGAACACCGCGAAACGTTTCATGATCTCCCTCGAATCCTCTTGGATCGAAACCCCTGGACCCCTACTCCTCGCCTCCCCCCCCGCGAGAGGTGAGCCGTTCGACGAGGTGCCGAACCTCTGCCGGGTACCGCTCCCAATTCAGGTTTACCAGATCTGGACGGCGAGTTACCGTCGCCTCCACCGCGCGCTCGAGTCGCCATCGCCGCACCGCCTCGTGATTCCCGGACCGCAGCACCTCCGGCACCTCTCGGCCTTCGAACTCGAGCGGGCGGGTGTAGCAGGGATGGTCGAGGAGACCGTTCGCGAACGAATCCTCGGCCACCGACTCGGGGTCCCCAACGACGCCTGGAATCAGTCGGGTCACCGCTTCGATCAGAGCCATCGCTGCGACCTCGCCACCGCCAAGGACGAAGTCCCCGATCGAGATCTCATCTGGCCGAAGGATGTCGATGATCCGCTCATCGAAACCCTCGTACCTGCCGCACAGTACGATGGTGTGGGGTTCGTCCGCAAATTCGTCCGCGATCCTCTGATCGAACTTGCGACCGCGTGGTGTCAGCATGACGGTTCTGGGTCGACGGCCTGCTTTGGCCTCGAGATCTCGCACCGCGGCAACCACCGGAGGCACCTGCAGCACCATTCCTGCGCCGCCACCGTAGGGCTCGTCGTCCACTTGCTTCCAGCGATTGTCGGCCCACCCTCGGAGGTCATGCACCTCGATCGACACCAACGCGCGCTCGACTGCCCTGCCGAGCACGCCGGTACACCGAAACGTCTCGAACAGCTGTGGAAAAATCGTCACGACGTCGAAATGCATCTCGGGGCCCTTCAGGTTTCGGATGGGCATTCAACCACAGACTTCTCGATACCGCCAATACACGAGGGGAAGGAGCAGGGGCCAGGAGTTAGAAGGCTCACGCCGTCACGGAGTCGTCATCGAGCAGGCCCGGAGGAGGATCGATGAGCACGCACCCCCCTTCCAGGTCCACCTTGCGCACGATCTCCGGGACGTACGGCACGAGGTACTCGCTGCGGCCTCTCCTCACAAGCAATCTCGTTTGACCGACGCCCGGGTCGAGGCCAACCACCTGACCGTACACCGTGCCGTCACCGGCGCGGCACTCGAGTCCCACGAGATGGTGTTCATAGTAGTACCCGTCGGGCAGCTGATCGAGGCTCTGTTCCGGAAGGAACAGGTACCTGCCGCGGAAATACTCGACTGCGGCACGGTCTCTGATCCCCTTGATCGAGAGCAGCCATCGTCCCTTGTGGTACCTCACTCGGTGGGTCTCGAAGAACTCGAGCTGTGAATCCTCATCACCGACGCCGATCCGTACACCGTCATCCAGTCGCTCCGGGAAGTCGGTGATGATGTCGACCAGCAGATCACCATGAACGCCGTGTGGCTTGGCGATTCGGCCAACCACCAGCCATTCCGCATCGTCCGCCTGTCGACTACTCGAGGATTTCGAGCACAAATCGCTTCTGCACCTTCATGCCTGCGGCCGACAGGAGCGTTCGGATGGCGCGCGCCGTGCGTCCCTGACGGCCGATCACCTTGCCCAGGTCGTCTGACCGGACTCGGAGCTCCAACACGGTGGTCTGTTCCCCCTCCACCTCGGTTACGTGAACGTCTTCGGGGTTATCTACAAGCGCCTTCGCGATCTCCTCAAGAAGTTCCTTCATCGCACTCACTGGGAGCTCCTTTCACGGCGCGGGGTCACGCCTGCTGCTGTCGCTGGACTCTACGGATCAACGACCTGACCGTTTCGGACACGCCTGCGCCTTGGCTTGTCCACTGCTCTATCTTGTCGAGATCGATTCGAATCTCCGGCGGATCGAGGTGCGGGTTGTAGAACCCAACCTGATCGAGGTAGTCAGCCCCTGTCGCTTTGTGAGAATCCGACACCACAACGCGATATACGGGCTTGTTCCGCGCACCGCCCCGTCGCAATCTGATCATCAGCATCTAGTTCTCCCTGCCAGGACCAACGCTGGTCCAGTCACATAGTCACCGAAATCCCAACTGTCGTTTCAGCGTCCGGGCATCTGCCTTTCCCAGACGTTTCATCAGCTTACGCATCTGGCCGTACTGACGCAAGAGGCGGTTGATCTCCTCGACGGTCGTGCCCGAGCCCCGCGCGATCCTCCGTTTGCGCGATGCATTGAGGATCTGCGGGTGGCGACGCTCTTTGGGTGTCATCGAATCGATGCACGCCCCCATTCGCTTCAACTGGTTCTCCTGCGCCTCGGTCGCGCCCCCTTCGGGCACCACGTTTCCCATGCCGGGGATCAACTCCATGACCTGCTGCAGCGGACCCATCTTCTTGAGGCTGCTCAGTTGCTCGCGCAGATCTTCGAGGTCGAACTTGTTCTTCTTGAGCTTCGCCTCGAGTCGCCTGGCCTTGCGCTCGTCGACCGCATCCTGCGCCTTCTCGACCAGTGTCAACACGTCGCCCATGCCGAGAATTCGACCCGCCATCCGCTCGGGGTGGAACTGTTCGAGGTCGGCGAGGCGTTCGCCCACCCCGGCGAACACGATCGGCCTGCCGACCACTTCACGAATCGAAAGCGCGGCCCCGCCGCGGGCGTCGCCGTCGAGCTTGGTCAGGATCACACCGGTGATATCGAGCCTCTCGTGGAACGCCCGCGCCGACCGCACCGCATCCTGGCCGGTCATCGAATCCGCCACGAACAGGATGTGCTTCGGCTTGAGGACTGACTTGAGACGCTCCAGTTCCTCCATGAGCTGGTCATCCACGTGCAGACGGCCGGCAGTGTCGAATACCAGGACCTGGTAACCCTTGATGGCGGCCTCTCGCAAGGCCCTGCCGGCGATCTCCTCGGGATCGTCCATATCCCGCGTATCGACACACGGTATCGAGGCTTGCTCCCCCAACACGAGCAGCTGTTCGCGGGCAGCGGGGCGTGACGTGTCCGCAGGCACCAGTAGGGGAAACAGACCCTTGCTGGCCTTGATCCACTTGGCGATCTTCGCCGCATTCGTGGTTTTCCCGGATCCCTGCAGCCCGACCAGCATCACGACGGCGGGTCGGCCCCTGAAGTCGAGCTCTGCGGTGTCGCCGCCGAGCAGCCGCACCAACTCCTCGTGCACGATCTTGGTCACCATCTGGGCAGGGGTGACCGAGTTGAGGACCTCTTCACCGAGAGCTCTCTCCCGGACGCGGTCGACAAACCCCTGGACGACCTCCACGCTCACGTCCGCTGCCAACAGGGCCAAACGGATTTCACGCAGCGCGGTATCCACGTGGTACTCGGTGAGGTGGCCCTCGCCGCGGAGCGTCTTCATGACGCGCGTCAATCTGTCCTGCAGCGCATCCAACATGGGAGACGCAGTCTAGGTCACACATCCTTGCAGGTCAAGGGATTGGGGCTCGGCAAAGGCCCTCCAACCGTGGGCAGGGCGAAGCTCCTGAACACGGTCCGGACGCCGTTCCTCGCGTTCGTTTTGCACCATCCTCGCCGTCTCTGATGCACCACATCGTCCCTGACGTGTAAAATGGTCAATTGTGATGACATCGAAGGGATCGATCCTCCTGCGTCCACACTGCCCGGATCCGGACGATCCCGACATCACCGCTCTGCTCGAACTCACGTCCGCGCGCACCGAAGCGTCCTGGGTCACGCTCGACCTGCGAGTCGACTCCAACGTCCGCCAGAGTTATCGCATGGGAACGGTCGACGGAGAGGGACACCCCATCAACATCTCGGCAGATGGGTTCGAGGCTACCATTCGAATCGGATCCTCCAGAGAACCGGACGACCACCTCGCACGCATGTTGTCGTTTTCGCTGGAAAAGATCCTCATGTGCCGGCGATACCACGAGCAGGTCGCACTTCTGCGCGGTGCACTCGACACGACCACGAGTGCGGTGCTCCTGTTCGATCGGCGAGGCAGCATCGTGTACGCCAACCCACGTGCCGATCGTCTTCTGTCCCGCCAGACGCAGGACGGCCTGGTCCTTGAGATCGGGGAACGGATCGGCACGCCCCTGGTCACGTTTCTCTGCTCCAAAGTCGAGCAGGTGGTCTCGTCGCAGCCCGACGATCACCCGTGGACGGGCACGTTGGCGCTGTCCGACAGCTCACTGCTCGCGTGCGAGATTCTGCGAGTCGAGGTCGCATCACAGGTCGCCACCACTGGTGTGCTGGCACTTCTGCAGCCGGTTCCGGCTCTCTCCAAGCTGTGCCTCGAGTCATTCTGTGCCCGCCACCGCCTCAGTCCGCGGGAAGAGGACGTCGTGACACTTCTGCTGGAAGGACTCACGACTCTTGACATGGCGAATCGGCTCGGTATCAGCGCCCACACGGTTCGTGATCACCTGAAACGGTTGTACCGAAAGACCGGTGCGAGATCACGCAGCGAGCTGCTCAGTCTGGTTTCCACCGCCGGGGCACCACCGACAGTGACGTCGACGTGACCCTGGAAGTGCTCCTCGGGGGGACACTTCCCTATAATGGATGAGGGCAAGGGAGGATCGCTCATGGGACGAACTCGGCTTTTCGTGTGCATTCTGCTGCTACTTGCGGTGACGACATCGGTCTTCGCCCAGGGATACGTCGTCATTCTCAAGAGTGGTCACAAGATTCGCTGCCGAGAGGCCATGCAGATCGAAGGCGGCAACGCCATTCTCACGCTCGTCACGGGCACTGTGGCCTCCTATCCGGTCGACCAGGTGGACCTCGTCGAAACCGAGCGCTACAACCAGATGGGATTGGGGGATGCGCTGATGATCGACGAACTGTCCATGGTCGGCACCCCCATCCCGACGCCGACGCCCAAGCTCTCGTTGGGCCAGTACGCATCGATCGACGCCAGCTACAAGAATCCCGAACTCGGCAGCACTATGCCGCCCACACCGACGCCTACTCCAGGCATCCGTCTGCAGACGGTCAAGTATCACGACGAAAGGGTGGACCAGGCGTTCTCCAAGTTCTTCGACGAACGCAAACTGTACATCTACCGAACGAGCGCCGGTACCCAGCCGAACTACATCTACATCCAGGCGGTCACCGATTCTCAACGCGAGGTCTTCCAGGCGTTGGAGGTCGTGACGGAGGCGTACACCCTGATCCATCGCCTGCAGCCCGAAATCGCCCCCGGAGCGGTGGAACTCCAGATGATCCAGACCACCGGCAAGCCGGCCGGTACCTTCCGTCTTTTCCCGGATCAGGCGGCCGAGCTCGCGGACAACACGATTTCGGTGGAGCAGTTTTACGTCAACTATGTGATCTTCTGATCGCGTCCAGCGTCAGGAGCTGGGAACTTGGATCCGGGGGCTACGGCCCAACCACCAAGCCGTGGCTGGTCGTTCGACCACCCACCCGTTCGGGAGAAGGTGCCGGGATCCAGCTCGCTCTTCTCATGGAGAGCGCCTGCGTCCGCGACCGCGTCCGTGCCCGATTCGCTCACTCGGCGTGCCGTCAGCACGGCTTCCCTCACCTTCCTCAGGATTCGCCGACGAAGCTCTCAGTCAGAGAGTCGATCCGGCCGCAAGCATCCTGCAAGCGGCAACCACGCGACGAACAGCCCCGCGGCAAAGATCGCTGCGACCAGAAATGAACCGCTGCCACCGATTCGCTGGTACAGCGGACCGGCACACGCCGTCCCGACAACGATGCCGAGCCCGAATCCGAGCCCGGAGTACAGGGCTTGCGCATACCGGGTCGCCCCAACTGGCACGTTTGCCTGCACGAGTTGTATGCCAGCGAGATGTGCGAGGGCGTAGGTCAACGCGTGCCCCAGTTGCGCGATGATCAGGGTCCCGGTCGACAGCGGCAGCGCCAACAGCAGCCAGCGCCCCGGTGACAGCAGGAGTGACAGACCGAGCAACCGGCGCAGACCGAGCAACCGGTGGAGCCAAGGGCTCGCGACGAACGCGACCAGTTCTGCGGCCACACCGAGCGACCACATCCCACCTACCGCAAGGCTCGGGTAACCGTTCTCTTCGAGGTGGATCGAAAAGAACGCGTAGTACGGGCCATGGGCCACCTGATGGAGCGTCAGCAAGGCCAACAGGCCCCACACCGCCGCTGGCAACCGCTCGCGTCGGCTCCCTGACGCTGGCCGCGTCGCCCTCTCGAGGGGTACGCAGGCCAGCACGAGAACGACCAACGCCCCCGTCAGCACGAGCGGGAACCGGGTCACGATGTCAGCGGCCATCACCGGTCCAGCGACCGATGCGGCCACCACGAATCCAATCGAACCCCAAACCCGCAGCCAACCGTAGGTACGCTGCGACAACCGTTCCAGAATGGTGGCCTCGACCAGAGGCAGCACGGTGCCGTATCCCAGGCCGACCAGGAAGAACGCGATGCCGAGACTCCACGGATCGTCACCCAGGGACCCCACGATGAAGGCGACCACCATGGAAACGCCGACGTGCAGCGTCAGCATGCCGCGCACCCAGAAACCTCTGTCTACGGCAATTCCTAGGACCGGCGTATAGGCCAGCTTGGAGAGCGAAAACGCCGCCGTGATCAACCCGATTCCGACCGCCGTGACGCCGCGGTGTTGGAGGTACGGCCCGAGGTACGGCAGAACCACGCCGAGCACGGAAAAGTAGCCGGCGTAGAAGACCGCCGATCGTTTTGACGGGACTGACGCGCTCGGATAGCTTAGATTCATGAGCGAGGTCGTCATTGTCGGCGCCGGACTGGCCGGTCTCACGGCGGCCTTCCGACTCGGTCAGCAAGGATATCGAGTTCACCTCTTCGAGCGCTACCCCCGACCGGGAGGTCTCGCTCGCGTGTTCGAGGTCGGCGGTGAACGGCTCGAGGCGTTCTACCACCACCTGTTCACCAGCGACACGGCATACATGGCGCTGGCGAAGGAGCTCGGGATCGATCATCTCGTCGAATGGCTCCCATCGAAGATGGGCTTGTGGACCGACGGAAGGCTGTGGGATTTCGGCACTCCCGTTTCACTGCTGCGGTTCCGGCCGCTGGGATTGGCCGACAAGGTTCGGTTCGCGCTTGTCACGCTGTACCTCCAACACCGTGCGGATCCCTCGCCCTTCGAAGATGTCGCGGCAGCAGACTGGATCCGCAGGTATCAGGGCGAGCGGGGGTGGCAGAAGGTCTGGGGGCCCCTGTTCTACCAAAAGTTCGCCGAGCGGGCAGAGGAGGTCGCGATGGTGTGGCTGTGGGGCAAGATGCGCCTGCGCGGCCGATCGCGGTCGAGTTCGGGCCTGGGGGAGCGACTCGGTTACATGAATGGCTCGTTCGCCGGGCTGGTCGAGGAACTCGAATCCAGGATCGGTGAAAACGGCGGAGAGTTCCATCTGTCGGAGCCGGTCCGTCGCGTCGAGCGCACCACCGACGGCTTCGACATCATCACCAAGAATCGTTCGTTCGCGGCATCGCGAGTGGTTGCAGCGCTGCCGACGACGGATTACCTGGAAATCGCAGGTCACCTCCTCGAGGACTCGGAACGAGCCGGGATCGAACGGCTGTCCGCCACCTCGGCGATCTGCACCGTGCTGGAGATGAATCACCCACTGACACAGTATTACTGGCTGAACATCGCCGACCCCGAGATGCCCTTCGGCGGACTCATCGAACACACCAACTACATTCCGAAGGAGCGGTACGGCGGCCGCCACATTCTGTACATCTCCAACTACATGTTTTCCGACCATCCACTGTATCGGGCGCCCAAGACACAGGTTGTCCAGAGCTATCTGCCGGCCCTGCAGCGGGTCAACCCGGAGTTCGACCCCTCGTGGATCCTCGCGAGCCACCACTTTCGCGCGGATTACGCCCAGCCGGTGGTCACCGTCGGATACCGGTCGCAGATTCCTCCTATGCGGGCGTCCGTGCCCGGCTTGTACCTGTGCACCATGGCACAGATCTATCCGGAAGACCGCGGCCAGAACTACGCCATCGCGTACGGTGACAAGGTCGCCCGCGTGGTCCTCGAGGACGCCGGACCGGCCGCCCCCGTTCGTCAGCCGTGAGGGACACGGCCCCGGCGTGGTTTGCGACCCGCGGTTACGGTCGGAAATCACGAAGGTGTCGGACCGATCGCGTTGTAGTACCATATGCCGCGCGCACCCTCTCGTGCGCGCGTTGACACGCGGAGGCGCTACACATGGCAGGCAAGGCAGTTGAGGTCACCGATTCCAATTTCGAGGCGACGATCCTGAACTCGGACAAGCCCGCGCTGGTGGATTTCTGGGCGGTGTGGTGCGGTCCGTGCCGCATCGTAGGACCAATCGTGGAGGAAATTGCGGACGAGTACGACGGCCGTGCGGTCGTGGGCAAGCTCGACGTCGACTCCAACCGGGAAACCGCCGTCAAGTTCGGCATTCAGGCGATTCCTACTCTGCTCCTGGTGAAGGATGGCCAGATCGCCGACCGTATCGTCGGCGCGCTGGACAAGAACAGCATCAAGTCCAAGCTGGACGCGCTGCTGTAGCCGACCTTCGATTCGGAGACCACACCCTGGTGCGCCGTCGTGTGACGATCCGCGGCGTCCGGTGCATCGTCACCTCGCTCGCTCGTGCGGCGGGCGCGCCCGGAAGGAACTGAAGGATGCGCTGGAGCCAGACCTTTATCCACACCCAACGAAACGACCCCGCAGATGCCGAGGTGGTGTCGCACCGAATGATGGTGCGTGCCGGTTTGATAGCAAAAGTTGCGGCAGGCATTTACAACTACCTTCCGCTCGGGTGGCGCGGGCTGCAGAAGCTGCAGACCATCATCCGGGAGGAGATGGGGCGCGCCGGGTCCTCCGAGTTGGTCATGCCGGCCATCCAACCGGCCGAGCTGTGGCAGGAGTCCCGAAGGTGGTTCGAGTACGGCCCGGAGCTGCTGCGGATGAAGGACCGGCACGAGCGCGACTTCTGTTTCGGCCCCACACACGAGGAGGTGATCACCGACATCGTGCGTCGATCGGTCACCTCCTACCGTCAGCTACCGGTCAACATGTACCAGATCCAGGTCAAGTTCCGTGACGAGATCAGGCCCAGGTTCGGGTTGATGCGCGGACGAGAATTCCTGATGAAGGACGCCTACTCGTTCCACGTCGACGCCGACGATCTCGACGCCGCCTACCGCGCGATGGAGGACGCGTACCGCCGCGTGTTCTCCCGTTGCGGTCTGAGCTTCGCCCAGGTCGAGGCTGACACCGGCAACATCGGCGGATCGGAATCCCACGAGTTCATGGTGCTCGCATCGACCGGTGAGGATGTCGTGTTGACGTGTCCCGGTTGTGGCTACGGTGCCAACGTCGAGAAAGCGGAGACCGGGGTACTCGAACCGGCGCCGCCGTGGCCGCTAGAAGTCCCCGACGGACCCCGGCCGGTGGACACGCCGGACCTCCGGACAGTCGACGAGGTCGCCGAGTTTCTCGAGATTTCTCCCGCCCACCTGATCAAGACGCTGATCTTCGAGACCGACCAGGAGTTCGTCGCAGTACTCATTCGAGGTGACCTCGAGGTCAACGAGGTCAAGCTCAAAAACCTGCTCGACTGCCTTCATCTCCAATTGGCCTCGGAACAGAAGATCGAACAGATCACCGGCGGCCCACAAGGATTTTCCGGCCCGGTCGGCCTGACCGACGTCAGGATCGTGGCGGACGTGACGGTGATGGATCTGGCCGTCGCTGCCACCGGTGCCAACGCGCCAGACTCACACCTCGTCGGCGTGGTTCCCGGCAGGGATTTCGTGCCCGACGCGACGGACGACCTCCGATTGGCTCGCGAGCACGACCCTTGCCCACGCTGCGGGGAACAGCTGAGGGAAACTCGTGGAATCGAGGTGGGCCACATCTTCAAGCTCGGCACGAAGTACTCGAAGGCGATGAAGTGCAACTACCTCGACGACCAGGGCGACGAGCGGCCGATGATCATGGGCTGCTACGGTTTGGGAGTGGGAAGGACGCTGGCCGCGGCGGTCGAGCAGAGCCACGACGATCGAGGCATCATCTGGCCGTTGCCGCTCGCCCCGTTCGAGGTCGTTCTGCTGGTCCTCAACGCGGATCAGCCCGAGGTGGTCGCGGCGGCCGAACAGCTATACGACGGGTTCCTCGCTGCAGGCATTGACGTGCTATTCGACGACCGACCGGAGCGACCCGGCGTCAAGTTCAACGACATGGACCTGATCGGTTTCCCGGTCCGGGTCGTGGTGGGCAAGCGGGGGATCGACAACGGCGAGATCGAGCTCAGTCTGCGGCGCGACGGAGAGAAGCGACCGACCCCTCTGGCCGAGGCCGTTCCCGCCGTCCAAGGAATGCTGGAGCAGCTGCGCAGGGAGTCCGACGAGTGAATCCGGTGGCCCCGTTCCGAATCCACGGCTCGCGCTTTTCGGGACGGCGGTTGGCGGCGGCGGTGGGCGCGTGGTGCGGCCTCGTGCTCGGCTCGTGCGGAGGGGACCCGGCCCCTCGACCTTCGTCCCCCAAATGCCGACGGCTCGCGGCCGAACTTCGTCATGGTCGTGGTTGACGCGCTTCGTCGGGACCATCTCGGGAGCCGCGGCTACCACCGTCCGACGAGCCCGTCCATCGATTCACGCGCACGACGAGGCGTGCGCTTCGCCGACAACGAGATCATGCAACAGCTCGAAGCTCTCGGCTACTTCGAGGCCGGTACCTGACGTCTTTGCCAGGACTGTTCACCGAGGGTCCGCGGCCAGCGCGGACGCCGCGACCTCGATCATCGGGCCACACGCCTGGACGAGGACCTTGAGATCTGAACCCATACCATCGGGGTCGAGAAGTCGTTTGACCTCCTGACGCTCCACCACGACCTCGACCGTAAGGTCCGCCTGGAGACCGACGCCGGCCTCCTCCATCAGGTCGCCTATTCCCGCCCGCACCATGAACTCGGCCAACTGCCACAGACCCGCATCATGCCATCCGGAACTCCGGGCGACGGATCGAAGGTCGTCCCAGTTGATGTGGGCGGTGATGTCCTGCTCGCCCGGGTTCTCGAGCGGGTCGCGCCCGAGTCGGTGGTCGCGATAACACGCGAGTGACCCACCACGTCGTCCCCGCGCGTCGTACAGACGCGCAGCCGGGTAGCCGTAGTCGAGCACCATCGCCATCCCCAAACCACCCGCCAGCTGGAGCACATCGCGGTGCAGACCGAGCGCGTCGAGATTGACCTCCGCCAACTGCCCCGGCTCGAGGACTGATCCGTGGTTGCAGAAGTACTCTTTGAGCTCGTCTCCTGCCGGACGTTCATGCCAGCACAGCCGGCCACTCTCCACACCCACCCAGAGCTCACGAAGGCCGTCCTCACGCGCCACGACCCGATGCACCGGCAGCGCGTCGTACAGCTCGGAGGCGTGGACCACACACCCCCCTGGCGGCGGCGCGAGCTCGCTGATGTCTGCCACACAGAGATGGGGCACGGCGAGCGTTGCATTCCACTCTCGCTGCCGGCGACGCATCGCCGCAGACTGTTCGACCGACACGACCTGACTGACCACGTCGGTCGGCTCGCCCTCCAACGAGAGCAACACGTTCTCCAGGAGGGCACCATCACCCGAGCCAACATCGATCAGCGTCAGAGGGCCGCACGCGCGGGCGACCACCCGCAGCAGCTTGGCGATGGCCCTGGCGTACCAGGAGGAAGCCGTGGGACCGGTCAGGAAGTCGCCGCGGCGTCCATAACGCGGGACCTCAGCGCTGTAGTAGCCCTTGTCCGGGTGGTAGAGCGCGAGTTCCATGAAGTCACGGAAGGTCACCTTGCCCCCGCGTGCCGTGATCTCCTCGACGATCCAGGTCACGCGCAGATTCTAGCCCGGATCTCGCCTCATTACCTGTCCCGATGAGGCACCCCAAATTCGCCTCTGTGCCCGGTTCTCCGTTCGAATCCAACGAAGGATTCGAATACGGATACGTGGACCGGCCTGACCGCTACCATCCCGAGCGTGGCCAGTCCTGCCTGATCAACCTGCACGGGCAGGATCCGCGCCGTTCACGAGGCCTCGTTGCGACCCGTCCAAAGAGGGTGTCCCGAATGCCGAAAACCCCGCAAGAACGCGTCCTTCCGACGTGGAATCAATGTTGCGCGTCGCGGGTTCCTGTGGTATACAGAACGCGCTGCTTTCGAAAGAAAGTGGGCCTGGGGCCCACTTTTTTTGATGCAGTTCGAGGGTGATATGAAGCTAGAGACGACGCTACAAGAACAACTCGCCGCACTGGCGGCATCCGAGGGCCTCGAGCTGGTCGCAGCCGAGCTTGTCGGCAGCGGTCCCGGGGCCATCCTGCGCCTCGTCATCGACGGCCCCGACGGGGTGTCGCTCGACGACTGCTCCACGGTGTCGCGCCAGGCGTCGGCAATGCTCGACGTCGAGGATCCGATCACGCATGCCTATACCCTCGAGGTCTCGTCTCCGGGGCTCGACCGGAAGCTCTACGACCGGGACGACTATGACCGCTTCGCCGGCCGCCAGGTCACTGTCCGGATGCGGCCGTCATACCGTGACCACCGCGTGGTCTCCGGCGAACTGCTGGGGCTGCAGGAAACGTGGGTAAACCTCAGGCTCGACTCGGGTGAGGTCCTTCATCTGCCGTTCGACGAAGTCTTCGAAGCGCGCCTTCAGGTGGACTGGGACACGATCATGAAGGAAGGGAAGACCCGGTCATGAAGCTCGACATCAACACCCTTGTACGACAGGTGGCTTCCGAGCGTGACATCGAGCCGGAGAAGCTGATCGATGCGATCGCCGAGGCGATCTCGTCAGCTGCCCGCAAGCACTACAAAGAACGCAACGTACACACCGAGATCGATCCACTCAGCGGAGAGGTCGTGTGCTGGATCGTACGCGATGTGGTCGAGGAGGTCGAGGATCCCGATGTCGAGATGCCGCTCGACGAGGCACGCGAGATCGATCCCGGGGTGGAGATCGGAGCCATCGTCAAGCTCGAGGAGCTCGACACCTCACAGCTTGGAAGGATCGCGGCGCAATCGGCCCGACAGGTTTTGTTCCAGAGAGTGCGGGAGGCCGAACGAGCGGTCGTCTATCGAAACTACGTGGATCGCGTCCACGAGATGATCAACGGCATCGTGAAGCGCGTCGACCGGGGTTCGATCATCGTCGAGCTCGGCGACACCGAGGGAATCATCCCGAGGAACCATCAGGTTCGCCACGAACGCTACAGCCAGGGCGACCGGATCCGGTCGGTGGTGGTGGACGTCACCATGGATGCGAGCCGTCCCCAGGTGGTCCTGTCCCGCACCTCGCCGGAGCTGCTGAAGAAGCTGCTCGAGATGGAAGTACCCGAAATCTACGACGGCACCGTCATCATCAAGGTATGCGTACGCGAGTCCGGAGAGCGTGCCAAGGTGGCGGTGTTCTCGAAGGATCGAGACGTCGATCCAGTGGGAGCCTGCGTCGGGCTGAAGGGTTCCAGGGTGCAGGCGATCACCCGCGAGCTCAAGGGCGAGAAGATCGACATCATCCCGTGGAACAGTGATCTCGTTACCTTCGCTCAGAACGCTCTCGCACCCGCGAAGATCAACCGGGTCGCAGTCCGTGAAGAGGTCGTCGAGGTTCCGGTCAGAGACGAGCTCGGGGTGCCGGTGCTCGACGAAGCCGGCGAGCACGTGACCCAGGAGATGGTCGAAACCGTGCTCGACGTCATCGTTGGCACCGAACAGCTCTCGCTGGCAATCGGCAAGCGAGGGCAGAACGTACGTCTCGCATCGAAGCTGCTCGGTTGTCGCATCGAGATCAAGAGCGAAGAGGCGGTCAAAGACGAACTCGCCTCGGCACTCGCGACGATGCTCCGCGAGATGGAGGGCATCTCGGACGACGAAGAGATACCGGAGGTCGAAACCGCCTCCGAGGGTGTCGATTACAGCGAGCTCATTCCCCTCGATGAGCTCGAGACGCTCACCGAACGACTTCGGGAGCGCCTCGAGGGCCACGGGATCCACACCGTCCAGGATGTGTTGGCGCGCGACGCCGACGAGCTTTCGACGATTCCCGGCATCGGTCCCGTCACCGCCCGACGACTTCTCGAGATGACCCGCCAGACCCTCGACGAAGCCCTCGCCGAGGCGGCGGACGTCTTGGCGGAGGAGGAGTAACCCAGAATGGAGCAGCTTCGAGTGGTCGATCTGGCCCGCACAATGGGCATCTCGCCGACCGAGCTGATCTTCAAGCTGCGGTCCATCGGGGTCACTGTCAACAGCGAAGAGGATGCCCTCGATCTCTCCACCGTGCGATCCATCATCACCGGAGAGACTCTGCAGAAGCGCCCTCGTGAGGTGATCGTCAGGTCCGAGACCTCCGCCGAGGAGGCCCAGACGACGACCGCACGCGATCGCATGGCACGCCGCCGTCGGCGTCGAATGGTCGAGACCGAAAAGGAGATCAAGGAGTTTGAGACGGTGCCGCTCGAGGAAGCGGAGGTGGACGCGGCGGCTGAGGCCGAGGAGGAGCTGGCGGAGGACGCGCCGGTCGAATCGGTCGAAGAACCGGCCGAGCCGCCCACGGTCGAGGCGGCGGCCACCGAACCCGAGGTAGCGGTTGCAGCGGACGAGGAAGAGGAAGTCGAGGTCAAACCCGAGTTCGAGATCACGGAGGAGGAGCTCACCGCCGAGAGGTCGGATGAGGAGGAGCCTCTCCGCGTCCGCCCAATACGCGCGAAAACCCCTCTCGAGCAAAGCCTCCGCGAGCTGAGCCCCGACGAGATCCGCGCGCATCTCGTCGCACAGAAGCAGGCCGAGAAGAAGCGCAAGGAAGAACGGCCGGCACGCGGCGGGCGAAAGGCCAAAGCCGCTGCGGACGCGCAGGAGATCCGCGACCTGCTGAGCAAATTCGAGGAGCAGAAACTGAAAGGCCAGCAAGAGGGCGCAGCACCGGCGACGCGGCCGGCGCCGCGGCCGTTGCCGCAGCGTCCCGGCAAGAAAGGTCGCCGCAGGCACCTCCGGGATGACGCGCGTCCGGCGCCACCACGTCCGTCGCGGACGATCCAGTTCAGAGACGGCGTCAAGCCGGAAGGCCCGATCATCCTGTCCGAAATGGTGACTGCCCGGGAACTCGCGGAGAAGCTCAACGTCACCGCCAAGGAGTTACTGGGTTTGATGATTCAAAAGGGGGTGATGGTCACGACCAATCAGGTCCTCCCCCACGAGCTTGCCGAAGAGATCTGTGGCGATCTGGAAATCGAGGCGATGGTGGCTTCCGCAGAGGAGATCCTCGAGTACGAGCGCGAGGAGAGCGAGGAAGAGATCGGTCCCGCCGTTCCGCGACCTCCGGTCGTCACCGTGATGGGCCACGTCGATCACGGCAAGACCTCACTCTTGGACGCAATTCGCTCGAGCAAGATCGCCGAGCACGAGGCGGGCGGAATCACCCAGCACATCGGCGCCTCTCGCATCGAAACTTCTGACGATCGTGCCGTGGTGTTCGTCGACACACCCGGTCACGAGGCGTTCACGCAGATGCGGGCGCGAGGAGCACAGGTGACCGACATCGTGGTGTTGGTGGTCGCCGCCGACGACGGCGTAATGCCGCAAACGGAAGAGGCGATCAACCACGCTCGGGCGGCCAACGTCCCGATGATCGTGGCGATCAACAAGATTGACAAGGCGAACGCCGAGCCCGATCGAGTCAAACAGCAACTCGCCGAGCGCGACGTGCTGGTGGAGGACTGGGGAGGTGAGGTGCCGTCGGTCGCGGTGTCTGCCAAGAAGAATCAGGGTCTCGACGACCTGCTGGAGATGATCCTCCTGGTCGCTGAAATGAAAGACCTGAAGGCAACCGCAGAGGGCCCGGCGCGCGGCGTTGTCCTCGAGGCCCGCAAGGAGAAGGGCCGCGGAACCGTGGCCACCGTCATCGTGCAGCAGGGCACGCTGAGGATCGGTGACTACTTCTTCTGCGGTTCAACCTGGGGACGCGTCCGTGCCATCACTGACGATGACGGGAAGAGGGTCGAACAGGCCGGACCGTCCGAACCGGTCGAGCTTATCGGTTTCGTGGACATGCCAGCCGCGGGAGACATCCTGCATGCAACCGAGAGCGAGGCCAAGGCGGTGGAGGTCGCAGACTACCGCAGTCAGCGGGAGCGTGAGGAGGGCCTGGTCGGCAGCCGAAAAGTCTCGCTGGACACCCTGTTCGACCACATGGCCGAAGACGAGACGAAGGAGCTCAACCTCGTCATCAAGGCAGACGTGCAGGGATCGGTCGAGGTATTGCGGGAGACTCTCGTAGGTCTGTCCACCGAGAAGGTCAAGATCAATGTGCTCCATGGCTCAGTTGGTGCCATCAGCACGAACGACGTGATGCTGGCCACAGCATCGAACGCGATCATCGTCGGTTTCGCGGTGCGGCCCGAGCGAACTGCCCGGGACCTCGCGGAATCCGAGCAGGTCGACATCCGGCTCTACACGGTGATCTACGAGTTGATCGACGACGTCAAGATGGCGATGGTGGGTCTCCTGGAGCCCGTCTATCGTGAGGAGGAGCTCGGACGCGCCGAGGTCCGCGAAGTGTTCCGCATCCCGAAGATCGGCGCCATCGCCGGCAGTCACGTCCTCGAAGGTGTCATTACACGGGCCGCGAAGGTTCGCCTGGTGCGCGACCACGTGGTTGTGTATGAAGGTCAGATCTCGTCCCTCAGAAGGTTCAAGGACGATGCCTCCGAGGTTCGGCAAGGGTTTGAATGCGGCATCGGGCTCGAGCGGTATCAGGACATCAAGGAAGGTGACATCATCGAGGCGTTCAAACTCGTCGAGGAGACGCCCGAGTTGTAGCAGGGGCCGGGGATCCAAACCCCAAGAAGATGAGTAACGACGTCAACATCTACGTCGGCGTAGCGCGCCTGGAGCTTCACATCCCGGACGCTCGAAGTCTGAAGGCCAAACGGAGCTACACCCGCGGCCTCGTAGAGCGGATCCGAAGCCGCCACAAGGTACTGATACTCGAGGTGGACCATCAAGACCTCTACCAGCGAGCCGCGGTCGTGATCTCGGCCCTCTCGACCAGCCCGGTGGATCTCGAGGCACGGCTACAGCGGGTGGAGAATACGGTCAACGACACGTGGACGGGAAACGTGCTGAAGTGGGATGTGGAAATCATCCAGGTGTGACCCACCACAGCGTCCGTGGCTCAACGCCGCCCGAGAAACGAGGATGGAGTGAATCACAGTTCGTATGACAGAAACGCACGGGTGGAAGGCGAAATCCGGGTCGTGTTGTCCGAGCTGTTGCGGCACGAAGTCAACGACCCGCGTCTGGCGGAGGTCACCGTTTCTGCGATCAGGCTCTCCGCGGATCGGACGAAGGCCAGGGTGTACTTCTCGGTCATCGGAGACGCCGAGCGGGAGCGTCGGGCCGGAGACGGGTTCGCTGCAGCTGCGACGTTCATGCGGCGCGAACTGGGTCGACGCATGCGCCTGCGCGCCGTGCCGGCGCTCGAGTTCTTCCGCGACACGTCGTACGAGTACGGGGACCGCATGGAGCGTCTATTCGATCGTCTCCACGGCGAGGAGGACCACACGACAGACGACGAACCGGCGGAGGGATGATGACACGAGCAGTCCTCGACCCAGAGGTCGCGGTCGATCGTCTCAAGAAGGCGACCCGCGCCCTGCTGACCTCCCACAGGCGGCCCGACGGCGACGCGCTTGGTTCGGAGCTCGCGCTCGCCGAGCTGGCTGATCGGCTGGGTGTCGCGACGGTCATCCTCAACCGCGATCCCGCACCGTCCAGCCTCGGTCGGCTCCCGGGATCGCAACAGCTGCAGGTGGCGGACAGCCTGCCGCAGGGTTTTCCGGAGGGTTTCGACCTCGTGGTCACCCTCGAGTGCACCGAACTCGACCGAACCGGGTTCGATCACCTCGACCGTGTCGCCATCCTCAACATCGACCACCACCGGGCCAACCCGATGTTCGGGGAGGTCAACTACGTCGACGAGGCGTCTCCGGCCGTTGGCGAACTGGTGTGGCGCATGTTCACGGCGGCCGGAGTCGATCCCTCGCCCGCTGCGGCCACCAACGCCTATGTGGCGCTGTCAACCGACACCGGTGATTTTCGCTACTCCAACTCTACGGGGCGGGCGTTCCGAGCCGCTGCGGAGATGGTCGATGCCGGGGCCGATCCGGTACAGGTTTCCACGTGGATCCATGAAAGCCGTACCCTCCCGTCGGTGCGGCTACTGGGCGAAGCGCTGAAAACGCTCACGCTCGACTGTGACGGGCGCCTCGCAACCCTCGAGATCGATCCGGCGGCGTTCGAGCGTTGCGAGGCCACACCGGCCGACAGTGAGGAGATCATCAACTATCCGCGCTCCATAGCCGCCGTTCAGGCGGTCGTGTTCTTCAAGCAGTGGGAACCCGGCGTCGTGCATGTGAGCTTCCGGTCGAAGGGTGACGTCGACGTCCGTCGGGTGGCGGCGACCTTCGGAGGGGGTGGTCACACCAACGCCGCGGGCTGCACCCTCAACGGACAGCTGTCGAGCGCGCGGGAGCGGGTCACCGCCGAGTTGGCGCGTCTGCTGGAGGGATCTCCGTGAGCCGTCGCCCATCCCGTTGGCACGGCATCCTGCCGGTTTTCAAGAGTGTCGGGCCGACGTCGCACGATGTCGTCGACATGGCTCGCAAAGCGCTCAGGGAACGCCGGATAGGCCATACCGGCACGCTCGATCCCATGGCGGAGGGTTTGCTCCTCCTGTGCGTTGGACGGGCGACCCGACTGCAGCAGTACCTGATGAGGTGGGAAAAGACCTACCGGGGAGTGATCGAACTCGGGTACGCTACCAACACCTACGACGCCGAGGGCGAACCCATGGAACCGCACGGCGAGCCTCCGGATCTGGACCGCTCGGCACTCGGGCGGCTCGAGCAGCTGTTCTCCGGGACGATAGAACAGGTCCCACCTCCCTACTCGGCGAAGAAGATCGCAGGCAAAAAGCTGTACGAGCTCGCTCGAACCGGCCAGACCACGCCTGTGGCCCCGAAGACGGTCTCGGTACGCAGCCTTCGATTTGAGCTGTCGTCGCCGTCGGCGTTGACGGTCGAAGCTACGACGTCGACCGGCTTCTACGTTCGCACGCTGGCCCACGATGTGGGGGTGGAGATCGGATGCGGCGGCCACCTCCGGCATCTGACCCGCACCGCGATCGGCCCGTACTCAGCGACCGACGCCCTCCCACAAAGAACCCTGGAGGAAGTTGACGATCCGCAGGACATCATCGCCGGCCCTGCCTGGATTCCGATCGAGGAGACCAACCTGCCGTTTCCGGGCATCTCGCTCAACAGCGCAGCGATGGAGAGGTTCGCCCACGGCCAGGAAGTCATCGTCTTTCGATCCGGATCGGAGTCGATCCAGTCCGGCTCCGAGGTGGTCGTCCACGGCCCGAGCAAACGGCTGATCGGCATCGGAATGGTGCAGGCGGTCCTGGCCCGCGGCCGCACCGTCAATCTACGACCGATCACCGTGCTCCAGGCGACCGCGCCCGCCGATGCCACACCACCGGAGAACGATCCAACCGTTGCCAGAGAAGAAACTTCTTGATACCGTTACCGCTGCCTCCTCGCCACCGGAGGACCCCATCGTGGAGGATAGATGAGTCACTTTGACGCACAGAAGGCTACGATTATTGAAGAGTTCCGAACCCACTCTGGGGACACCGGATCACCAGAGGTGCAGGTCGCATTGCTGACGCGGCGAATCCAGTTCTTGACAGAACACTTCAAGGAATTCAAGAAAGACTACCACTCGCGCCGTGGCTTGCTGCGGCTGGTCGGCCGTAGGCGCCGACTGCTCGAATACCTCAAAGCCAAGGACATCACCCGCTACCGGAAGCTGGTCGATCAATTGGGACTGCGCGGATAGGACATACAGTTCATGAATGAAATCACACGTACCGTCGATATCGGCGGAAAAAAACTGACCTTCGAATTCGGAAAGGTCGCACGCCAAGCCGGCGGATCAACCGTTGTCCGTCTCGGCGACACCATGGTTCTCGTGACGGCCTGTGCCGATACCGACCCCAGAGCGGGCGTCGACTTTCTGCCGCTCACGGTCGACTATCGGGAGCCCACGTACGCTGGTGGACGGATCCCCGGCGGCTTCTTCAAGCGCGAAGGCCGACCCACCGAGCGGGAAATCCTGACCTGCCGCGTCATCGACCGCGGGCTTCGTCCACTGTTCCCGAACGGCTATTATCGGGAATCTCAAATCATCGCATGGGTCTTTTCGGCCGACGATGACTTCGACCCCGACGTGCTCGGCATCTCGGGAGCGTCGATGGCCTTGATGATCGCCGGCGAGATTCCGTTTGACACGCCCATCGCAGGGGTGCGGGTCGGGCGGATCAACAGTGAGTTCGTCCTGTTTCCGACCTACAGCGAACGCGAGGAGTCCGAGCTCGACCTGGTGGTCGCGGGTACCGAGGACGCCATCGCGATGGTCGAGTGCGGTGCGACCGGGCTGCCGGAAAGCGTCATCATCGACGCGCTGGACCTTGCCCACCGCGAGATCCGCAAGATCATCGCCCTGCAACGTGAGGTCGTGCGCGAGTTCGGTGTAACGAAGACTCCGTTTACCGCGGATCCGAACCCGTGGACCGAGGAGTTCGAGTCTCGGATGCGCAACCAGTGGCGAGCACCTCTCGGCGACGCCATGCGCACCACGGGCAAGATGGCTCAGAGGGACGCGATCAAAGCCGTTCGCGAGCGGGCGATCGAGTCGATCCCCGAAGAGGATCGCGAGGAACAGGGGCCGTGGGCCAAGAGCGTGTTCGGCGCCATGGTGAAGGAGATCACGCGCGAGACCATCCTCGAAGAGGGCAAGCGACTGGACGGCCGCGCCTTCGATGAGATCCGTCAGTTGTCGTGCGAGGCGGGCGTACTGCCCAGGGCTCACGGGTCAGCGCTATTCACCCGCGGCGAGACCCAGGCGATGGTCACCTGTACGCTGGGGACCTCCGAGGACTCGCAGCTGATCGAGGCGTTCGAGGGAGAGTGGCGAGAGCATTTCATGCTGCACTACAACTTCCCGCCGTTCTCGGTCGGTGAGGTCCGCTTCCTGCGCGGTCCGGGACGACGAGAGATCGGTCACGGCGCCCTGGCACGGCGCGCCCTGACGCCGGTGCTCCCGGAAACCGAGACCTTCCCGTACACCATGCGAGTCGTGTCCGATATTCTCGAGTCCAACGGATCCTCCTCCATGGCCTCTGTGTGTGGCGGCTCGATGGCTCTGATGGACGCGGGAGCTCCGATCAAGAGCGCGGTGGCCGGCGTTGCCATGGGTCTGGTGTCAGACGGCGAGACGTTTCGGGTACTCACCGACATCGCCGGGCAGGAGGACCACTACGGTGACATGGACTTCAAGGTCGCCGGAACCCGCGACGGCGTCACGGCACTGCAAATGGACATCAAGGTTTCGGGTCTGAGCCGGGAGATCCTCGAGCAGGCACTCGAGCAGGCTCGGCAGGCCCGTCTGCAACTGCTCGAAGCCATGGCTGAGGCGATTTCGGAGCCCCGGCCCGAGATCTCGCCCTACGCGCCTCGGATCTTCCAAATCAAGATCGATGTCGATCAGATCCGCAACGTGATCGGTCCCGGAGGCAAAACGATTCGCAGCATCGTTGACACAACCGGAGCCCGTATCAACGTGGAGGATGACGGCACCGTCCAGATCGCGACCAACGACCAGATCGCTGCCGAAAAGGCGATCGAGATCATCACCAGCCTGACGCGCGAGCCCGAGATCGGCGAGGAGTTCGAGGGGGTGGTGAAACGGATCGAGCCGTACGGTGCGTTCGTGGAGATCCTCCCCAACCAGGACGGATTGCTCCACATTTCGGAGCTCGCGATGGAGCGGACTCCCGACATCCGGGACGTCCTGTCGGAGGGCGACAAGCTGAGGGTTCGGATTATCGACATCGACTCCAACGACCGGATCAAGCTGTCCCGCAGGGTCATTCTCGAGGACGAGGCGCGCGCCCGCGGTGAAGAGATCCCCGAGCGGAGCCCCGCTCCGCGCGACGGCGATCGCCGGGGCGGACGTCCTAGGCGTGGTGACCGCCAACGGCGTCCCCAGCGCAGCAACCGCTGACGGCACCGACCACCCGGAATCTCTTAACCCCCCTTCACCGGGGGGTTTTCTTGATGCAATTCGCTGTGCGAAGTGCATAACACTTGAATTTTTGCCGCGGTGGACCGAAAATGAATGAGTGTTCATTCATATCGACACACCCCATGAACGGATGCAAGGAGATTCGCCATGACATATCGAGCCGACATGCGTGACGTCAAGTTCCAGCTCTTCGAGTGGCTGCCGACCGCCAAGCTGCTCGAAGCCGAGAAATACGCAGAGTGGGACACCGAGAACCTCGCCATGGTATTGGATGAGGCCCTCAGAATCGCTCAGGAGCAGTTTGGCGCCTGCAACGAGGAAGGGGACCGTGTCGGTGCGCAGTGGGACGACGGCAGGGTCACAATGCCGAGCGCCTTCAAGCCGGCCTACCAAACGGTCGCCGAGGGCGGCTGGATCGGCATGTTGGCAGGCCCGGAGTTCGGTGGGCTGGGTCTTCCGGAGGCGATCTCGACCGCGGTCATGGAGTTTTTCAACGGCGCCAACACTTCGCTGACGCTGACCGTGATGTTGACGCGCGGCGCCGGCATGATGATCGAGAACGCCGGCACAGAGGAACAGCGGCAACTCTTCGTGGAGAAGCTGTACTCGGGCGAGTGGACCGGCACCATGTGCCTGACGGAGCCACAGGCGGGCTCCGACGTCGGCGCCTCGACCACCAAAGCGGTCAAACAGGACGACGGGAGCTACGCGATCACCGGGGAGAAGATCTTCATCACCTCCGGCGAGCACGACCTTACCGAGAACATCGTGCACCTGGTGCTGGCACGCACACCGGACGCGGCACCCGGCACCAAGGGGCTTTCGATGTTCATCATCCCGAAGGTCTGGGTCAACCCTGACGGCTCGCTCGGCGATGATAACGACGTGTACTGCAACAACATCGAAGAAAAAATGGGAATCCACGGCTCCCCGACATGCAGCCTGGTGTTCGGCCAGAACGGCCGCTGCAGGGGGCTGCTCATGGGCGAGGAGCAGCAGGGCATGCGGCTGATGTTTCACATGATGAACGGTGCCCGGATCGAGGTCGGGCTCCAGGGCGCATCGCTCGCCGGTGCCGCCTACGAGCAGGCGCTCGCCTACTCCAAGGATCGTCTCCAGAGCAAGCACTGGACGAGAATGAAGGACCCGGATGCGCCACAGGTACCGATCATCGAGCACCCGGACATCCGACGACTGCTGCTCAGCTCCAAGGCCTACGCCGAGGCCATGCGGGCGCTGCTACTGCAGACCTCCCACTTCACCGACATGGCCCACGTCACCCAGGGCGAGGAGCAGGAGAAGTACCAGTCGTACGTGGACGTATTGACGCCGATCTGCAAGGCGTGGGCGTCCGACTGGGGGGTGCAGGTCGGTCTGTGGTGCATGCAGGTTCACGGTGGCTACGGCTACACCCAGGAATTCCCGGCCGAGCAATACGTGCGTGACGGCGAGATCGCCACCATCTACGAGGGCACGAACGGTATTCAGGCGCTCGATTTTGTCGCCCGCAAGCTGCCGCTGAGGGGTGGCGACGCCATCAAGGAGCTGCTGCAGATGGCAGAGGGCACGTTCAACCAGCTGAAGTCCGACAAGCAGCTGATGGAGCCCGCGTGGATGCTTGGCGCGGCCCTCAAGCAGATCCAGGCGATTTCCAGAGAGCTCATGAAACGCCCCGACGGCATCGAGTTGACCCTGCTCAACGCGGTGCCCATCGTCGACATGATCGGCACCGCGCTTGGCGCCCACTTCCTGCTCGATCAGGCGATCATCGCACGCGACAAGCTGGCCGAGATCCTCACCGAGGCCGATGTCGACCCCAACGACAAGGACGCCTGCGGCGCGCTGCTCTCCAACAACGCGGACGCCGTCTTTTACCACAACAAGGTCCAGACGGCGATCCACTTCGCCTATCGAGCGCTCCCCAGCGTGGCGGCGCGGGGAGCGTCGATCCTGTCCGGCGAGAGGGCGCCATTGGAAGCCGTTCTGTAGCGATTGGAATTCCCGCCGAGGAGTACAACCCCCCCCTTGCGGCGGGGGTTTTTGATGGGCTTGTGGGCGTGGCCGCTGCCTTCGGCACCTGGCCGTGAGGGCTTGCGGATCGGCGAGCGAGAGGTCGAGACGCTCTCCTCGCTTCTATGCGCCCTCTCCCCGGCGCGCTTCCCGTGGGTGCCCCCTTAGACAATGTCGGGACTCGACGGGCCGCCACATCCCGGTGACGGTGCCCCAACATTGTCAAAGACGGCACCCCGCACGCGGCGCGGTCGTCGACGCGGCATTCGCATCGACAATCCGACACCCGAAGTAGCCTCGAGAGCGCGAGAGATCCCATCGCGCGTGGTCCGCTGAGCGCCCTGCCACTCCACAGCAATTCGCGAGGCGAACTGCTAAGCGATCGTCACGTCCTCGCAGGTGAACACGTCCTGGATCGCGTTGAGCAGCGTCACGCCGTCCTTCATCGGCTTCTGGAACGCCTTGCGGCCGGAAATCAGCCCCATTCCGCCAGCGCGCTTGTTGATCACCGCGGTGGTCACCGCCTGGGCGAGATCGTTGTCACCCGACGCGCCGCCGGAGTTGATCAGGCCGACCCGCCCCATGTAGCAGTTGACCACCTGCCAGCGGGTCCACTCGATCGGGTGATCAGGCACCAGCTCCTCGTAGACGAGCGTGTGGGTCTTGCCGAACTTCAGCGCGTTGTAGCCACCGTTCGAGGTCGGCTGCTTCTGCTTCACGATGTCGGCCTCGATCGTGACACCGAGGTGGTTGGCCTGACCCGTGAGGTCTGCCGACGCATGGTGGTCGGTTCCCTCGTGCTTGAACGCGGGGTTACGCAAGTAGCACCAGAGCACCGTGAACATGCCGTACTCATGAGCCTGCTGGAAGGCATCCGAGATCTCGATGATCTGGCGGCGGCAGTCCTCCGAGCCGTAGTAGATGGTCGCTCCGATACCGGCGGCGCCCAGGTTCCACGCCTGCTCCACCGATGCGAACAAGGTCTGATCCGAGATGTTGGGGTATGTCAGCATCTCGTTGTGGTTGATCTTGACGATGAACGGGATCCTGTGGGCGTACTTCCGGGACATCGCGCCGAGGACTCCAAGCGTCGAGGCGCAGCCGTTGCAGCCGCCCTCGACGGCCAGCTTCACGATGTTCGCGGGATCGAAGTAGATCGGATTGGGAGCGAACGAGGCCGCCCCAGAGTGCTCGATCCCCTGGTCCACCGGAAGGATGGAGATGTACCCGGTCCCCGCGGCCCGACCCGTGCTGTAGAGCCACTGGAGGTTTCGCATCACCGTGGGAGACCGGTCGGACTGAGCCACCACCCGGTCCACGAAGTCCGGACCCGGGAGATGGAGCATGTCCTTGTTGATGCCTGTGCACTGGTAATCGAGCAGGGACGCCTGTGCCCCGAGAAGTTCTCGAATGCTGTCGATCATGTCGTTCCTCCCTCCGATTCGGAGTCATTGTACGGCATTCGTTCTCTGGCGCGGATCATCCGTCTTTGTTGCGCCGCAAATAGGACGGCGAGTACCGAGCCTTTGATCACGGTGGTGACGGCGATCGCGAACCACACTCCCTCGACCCCCCATCCCTGCTGCACGAGGTGGAACGCGAGAGGAATCCTGGCCGCCGTGAATCCGATCTCTACCGTCGCCGGGACCGCCGTCCAGTGTGCTCCCGCAAATGCACCCAGCAGGACGACCTCCGAGGCCATGAAGATCTGGCTGAGCCCGACCAGCAGCACGTAGGTCACACCGGCAGCCACGACATCGGGATCGGGAATGAACACCGCGACCGCCGCCTCCGGGAACAGCACCAGCAGCCCGGTCACCGCACCTACCGGGAGGGTGGTCAGGAACAGCGTGCGCCACGCCGAGCGCCCGGCCCTCGCCGGATCCCCCGCTCCGAGATTCTGCCCCACCAGCGTGGTTGCTGCAGCGCCCATGCCCGCACACACGAAGTAGTTGAAGACCTCCAGCTTGTGACCGACGCCGAGGGCAGCCACCGCATCGGTGCCGAAAAGTGTCGTGAACCGAGTCAGCACGATGTAGATCAGCGAGAACAACGCCCCTTCGAGCCCGAGCGGCAAACCCACCTTGAGCGCTTGCCAACTCTCTTCCCGCGGAGGCCGCACGAGATCGGTCGCGCGCGGCCGCACACCGAGCCGACCGAGCATCCACCAGCCTCGTCCGAACGCGACCAGCCAGGAGCACACTGTCGCCGCCGCCGCGCCACCGACCCCGAGGGCTGGCACCGGACCCACCCCGAAGATCAGCACCGGATCGAGCACGACGTTGACCACGGCCCCCAGAGCCAACAACTTGAGCGCCGTGGTTGCGTCGCCGACCGCACGAAAAACGGCGGAGATCCAGGCGAAAAGGAAGTAGGCGGGCATCCCGAACAGGATGACCACAAGGTACGTCAGTCCGGCAGAGGTCACCTGATCCGAGGTGCCCATGAACCGGAATACCGGGGAGGCGAGCCACAGACCGACCCCCAGCACGGATATCGATCCCCACGCCGCGAGAGCCTGTCCGGCCGAGGCAGCGCGGCCCACCGCCTCTCGGTTACCAGCACCCACCGCCGCCGCCAGCACTGCGCCAGATCCCGACGCCAGCCCTTCCCCCAGGGTCTGCGCCAGCCACATCACGAACCCGGCGGTCGAGGCCGCGGCCAACGCCACCGCACCGACCCGCCCGAGCCAAAACGTGTCCACGATGAGGAATCCCGCCTGCAGCAGCGCAGCAGTCGCCGCCGGCACCCCGAGGTGCAGGATCGCGCGGTCAATCGGGCCGGACACGATCAGCCGGCGGTGCTCCAGCACATCGTCTCGCATGACGCCGGAGCATAGCAATTCTCGCCGCAGATGACTCCCCAGGATGGACCGCCTACGCTTCGGCGCTCCTTTGGGGTTCCTCCCGCTCCCGTTCCCCGTTTCCCACAGCCCCCACAGGCCCGAAGACGACGAGCCTACTCCAGTGTCCGGTAAAGCGGGGCAGGTCCATCGCCTCGATTCCGATCCCGATTCCGATGGCGATACCGATGAATCTGGTCGGTATCGGCATCGGGTTTCGGTATCGGTATCGACTCCCCCGCTCCGCTTCGAAAAACCTTGCCTCGATCCCGATAGCGATACCGATAGCGATACCGAGGAGACCCGCGTCGTCAGGCCGCAGCAGATACCTCGTGGACAATGCAGGCTAGAATGGCCGTGGTGTCGATCCCCATCATTGCGGCCAATGTTCTCGCAGCACTTGTCTGGTGGTTCATTCTGCTGGCTCTCGGAGCACGGCTGCGACGCCTGTTCAGAGTCGCCGTGGGACCGACGCTGCGCTGGAGCGTGGATCTCGCGCTCGGTGCATGGGCAGCTGCGATCGCGTTGCTCGCCGTCGGTCTGACCGGACACCTGAGCCGCGCCGGGCTGGCCGCAGCGATCGTTCTCCTGGCCGCCGCCGGCCGATGGCGTCACGACCGGCGTCCTCTGGAACCGCTGCTCGCCGGGATCGTCGGCGGTGCGTTGTGGCTGCCGGTCGCGGTGGCGCCGCCGTTTTTCTACGACGCCATGGTCTACCATCTCGGGCTACCCTGGCAGGCACTGCTCGAAGGAGGTTGGAGCAGCCACCCGGAAAACCTGTTCTCTGCCTTCCCGCCGCTGGCGCAGTTGCTGGCGCTGCCTCCGCTGGGCTTCGGCCTCGTCAGGGTTCCCGCGATGCTGCACTGGCTCGCCTGGGTCACCGTCGCCACCGCCGTGCACGGCCTGGCCCGACGCTTCGGGGCCCGCCGCACCGGTGCCTGGATCGCCGCCGCCTGCTGTGTGGTACTCCCGGTGGCACCGGTGGTGCCGGGCTTCCCCGCTGCCGAGGCGTGGCTGTTGCTCGGCTTGGTTCCGGCGGTCGCCATGGCAGCAGCGCCGCGCCGCGGGGGCTGGCCGGCGGCTGCAGGTCTGTTGGCCGGCGTGGCGACGGCGGCGCGCCTCCAGGGTGTGCCGTGGACGGTATTGATCCTGATCGTGATCACCATCCGGTGTCGTCACAGGATCGGCCAGATCATTGCCGCCAGCGGTTGCTGGATCGCCGGATCGCTCCCGTGGTGGTTCAAGAACCTGGTCCTGCTGGGCGATCCGATCGCGCCCGTTCTGTGGCACCGAGAGGGGATGGAGACACTCTGGCGGGACTCGCTGTCACAACTCAAACGGGGGGTCTCGCTGCCGGAGTGCCTCATGAGCCTGCCACGGCTGCTGGCGCCGGAATTGGTCTGGCTGCTGCCCCTCATCTTGGTGGCGATATTGGCAATCATGGGCCGACGAAGGACCGCCCTGCTCGCCGGACTCGCGTTGTTCGGCGCTGTGGCGTGGGCGATCACCGGGGCGCTACCGCGGTTCCTGGCGCCGACGGCATGCATCCTGCTCGCCCTCGCTGCGACCGCCGGCCACGACCGGCTCGTCCGGTTCGCCTCGATCTCCGCCCTGCTGTGGTGCAGCGTTGTGGGAGTCCTCCGCGGTTCGAGCCTGCTCGGGCGAATCGATCCGATATCCATCCTTCAAGTCGATTTGCGAGCGGCCGCAGCGCAGCTGTCGCCCAACGATCCCATGGCGGCGTTTGCCGATTCCCTCGCGCTGCACGCCGACGCACGGGTGGTTTTCGTTGCGGAGCCGAGAGTGTTCTCGTTCCCGCGACCGTTCACCGCACCCTCTCAGCACGACCCGTCACCGCTGCGCGACCTGACCGAGACCGAATCGTCGCCGAGCCGCATCGTGGACCGCCTGCTCGACGACGGCCACACCCACCTGCTCGTGAACTGGCGCGAGCTGCAGCGACTCGGAGGATCCTATCCGGTGGTTCCGTGGCGCACCCCACAGGGGCGGCAGAGATGGATCGAGCTCATTCGATCGCTCGGGCCGCCGGTCGTGGATCAGTCGGGCGTGCAGGTGTTCCGGTTGACCGTAGCGCGTCCAGTGCCTCAGGAGTGACGCTCGGGGATGACGCACGAATCGGAGCAAGGGGTTGACGCGCCCTCTCCCCGGCTTGCTCCCCGCGGGAGCCCCCTTAGACAATGTTGGGACCCAGCGAGCCGCCCCACCTCGGTGACCGCGCTCCCAACATTGTCAAAGACGGCACCCCGCACGAGGCGCTGTCATCCGCCTGCCACTCGCCTCGACTTCTGACACTCAAGGCGTGAAACAGGCGTGAGGAATCCCATCGCTCGCACCCACAGGAGCGCCTTGCCACTCCTCAGCAATTCGCGGAGCGAATTGCTTCCGCACGCTCCGGGATCGGACACGGACGCGGGCGCGGGAGTGGCCCGGCGGTCGTCGGGCCGGCTAGATTTCCTCGACCGACTCGGTGAAGGTGATCCCGAGCCGTCCGAGCTCCTCGAGCACCGGTTCGTACAGCTCCGGCATCACTGGCACCACGACGCCTGGCCGGTGGAACCGCCCTTCGAGCACGAACCGCGCGCCCACCGCGGCGGGCAGTCCCACGGTGCGGTTCATGCTGGAGTCGCCGCCGGGAATCCCGAAGTCCACCATGGTGGAGACGATCTTCTCCCGATGATCCGGGTACTCGGCGATGAAGGTGTGCTGCAGCACGAGCATGTCGCGCTCGCCCTCCGCGTAGGACATCGTGTCGAGCATGCGGGCGGTCAGGATGTCCACCGGCGCCTTGGCGTCCGGCAAGGGTTCGTCGGCGAACAGACCGATCCACTCCATGCCGGAGACCTCCGGGCCGGCCGGGTCGAGACCGAGGCGGTCCGCCGCGACGGTCTTGACGTCGTCGGTTCCGCCGGCACCGAGCAGCCGCGCAGTCACGTCGGCGAAGGTCGCTCCGTCCAAACCCTCGAGCTCGTCGGTACGCAGCCAGCCGAGCCGGGCGATCTGCCTCATGATGGCACACCAGTGGGGGTTGCGGAGCGTGCCCCTGAACATCGTCTGTGCGGGATCGATGCCGTAGGTCTCGGTGTACGGCATGCTGTCCCGATTCGGGTAGCCCTGGAACTCGACGATCCGCTCCTCGACCTTCACCGGCACCGACCAGATGTGGTCGAAGAGCTGCACGCCCGGCACCTCCGTATCGGCACCGTTCATTCGGTAGGAGGCATCGTTGAGCCCCGCCAGTAGCACCCCGCGCGGACTCCAGGAGAACTTGTAGCCGAACGGATTGTCGTTGGCCTCGGGCGCCGGCAGCCCGCCGCAGTACGACTGAAAGGTCGCGATCATACCTCCGGCGGCCTGCACGCGGTGGATCACCTGCATGGCAGTCATGTGGTCGATGCCGGGGTCCACGCCCAGCTCGTTGAGCAGCATGACTCCGGCGGCCTTGGCCGGACCATCGAGCGCCTTCATCTCGTCCTTGACGTACGAGGTGGTCACCATGTTCTTGCCATGGGCGACGCAGCTCTTGGCCACTGCCGGGTGGTACTGCCACGGCAGCAGACTCACAGCCAGGTCATGGGCAGCCACGATCTCGCCCAGCCGCGCCGGCTCTCGGGCGATATCGAACGCCATCGGCGTCCCTCTGGGATGACCATCCACGATCGCCTCGGCCTTGCCCACCGTCCGGCTCGCGACGGTCACGTCGAACCCGTGGTCCAGCAGATACCGGACGTGTGCCCTCACGACAAGGCCAGCCCCGAAAACCACCACTTTGCTCATGTTCGTCCCCTTTCGAATCAGCTCGAGGTCCTAACCCGCAGCCTCACCCACCATCGTCGCGACCATCACCGCCTTGATGGTGTGGAGGCGGTTCTCGGCCTCCTCGAGAACCCGCGACTGCGGACCCTCGAAGACCTCATCCTCGACCTCGCAGATCTCCGGATACTCGCGTGCGAGCTCGGTCTCGAGGTTGTGGAATGCCGGCAGACAGTGCAGGAAGATGGTGTCAGGCCTCTCGGTGAGGTCCATCATGTGCCGTGTAACCTTGTACGGAGCCAACAGGTCGATCCGCTCCCGGATCCTGTCCTCCTCGCCCATCGACGCCCACACGTCCGTGTAAAGGGCGTGGGCGCCGACGACGCCCTCGTTGACGGATGCCGTGACCGCGACATCTGCACCGGTCGAGCCGGCGATCGCCCGAACTGCCGTCATCAGCTCTGCATCCGGGTGCAACGCCTCGGGCGCCACGATCCTCACGTCCACACCGAGCTTGGCGCACCCCACCAGCAACGACCTCGCCACGTTGTTGCGGCCATCGCCCGCGTACGCCACCGCCACACCCTCGAGGGTGCCGAACTCCTCCTGCACCGTGAGCAGGTCGGCGAGGATCTGGGTCGGGTGCCACGCGTCGGTGAGACCATTCCACACCGGGACGCCGGCGTGCTCGGCCAGCTGCTCCACCAGCTCGTGGGCGAATCCCCGGTACTGGATACCGTCGAACATCCGGCCGAGCACGCGGGCGGTGTCCGCGACCGTCTCCTTTTTGCCGAGCTGAATGTCGGATTTGCCCAGGTACTCGGGATGGGCACCCTCGTCAACGCAGGCTACGGTAAAGGCGGCGCGGGTTCTGGTGGACGGTTTTTCGAACAGCAGTGCGACGCTCTTCCCCTCCAGCCGTCGCTCTCCGTGGCCAGCCTTCTTGGCTGCCTTGAGGCGGGCCGAGAGCTCGAGCAGGTGTCGGATCTCTACCGACTCGAAATCCAACAGCTTGAGGAAGTGGCGACCCTTCAGATCGTTGGCCATCGGACCCTCCCGGGATGTGTCGGTACCTGCGCCGACCGAGCTTGTGAAATCACGCACCAGCGCGCGGGAATGGTACTCCCCGCGTCGCGTTTTGCCAAGATCATCCAGACAATTCGCTTTCCATGCGGTGAATTGCGTAGAATCGCGGGTCGCTGGAGGACGCATGCCCCTGCAGGAGATCCGGACAAAGGCCGCGACCGCGATCGCCGATGCTCTCGAGGCCGAGTTTGGACATCGGCCCGCCCAGGTGATCCTCGAGGTGCCCCCGCGCCGCGACCTGGGCGACCTCGCGTGGCCCGGGGCCCTGCCGCTCGCCAAGGATCTGAGCCGGTCCCCACGCGACATCGCCGACGCCATCACCGGGGGTGCCGACTGGCCGGACGAGGTGGAGCGGGTCGAGATCGCCGGGCCCGGCTTTCTCAACCTGTTTCTGAAGCGTGACCTGCTGCTGGTGCGCCTGTTGTGCGAGGATGAGATCCCACCGCCCGAGGGCTCGGTGAAGACCATTGTCGAGCACACGAACATCAACCCCAACAAGGCGGCCCACATAGGCCACCTTCGCAACGCGGTGCTCGGAGACACCCTTGTCCGCTGCCTGCGCGCTCTCGGCCATCCCACAGAAATCCAGAACTACATCGACGACACCGGAGTCCAGGTAGCCGATGTCGCGGTCGGCCTGCTCTACCTGCCCGAAGTCGAGATCGCCGAGGCGCTCGGGGTCGAGCCGTGCCGCAGGGACGAGTTGATCGACCTCGTGTTGCAACGACTGCCGGGTGACGCCGTGCCAACCGCTTCGAGCACCGACTTCGACGACGTGTGTTGGGACATCTACCCCCGGGTGACCGCCCGCTACGAGGCCGAGCCTGAGTTCGCGGCCCACCGCGCCGAGGTTCTCCAAATGATTGAAGGCGGTTTCGGCGAGCTCGACCTCGACCAGGCTCAGCATCTGCTTCGAGGCGCGGTGATCGCCGCCGGACCGTACTCGGCGCCCACCGTCGCGCGCCTCGCCGCCGCGGTGGCCGAGGGAAACCTCCGCTGCCACCTCGCCACCATGGCGCGGCTCGCGGTTCGGTACGAGGTGCTGCCCCACGAGTCCGATATTCTTCACCTCGGTTTCTGGGAGCGGGCCTCAGAGCTGCTCGTGGAGGCCGATGCGATTCGACTCGAAACCGAAGGCAAGAACAGCGGCTGCTGGGTGATGTCACTGGCCGACAGTCCGGAGTTCGCCGACATGGACGACCCGGACAAGATCCTGGTCCGCTCCAACGGCACGATCACCTACACGGCCAAGGACATTGCGTACCAGCTGTGGAAGTTGGGCCTGCTGCTCGATCCTGACGGAACACCGCACGATTTCGGATACCGGCCGTTCGCGACCTGGACGCAGCCGGAACCGGCGGGGCCGTTACGCTACAACACGGGTGACGGGATTCTCGTGCGCACCACCTCCGACCCGGCCGAAAGCGTGCCGGACCACACGTTCGGAGCCGGTCGAAGGGTGTACAACGTCATCGACGTCCGCCAGTCCTACCCGCAGAAAGTGGTCAGGGAGTCGGTGCGAGTGCTCGGGCACGGCGAAGCCGCCGACAATTCCATCCACTTTGCCTACGAGATGGTGGCCCTGACTCCGGCGGCCGTGCACCTGATCGAGGAGCGCAGCGGCACCGACTTCGGCCTCACCGATGAAGAGATGAGCAAGGCCTACGTGGAGATGTCGGGCCGCCGCGGGATCGGCGTCAAGGCGGACGAGTTTCTCGACGTCCTCACCGAGGCGGCGGAGGAGGCCGTCGTCGCCCGGGTCGGACACGCGGGCGAGGTGGCGGACCTGGTCGATCGGGCGCAGTCGATCGCGGTCGGAGCGCTCCGCTATCTGATGGCACGACAGTCTCGAAACCGGGTCCTCGCATTCGACTTCGACGAGGCGCTCGCGTTCGAGGGTGACACCGGTCCGTACCTCCAGTACTCGGCGGTGCGGGCCAACAAGATCTTCGACAAGCTCGAGGCGCGGCGCGGCGAGGGCAGGGTCGAGGGCGACGAGGCCGAGCTGCTCGTCGGCGTGGAGATCGGCGACGATCTTTGGGAGCTGGTCCTGCAGTGCGGACGGCGTCGGGAGGTGATCGCGCAGGCCGTGTCCAGCCTCGAGTTCTCGCTGCTCGCCCAACACGTACACGGCCTGGCCCAGCTGTTCCACAAGCTGTACCACGCCCATCCCGTGATGCACGAGGAGGACGTCGACGTCCGGCGGCTGCGACGCGCGGCGTTTACCGTCTTCACCGCCGAGATGGAGGTGTTGCTCGAGGAGTTGTTGGGCATCCCGATCCCGGGAGAGATGTGATGTGTTGCGCGGCCTTCGGCCGTCAGCTCATTTGAACATGAGCGGGAAACCTTCGGAGAGGAGAACCATGGCGCACGATGCACGTCGCGAGCGGTTCGCACGTATTCGGGAGCAGGTCACGGAGCTGATCGAAACGACCGACGACCCGGTGGCCCACCGCGCCACCGCCGCTGCCGTGCTCCACCACAAGGTTCCGGGGGTGTCCTGGACCGGCTTCTACATGCTCCGAAAAGGGAACCTGGTGGTCGATGCCTACCAGGGCCCGGTGGCGTGCCTCGTCCTGGAGAGGCACACCGGCGTGTGTTGGGCGGGAGTCGACCGCGCAGAGACGGTCCTGGTGCCAGATGTCCACGTTTTCCCCGGCCACATTCCGTGTGACGGCCGAAGCCGATCTGAAATCGTCGTGCCCATGTTCGGCAGCGACGGCGTGCCGATCGGCGTGCTCGACGTGGACTCCCACCGGCCCGACCACTTCGACGACCTGGACAAGGAGGGCTACGAGTCAGTTGTCCGGTTACTCGAAGAGCGTTGGCACGGACGACGCTAGGACCAGGGGCCGCGTCCGCCCGCGCCTCGCTGGCGGCTCGTCGCCGGTCGCTAGGACCCCACCCACCCGAAGCGCGCTCGTCATCCTGACCGTCATTGGCATCGTCCGTATGATGCGGGGTATGCGTAGGGAGAAGACCGCCCTGGGTGTCAGGCAGTCGACGCGTACGGCATCCCGACGACAGCGCATCGTGCGGGCGTGCCATCCTCTCGCCTTCTGCGGGGTGCCGTCTTTGACAATGTTGGGGGCACCGCCACCGGTGTGGGAAGGCCCGTTGGGTCACAACATTGTCTAAGGGGGCACCCTCGGGGAGCGCGCCGGGGAGAGGGCGCGTCGAGTGCCGGTCGGTCCACGCGACTGGCATCTCTACGACCACGCAATAACGATGACGACGGAGGCGAAGGGTCAGTTGGCTTTGCCCCTCCCCGGTCCCCCGTCCCCTCAAAAAGGAATAGACTCGCCGCAACTGCGTAATAATCACCCGTGAGCATCGCTGTGCCTGTACCGCACTCGACCCCATCACCGCGGCCCTCGCCGACGGACGAGATGCTGACGGTCCGGTCTGCCCAGGGCGGAGACATCGACGCCTGCGAACGGCTGGCCAGGACCTACCAGCGAACCGCCTACCTGTTTGCGCTGCAGCTCACCGGCCATCCGGACGACGCGCTCGATCTGACCCAGGAGGCGATGCTCCGGTTCTTCCGCACCCTCGGCCGGTTCGACGCTGATCGGCCTGTCCGGCCGTGGCTGCTGCGGATCGTCCGCAATCTGGTGCGTGATCGCGCTCGCCGCCTGCGGGTGAGGCGTCACGAACCGCTGCAGCCGAATCCCGAGGTACTGGTGCCGGATCCACCCGATCCGTCACCCAGCCCCGAGGACCGTGCCGCCAAGACGGAGTTGCAGTTGCTGCTGTGGCGGGCCGTGCGGCGCCTTCCGCCGCAGTTCCGAGAGATCGTGTCGCTCCGCGACTACCTGGGCCTTTCGTATCGCGAGATCGCGGTGGCCCTCAGGATCCCAACCGGAACCGTCATGTCGCGGCTGCACCGTGCCCGTTCAATGCTCCGCGAGGAGGTGCGACGCTCGATGAGAGGGGAGGCGCAACATGACTGATCGTTGCCCGACCTCGTTCGACCAGTCGTTGATCTCGGGCCATCTGGACGGCGAGCTGACCCAGGCCGCCGGGCAGAGGGTCCGGCTCCACCTGGAGGAGTGCTCCCACTGTCGCGTTCTGTTCGACGAACTCCAAACCATGAGGGAGGCCGCCATGTCGACTCGATTCGTCGAGCCGTCCGACGATCAATGGGACGAGCGCCCACACGGAGCCTCGAGCCGTCTCTCACGATCCTTGGGATGGCTGTTGACCGCCGTCTGGCTGGTCGTCGTTGCAGGCTTCGGACTGTGGCACCTCTGGCAATCCCCGGAGGGGCTGTTCGAGAAGCTGCTGGTGTTCGGGGGCCTGACCGCCTTCGGACTGCTGTTCCTGTCCGTGCTGATCGATCGGATCAGCTCTGCCAGAACCGATCGCTACCGGGGGGTCAAGAAATGATAGTGGTGACCAGCGAGACAATCACGGGCAAGCGGATCGTACGCACTCTCGGCCTGGTCCGAGGCAACACCATTCGCGCGCGTCACGTGGGCAAGGACATCATTGCGGTGTTTCGAAACCTGGTCGGAGGCGAGGTCGCGGAGTACACGAAGATGCTCGCAGAGTCCAGGGAGCAGGCGCTCGACCGCATGGTCGAAGAGGCGCGTGATCTCGGCGCCAACGCGGTCATCAGCGTTCGATTCATGACCTCGGAGGTGATGCAGGGCGCCGCAGAGCTACTCGCCTACGGCACCGCTGTCATCGTTCAAGACGTCGACTGACCTGGGCCGAGCTCGCCTCAGAACACAATGACGATGCCGCCAACAGCGGCAAACCCAGCCAGGTCGACGCCCCACCTGCCTTCGGCTCCGTAGTCGACGTCGGCCTGCGCCCGTCGGTACAACCCCTCGGCGAACCCCTCCACCCCCCTGCCGTCACCCCAGACCATTCCGGCGAGGATGTAGTACCCAAGCTCGTCGTCCATGCTGCCGTTCTGTACCTCGGTCAGGATCCACGAGACACCCCCGCCGACGTACGGCCGAAACTCCTCGCCGGGCGCGAACAGGTACCTCAGTCCGAGCTCGACAGGATAGATCTGAAGGCTGTCATTGATCTGGAAACCGCCGTTCTTGACGATGACGCTCGATCTCTCGGGAAACCAGGTGGCGGTCAGGTCGACCAACAGCTTCTGTCCGCCGAACGAGACCCTGGCCCCGAGCCCCCCCGAGCTGGTGTAGTCGTTGACCTGGCCGTAGGTACCGAACAGGGAGAACCCCCCACCGGCCCAGGCCGGAGCGGCCAGCAGGCACATGCACCCGACAGCCAACACGATCTTTCGCATCGTTTACCTCCTCGGCAATGTGTCGCACGCGTCCACAACCATCACTTCAATTCTAGTACACGCCCCGGGCCCATCCCTCATACGGACAGTGCCCACAATCACTTACCCGTGCAGTTGTGTGTCCTGGACCGCGAAAAAATACCGCCTGGCCGGCTCGCGTCACGGCGCGACCTGAGTTGAATCTTGGCAGATCGGCCGGGCGAAAGGTCACGGCAGGGTCCCCACGTACCCCTTGCGGGCAACGGCGTGATGCCCGTCCACGGTGACCTCGAGGGTGCGCCACTTGCGGATACCGACACCGGAGGTCGTGAACGTGACGATGAATCGGGACGACAGCTCCGCCAACAGCGCCCGCACCTCCTCGGGCATCTCTGCAGTGCTTGGGATCCGTCGGTACTGACCGCCTGACGAATCCGCGATCAATATGAGGATGTCCTCGTACGACTGCTCGTCGTCACCGGAATTCCGCGGGGGAGGTTCGACCCCGAGCACGTAGATCGGCGTCTGGAGTCCCTGTGCAATCTCGGTCGCCTCCTCCCCGCCGATTTCCGACGCGTTGTCGACACCGTCGGTCATCAGGATCGCCGCTCGCCTCGGATGGGTGGCCCGCTCCATCACGTCAGGCACGCGCTGGATCATGTCGTACAGCGCGGTCGTGCTCCACGGGCGCAGCATCTCCAGGACTCGCGGCAGCAGATACCAGCCCATGCCGAAAGGGAATCTCTCGAGCACGCGCTCGTTGCCGAAGGTCCACAGGGCGACCTGATCCTCAGGCCGACGTTCCCCGAGAAACGCCGTGACCAGCTCTCGGCACGCGGTCGCCTTGTGCCCGGCCATCGAGCCGGAGGTGTCGATGATGAAGCCCAGGCTCAACGGCAGGTCGCTCTCGCGGCTGAGGTCATGGATAGGCACCTCCATGCCGTCCACGTACAGGTGAAACGCACTCCGAGGCACATCAGTCACCAGTCGTCCCTTGCCGTCACGAACGGTGACCGCGCTGACCACCGCGTCGACCTCGACCTGTCCCCGGTACTGCGCTGCGCAGACCACGGGCAACGCCAGACACCCGACGATGGCCGCAACGTGCGCGAATCGTGGCCGTGCGGAGCGATGCCGTGACCGAAGCCTCACTCGTCTCCCCGGTCCGGCCCGCCGCTGCGTCCGACGAGAGCCTCCCGCACATCGCGACCGCAGGAATCTCCGTAACGCTCGGCGTAATTGGGGACGACGCCCCCCTGATCTTCGAGGTCGATCCGCACCACCCGATGAAGCGGCACGAAGAACGTGGACGGGCGGATCAGCCCGTCGGCCTCGGTACGTTCCTGCAGCAGCCAGTCCTCCACCGAGTTCAGATCCAGTCCGCGCACGATCGCGCCGACCGCATCGAGCCGCACCAGCACCCCCCAGAACTTCTCCCTGGGGTTGGTACAGTGGACTACCACCAATGAACCGGACTCGATCCCGTCCACATCTCTAGCCTAATGCATCGCTGGGTTCCCCAAAGTACGCCGGCTCACATTGGCGCAGCCCCACGTCGATACGCGCAGCAGTCCGTCAAGCGGGAAACGCGAGGTCGTTCTCGCCGACGCCGCCCGGCGTCAGCCTTCCGACACCGCCGGCTGAGACAGCTCCACGAGGACGCCTTCGGCATCTTTGGGGTGCACGAAGCAGACGAGGCACCCGTGCGCGCCCAGCTGGGGTTCTTCCGAGAGCAGCCGGTAATCGGCCGCCGCGAGACGCGCCATGGCGGCTCTGATGTCCCCCACCCGCACGCACACGTGGTGCAGACCAGGGCCCCGGCGATCGAGATGGCGAGCTACCGGGCCTTCATTTCCGAGAGGTTCGAGCAGCTCGAGCCGCGTTTCTCCGAGCGGCAGGAAGCCGACCTTGACTCCCTGCTCGGGGACGTCCTCGGTTCCGGTCAGCTCCAGACCGAGTGCCTCGTAAAACGAGACGCTCTCGGCGATGGACCGAACCGCGATTCCAACGTGGTCGAGCTCGATGTCACCCATGGACCGCCCCTCATTGATTCCCGAGGGATTTCAGCACCTCGCGCGCGATGACCATGCGCTGGATCTCGGAGGTTCCCTCGCCGATGGTGCATAGCTTCGCGTCTCGCCAGAAGCGCTCCGCCGGGTATTCCTTGGTGTAGCCGTATCCACCGTGGATCTGGACCGCTTCCTCGCCGATCCGAACCGCCACCTCCGAAGCGTACAGCTTGGCCATGGACGACTCCAGGGTGGTCTTGCGGCCCTCGTCTTTCGACACCGCCGAGCGCATGGTGAGCAGGCGTGCCGCATCCAGTTCGGTCGCCATGTCCGCCAGCTTGACTCGAGTAATCTGGAACGCCGATAGGGGCTTGCCGAACTGCTCCCTCACGTTGGCGTACTCGAGGGCCGATTGCAGAGCCCCGCGCGCGATGCCCAGCGACAGAGCAGCGATCGAGATTCGCCCCCCGTCGAGCACCTGCATTGCCTGGATGAATCCCTGCCCCTCCTCTCCGAGCAGGTACCCATGCGGGACGCGGCAGTCCTCCAGCACGAGCGACGAGGTGTCCGAGCAGCGCATGCCGAGCTTGTTTTCTTTCCTGCCCGGGGTCACGCCGGGCCGGTCGAACGGCACGAAGAAAGCCGAGATCCCGTGGTGGCCGCCCTCGCTCGAGGTCCGCGCCATCACCACGGCCGCGTCGCCCACCGAGGCGTGGGTGATGAAGTTCTTGGAACCGTTGAGCACCCATTCGTCGCCGTCTCGCACCGCGGTCGTCTTGGTGCCACCCGCATCGGATCCGGCACCGGGCTCGGTAAGACCCCAGGCTCCAACCCACTCTCCCCGCGCCAGGGGCGGAAGGAACTCCCGGCGCAGCGCCTCGGATCCGAACATGAAGAGGTGATTCGTACAGAGCGAGTTGTGCGCGGCGACACTGAGGCCGACACCACCGTCGGCGGCTCCGATCTCTTCCAGGATGACGACATACTCGACGTACCCGAGACCGGCGCCCCCGTAGTCGTCCGGGATGATCACCCCGAGCAAACCCAGCTCGCCGAGCTTGGTGAAGAGCCCGCGGGGGAAGTGTTGCTTCTCGTCCCATTCGGCGGCATGGGGAGCGATTTCGTTGTGCGCGAAGGTGCGCACCATGTCTCGGATCGCCCGCTGGTCATCGGTCAGGTCGAAATCCACGAAGACCTCCTGCTCCTTTGTCGATGGGCCGATCGACATTCTACCGGCACCGGTTCTCTGCGCTCAAGGCTCTCCTGGCCCACATCCTGCCTGTTCACTTGAGTGATGGGGAGTCCCCGTCTCCGTCTCCGTTTCGTGCCCGAAAGAATCGAGTGGTGATCTGATACGGCGACGGTTCTTGCATAGGAATCTTCATCCGTGTCCTGATCCACCTGATCAGACTGCATGCCAATGGCCCGCGTCGTTCACGAGATGTCTGTCGGCTTCGATCACGGTCGACCGTCGTCGGCGCCGACCCGCGTGTGATCCCAGCGTTCGATGGTGATGCCGCTGTAATAGGTTTGCAGGATTGCGTCGAAGGTGCGCCCGGCTCGAGCCAGGCCGTACGAGCCGTTCTGGCAGAGGCCTACGCCGTGCCCCCACCCCCTCCCCAGGAACCGCACGACGCGACCGCCGTCCGAACGGGTCAGCACGTGGAACGTGAACAGGTTTTCCGGGATGTCGAGCGAGCGACGGATCGGGAAACCCTCGAAATCGCGACGAGTTCCAGAGGCACCCACCGCCCTGAGACCCACGACCCGCCCCGACCGGCCCCGCCGCGTGACCTCGAGCCGGGCGAGGTCCGGCACCTCGAGCGCCCGCGCCAGCTCATGCCAGTCCCGGTCACGGCGCCAGCTGCGCCACGCCGATCGTCGATCGGCCTCGCCACCACCTCCCGAGACAACCACCACCACTGCGACCACGCGATCGCCATCACGGAACCTCTCGAGGGTGGTCCCGGGTGCGACATCGACGGCAGGCGCCTCGCCGTACCGCTGGCTCCATCGCCGGTACAGCGGCACGGGGTCGGGCAAGGGCTCGGAGGCCGCGGCGCGTAACGGGAAGATGCCGACGCCGTCCGGACGGGGAACCGCCTCACCTCGGTCGCGTGTCACGACCCCCTGCAGCTCGAGCACCGCCAGCGCGGCCTGGAGATGCCAGCCGCGTTCCCAGTCCACCGGCGGGGGCGGTTCGAGCGGCACTTCGAACAGGTCGGCCAAGGCGACCAGCCTCTGCGCACCGGCTCTCCTCACCAACACCTCGGAACCCTCGATCCCGGCCGCTGCGAGCAGGCCATCGGCGAACTGGACCGCCGACGGCGTCGGCCCAAGGTTCACTGAGGCCCCGTTGCAGCGTGACGTCACCCGATCCAAGACCTGCTGCGGCGTCGCCGACACCCGGGAGAGGTCGAGAATCCGCGACGCGAGATGTTGCCGGAAGGCGGCCTCATCGGCATCAGCGAAGGCCTCGCCGGCAGTGGTACCGTGAAGCATGAGCGGCCGCTCCCACGCGCACGCGACCCCGGTCAGATACGGTTGAGCGCGGTCCGGGAACAGCAGCGCCGCGTCCTCGGTGTGGCCGCCACAGGTCGAGGTGTACATCGCATCGATTGGCTGCCCGTCGAAGGCCGCGACCAGGCCTGCCGTCTCCTCGACCGCCCGGTCGCTGAGGCGGTGCTCGACCCCGACCCCCTTGTACACCTGGCAGGCCGGCGTCGCGCACAGATCATAGCCCTCGTCGTCGTGGTCGCCGAGGTGGGCCACCGCGTAGGTCCGCGCCGCGACCGCCTGGGCCTTGAGCGCCTCGAGCTGCGGAAACTGCGCGGGCCCCATCTCGGCCGGGAGCACTCCCCTGAGATAGCTCTCCAGGTTGAGCTCGTTGATCACGAGAAGAGCGGAGCCCGACGCTCTCAGACGGAGCCGGCCGCGATAGCTGCGACCGCCCACCACAGTGGGCCACTCCCCCTGGGGATCGAGTACGAGCTCGCCGCGGTGGTTCACCGGCCCGCCTGCACCCTCGATCCGCACCCCGACGGTTCCGCTCACCGCGAAGGCATCGGGAAAGCCGAGCCGCTCCAACTCGCCCGCCGGATCTGAAGGCTCCGGATCATGCCAACGGATCCTGACGCGATACATACCATCTTCTGAGCTCGCCCGGTCGATCTCGGCGAGACCGCCGAGGGCGGCGGTGACGCGGGCCGCCTCGGCCTCGGCTGCGCCGGCATCCCGGTACGCCCCGACCTGCCACTGAGACCCTCGTGCAGCCGTGAGCTGCAGCGGTCCCCACACCCATACCGCGCCGCCGTCCCACGACACGCGGTAGGCACGCCCGGGCTGAGGAATCGACACGCTGCCTTCGGCACGGTCCAGCAGAACTCGTATCAGCGGTGCCTCGGTGTGGCTGGCCGGTAGCGGGGCCGGCGGGGGTACCGTGGGCACGGGAGTGGGAGCCGCTGGCGGCGACGGCTCGGGGGTCGGGCTGAGAGCCAAGGGAGGAGTCCGAGGGGGCGGCGTGGGTCGCGGAGCCGTAGCGCAGGCGATCACCGTCATCAGCGCACACAGCGCCGCCGCCCACCGACCCATCACGGAGTTCTCCGCTCCGCCTCGTGCGCCAGCCGATGGCGCCGGTAGTCACCCCCGCGCAGCTCCACCCGACGACACATCTCGAACAACCGTGACCGGATGCGCGCCGACACCCGGTCGGTGAGCGACTCCTGGCCGGTCGCGGCGACGAAATCCGAGTAGTTGGTGGTGAAGATCGTGGTCCGGCCCTCGAGATACCGGGTGTTGACCAGGTAGTACAGCAGGTCCATGACCCACTGGGTCGCCTTGCCCGCTCCCAGCTCGTCCAGCACGAGCAGCTCCACGTCGATCAGCGGCCGCAAGATGTCGCGACTCGAGCCCTGACCATCGAACGTCATCTGGATCTCGAGCACCAGCGACGTGAAGTCGGCGAAGCGACCCGACACGCCCTTGGCGCCGATCAACTCCTGGAGCGCGGCCACGGCCAGGTGCGTCTTCCCCGTCCCCACCGGACCCATCAGCAGGAGACCCTTGTCCACCTCCGGATAGAGATCGATGAACTCCTCGACCGCGCGCCGGGCCCTGACCAGGGTCGGATCATCCTGGTTCCAGAGCTCGAACCCGGCCAACGTGCAGTGGCGGTACCGAGCAGGGATGCTCGCTCGTGCGAGCAGCCGTTCTCTGCGTTCACCCTCGGCGCACTGGCATCGACGCACGAGCTCACCGGCATCCTGTTGGACCAGACGCCAGCCGGTTCCGCCGCAGAACGGGCACACTCCGGTCGCTTCCGTGGTCGTCACCATTGGCACAGTATAGCGGGGAGGAGTCGCCCCCCCCACCACCCGATGCTTGATGCTGGATCCCCCGCCCACCCGTCACCGGTCGCTGGTCACTGGTGGCTGGATCGACGGCCCGCCCGTTCGGATGCGAGATGCGAGGCACGAGATGCGAGATCTCCCGCCCCTCCGGAGCAAGGAGCAGGGGGCAAGAAGCACCGCCAGCCCGCGTCCGAGTCCGAGTCCGCTTCCGCGCCCGTTCGAGAACGAAGATCTCACCCGCCCGCCGCTGGCAGCTGGTCGCTCGTCGCTCGACAAGCCGCAGCTGGGAGACCCGGCAATGACGATGCCGGACTTGTCACGGCATAGCTGAGCATCAGCGAAGCCTTCGGCCCTCGAGCCGATGACCTGGGCCGCAGCCATCGATCGCAGAGTCGGTGTGGCGACAGTTGCTCGACGCGCGCTGACCGTCTCTCCAGCTCCGGACGCGAAGCTATTCCCACTCCTCCACGAACTGCGCCGGATCCTGGGACTCGCCGTCGAGTCGCACCTCGAAGTGCAGATGCGGTCCTGTCGACTTGCCGGTGGACCCCACCTCGGCGATCGTCTGACCCGCTGACACCCGCTCTCCCGCGGCCACCGTCAGGCTGCCGAGGTGGGCGTAGAACGTCTTCAATCCACCGCCGTGGTCGAGGATCGCCACGGTCCCCGATGAGGGCGACGGCTCGTAATCCGCCGTGGCCACGGTGACGGTGCCGGCGGCGGGCGCCACGATCGGTGTCCCGGCCGGCGCCGCGAGATCGACGCCCCGGTGAAACACCGGATCCCCGGACCACGGATCACGGCCGTCCCCCCACTGCCAGGAGATCCTGCCCTCCGGTAGCGGATTACCGAGCTCGACTCCGCCCACTCGGTATTGGGTGTCTCGGGGATCCTCGGTCGCGGTGCCCGACGCTCCACCGGCCATGGGCAGCACGACGAGTGCCAGACCGGCGGCGCAGGCGGCCGCGACGAGGCGCTTCGGCGGCCGGCGGTTAGACGGATCGAGTATGTCGCGAATCCTCGTCGAAAACCGCCTGGACCTGAAGGCCAGCTCGAACGCCGGCCCGTCAGGGGCGTGCAGCCGGCTCGCGAGCAACAGGCTGCGGGCGTACTGCGGGGCGGAAAACGACCCGTGGTTCAGCACCAGCGCGTCGCACAGCCGCTCTCTTTCGTGCGCGACCCTGGTGCCGGCGAGCCACACGGCCGGATGAAACCAATACGCGATCTGAACCGCATGCTGGAGGGCCAGCCAGAAGGCGTGCCAGCAGGCCACGTGGGCCATCTCGTGAGCCACGGCCGGTTCCAGGGATCGGCGGTCGCCGAGCACACCACGGGAGAGGAACACCACCGGGCGCAGGATGCCGACGGTGAAAGGCACGACGTCGCGATCGGCGGTTACGAGACGCACCGGCCTTCGAATTCGGAAACGCCTTCGCCATCGCCGCACCAGCGCACACACTTCTTCGTCGTTGCACGTTTCAGCGCCGGCGAGCAATCGTCGAACACGCCGCCGCCTTCGGAGGTGACCGTGGGCGGCTGCCGCGGCACCCACGACCCAGACGACGAACGTCCACATCACCCAGCCGGGCACGGTCCTGCCGACCTCGCCGACCTGATCCGGTGCCCCAATCGGTTGCAGAGCCGCCAACACTTTGCCGGCATCTCCACGCACTGACACCTCGTGATCACCGATGAAGGACCCGATGGTCGGGAGGAGCTCTCCGATGGCCAGCGGATGGGACAGGTCTGGCGGCAGTAGGAGCCGCACGAACACCAGCGACCACAACGCGAGCTGCAGCGCCGGCGCACGACCGCGGAGCGCGCGACACATCAACGCCACGAGCACGCACACGATCACCGCGTAGGCGCTGTCGTGCAGCAGCATGTCCACAGTTTGCCCGGTGATCGCCGCCCAGATCTCGACCATCACTCGCGCTCCTCTCCGAGCAGTCCGAGCAGCTCGTCAATCTCGTCGTCGGTGAGCGCACCCGATTCGGCGAACAGCGACACGACCGACGCCGGGCTCGCCTCCAGCACCTGGCTCGCGAACTCGCGCACCCGACGTGCGAAACCCGCGGCACGCGACACGACGGGTTCGTACAGGTGGAGGCCGTGGAAGGACCCTCGGCGCAGCAGGCCTTTTTGGACCATCCTCTCGAGCGTGGTTCGGGTGGTGGAGTAGGCCCAGCCCTGGCTTTCAACAACGAGGTCGTGCACCTCGCGAGCACTCAGTTTGCCCCCACTCCACAACACCTTGATCACTTCGAGCTCGGCGTCGGTCAATCGCGGAAGGTCGCCTGGATCTGCCATCCGTTCCTCTCGTTCTAATCTGGTCACAGTGACGCTACGTCTGTAACATATTCGCTACTATAATAAACTCGGCAACCTGTGTCAACCCCTCGCGCGAGGGGTTCGGGTTGGACCACGCCCGAATCGGCAGACCCGTATCCGTCTCCGTATCCGCATCCGTATCCGTTTCCGAATCTTCATGGCCGTGCCAAGAGCGAACCGGGCACGGAGACGGATACGGAGACGGAGACGGGAACTCCCCCGGCTTCAACGGAAGAGCCTCAGAGCTGTCTAGAACACCAACTTCTCGACCTCGACGAGGCCGGCAGTGACCTCGGAGCGCGCCACCTCGAGCGCCTCCCGCAGCGGCGCCAGCGTGGTCGCCGGCATGGTCGGGTTCAACAACACGTCGAGCACGCCGGAGCCGAAATCAAAGACGTACGGCCCGCCTTGGAACGTGCCTTCCCGCACCTCGCGCGCGACCCGCACCATCGCCTCTGCCACGTCGACGTGGACCGCCGCGGCGACGACGTCCGGCTCCCGTTCCAGGAGATCCACGTCGGTGGTCACCAGCACGAGGCCGGAGTCGTGGGCCTCGGCCAGCACCTGCTCGTCTGGCCGGTCGGTCGCGTAGAGCGCCACCTCCGCGCCTGCCTCCACCAGCTCCCACGGTCCTCCGGGTGGCGCGACGGTGACCTCTTCCGCGCCGCGGTGGATCGATCGAAAGCCGGTCACAAACCCGCCTTCAAGCCGTTCCAGCCACCCCCCACCGGTGCCGCGGAGCACGCCGACCATCGGCGTCCCACGCAGATGTGCCGCCACGACTCCGGCGACGTACGCCGCGCCCTCGGGCAGGAACTCGATGCCGGCCACGTTGGCCTCGCCGCCCCGCCCCGGCAGGACCACGAAGCCGGTCGACGGAAAGCCGGCGGCCTCGGTGTAGACCAGCTCGTCGAAATCGGGTCCGACGCAGAACACGAGGTCGACACCCGACTGCCCCAGCTCGGTGAAGCGGGCGCGCCGCTCGGCCTCGTCCCGTGCGCGTATCCGCGCCACGTCGGCGTCGAGCTCGGCCCCGATTCTCTCGAGACCTTGCTCCATGGCCCGCTCCCAGCGACCCGAGGCCGGCTGCGAGATCAGCGCGCGGACCCGAAACGACGGTCGAGGCGGCTCCTCCTCCACGCGCCGACAGCCGAAGGTCGACGCCATCAGCGACACGATCAGACCCGCTGTGAAAACATCGGCTGCGCGCACGGCGGCACTATTGTACTTCCACTCTCGACTCCTCTTGGTGACCTGCGTCCGGTTTCCATTCTCAACACCGCGCCTCATACTGTGTCAACCGAATCAGCACGACGGAGGGACCATGCACTCCAGCAGGCGAACGGCCCATTCGGCAATCGCGGCACTGGTTGCCGCCATGATTCTCACCAATCACGTCTCGTCTGCCGACTGTCCGTAGCTCGAGGATCGCTGGCCGTACGGGCCGCCCGCCGCAGTGGCCCTGTCCGGCGACTACGCCTTTGCCGGCAGCGGCACGGTGCTCCTCGTCGTCGATTCATCCGTTCCCGGCACGCCCGATATCGTTGCCGAGGTGGTCCTGACCGATATGGTGACCGCGGTCGCCGCTGCCGGTGACCATGCCTAGGTCACCAACGCCTACGACGGTCTGCGGATCATCGATGTCAGTGCGCCGACGGCGCCGTCGGAGGTCGGCCAGGTGGTCCCCTCCGGCAGGACCCTCGGCGTCGCGGTGTCGGGAAGCCACGCCTACCTCGCCAGCCGATGGGACGGCCTGCAAGTGATCGACGTGGCAACGCCCGCCACACCTTCACTGCTGGCGTCGGCACACACGCCCGGACAGGCCGTCGACATCGCGGTCGTCGGCTGCCATGCCTTCATCGCGGACACCTACGAAGGCCTGCGGGTGATCGACGTCAGCTCGCCCGCCTCTCCCTCGACGGTCGGGTCCCACACACCGGATGTTCACGCGGTCGAGGTGGCTAGCTCTCCGCAAGGGTATGGCTACCTCGCGGGCTCGTGGGGCGGTCTGGTGGTCATCGATGCGATCACACCGGCCTCCCCGGTTCCGATCGGTTCCTTTGACACGCCCTGATCGGCGGAGGCCGTGGCCCTGCACGGGGGTAGGGCATTCGTCGCGGACCTGGATGCCGGTGTCGAGATCTTCGCCGACTGCGACGACACGATCTTCGCCGACAATCTCGAGACCGGCGACGCGTCGGCGTGGACGGCCGCCATACCCTGATCCACGTGGCTCCGGCAAGCCGGAAGCGCTACCATGGCGCCATGGACCTCCTGCAACTGGTGGCCGAGCTCGATGAACTGCTCGAAGTGGAGGGCGTCGACGATTACGGCCCGAACGGCCTGCAGGTGGAGGGCCGTTCCGATGTTCGGCGCATCGTCACCGCGGTCTCGGCCTCGCGCGCCCTGTTCACCCGCGCCGTCGACCACGAGGCCGACGGCGTCCTCGTGCATCACGGCATCCTGTGGAACGGCCCCGAGGCCGCCCGCATCGTCGGCTCGTTCCGGGAACGGATCCGCATCCTGCTCGAGCACCGGATCTCGCTGATCGCCTACCACCTGCCGCTGGACCGCCACCCCGAGCTGGGCAACGCGGCCCAGCTGGCCCGCCGCCTGGGCCTCGGTGAGCTCGAGCCCTTCGGCGAGCACCGCGGGGTCTCCACCGGCGTATGTGGCGTCTTCCCCGAGCCGGTCGAGGCCGAGGAGCTGTTCGCCGCGGTCGCCGAGGCGTGCGACCGGGAACCGCAGATCTTCGAGGGGAGTCGGCGTCTGGTTTCGTCGGTCGGCATCGTCACGGGCGGCGCTCAGCGCGAATACCACCAGGCCGTTGCGGCGGGACTCGACGCCTACATTACCGGCGAGGCCACCGAGTGGGTCCTGCACCAGGCCGCCGAGGACGGCGTGCACTACCTGGCGGCGGGCCACTACGCGACCGAGCGCTTCGGTGTCCAGGCCCTCGGCCGATGGATCGCCGACCACCACGGCCTCGAGGTCGACTTCCTGGACCTGCCGAATCCGGTGTAGCGGCAGCCCCCCACCCGACCGTCGCTGGTCGCTGGTCGCTGGACCACCCGCCCAACCGGGGACCGGGGTCCGGGGACCGAGCCCCCGCCCACCCAGATACAAGGAGCAGGGAGCAAGGTCCGCTACACTCTCCCCATGCCCGACGTCGCCCCGACGCCCCGCAACCTGTTCTCGTTTTCCCGGCTCAAGACCTTTCACCAGTGCCCGCTGCGATACCGATACCGCTACCTGAAGGGATTGAGGGAGGCATTCCGCTCGATCGAGAGCTACCTCGGGACCGTGGTCCACGACGTGCTGCAGTGGCTCTACGAAGAACGTGACCGACGCTCGGCTCCACCACTCGACGTCGTTCTCGACGAGTTCGCGCGCAAGTGGCGGGTGTCCTGGACGGACGACGTGGCCGTGGTTCGCCTGGCCGAGACCAGCGACGACGCGTTCCGGATCGGGCGCGAGATGCTCGAGCGGTTTCACGGCGACACGTTCCAGAAAGACCGGTCCGTGACGGTGGCGCTGGAGCAGCGGTTCTCCGAGAGGTTGTCACCGCAGATCGTGTTCACCGGGTTCGCCGACCGCGTCGGGCGCACGGAGGACGGCCTGCTGTTCGTCGTGGACTACAAGACCTCCAAGTCCGAGGGAGACCCGTCGGATTTCTCCGAGGGCCTCCAGGCGCCGCTCTACGCCGCGTGCGCCATCAACCACCACGACGAGGCCGAGGCGCTCGCCGGCTACCACTACCTGCGGCTCGGCACCACGCGATGGCAGAAAATCAGCCGCGTCCGGAGCCGTGAACTCCTGGGGCGATTTCTCACCCTGGCGGAGGAGGCCATGGAGGCAACCGAGTTCCCGTCCAGGCCGGGAGTCCTGTGCGCCTGGTGCGGGTTCAACCACGTCTGCCCCGAGGCGCAGGTGCCGGAAGGTCTTTGCGGGGGCCTTCGCCGCGCCCGCGACCGGTCGTGAGGCCGACTGGCGATCGCCGTGACCGGCAGACTACGACCAGGGCCGTCTGCCCGTCGGAGATCACCGGCGCACAAAGCCCGCGAGCGGACTATCATGATTCCCATGACAACTCCTTGGGCCTTCGAGACGTTCCGCCACGCTTTCGCGCGGCTGGTGGCGATTTCTGATCAGTGGTTTCATCGCAACATCGCGGGGTCGACCTCGGTCGTCGATTCGGATCTGGGGCAACGGGTCCGTGATCTGATCAACGGTATCGGCTCAGTGTGGTCCTACCAGCTGACGACCATCGATGGTCGATCCCTCACCGTCGGCAAGATCACAACGGCGCTGCTCGTTCTCCTCATCGCTGCCCCGATTGCGAAAGTCGTCATGCGCCGGGTCGCCCGCCGCGTGCTGGCACGAGTCGGAATCGAGCCGGGTGCAGCCGCTGCCTTCGAGGCGCTGGGCTTTTACGTCGTCATGGCGTGCCTCGTGGTGTTCGCCCTGTGGGTCTCGGAGATCCCTCTCACCGTGTTCACGCTCGCCGGCGGAGCGATCGCGATCGGCGTGGGTTTCGGAAGCCAGAATGTCATCAACAACTTCATCAGCGGCCTCATCATCCTGGCCGAACGGCCGATCAAGATCGGAGATCTCATCGAGGTCGGCGGCACATTCGGAGCAGTCGAGAACATCGGTGCCCGAAGCACACTGATCAAGACCTTCGACAACATTCACATCGTGGTCCCGAACAGCACGTTCCTCGAATCCAACGTTATCAACTGGACCCACTCCGACAATCTCGTGCGGATCCGACTGACGGTCGGCGTCGCATACGGCTCGCCGACAAGGCACATCGAGGAACTCATTCTCGAGGCGATCGGCGAGCACGACAGGGTGATCGTCCCGCCCGAGCCCCAAGTCCTGTTCGAAGACTTCGGCGACAGCGCGCTCGTCTTCGAGGCATTGTTCTGGATCAAAATGTTCCGACCGATGGATCGTCGGCGTGTGTTGTCCGACCTCCGCTTCCGTCTCGACGAGCTGTTCCGGGAAAACGGCATCGTGATCGCATTCCCGCAGCGTGACGTGCACCTCGACAGCCTCAAACCCGTCGAGGTCCGCCTGGTCGACCGGGAGACCAGGTGATCCAACTATGATGGCACCCGGGACCGGCACGCGCTGGGGGTGACACGGACGACGATGGAAACCATTCTGACCACCTTCGTCGCGGCAGTCGCGCTCGGCATCGCCGGGCAGGTCATTGCAGAACGGTTTCAGCTGCCGGCAATTCTTCCGCTGATGCTGCTCGGCATCCTGTGCGGTCCCGCCGGGGTCGGCCTGGTACATCCGGAGGCTCTGGGCGACGCACTCGAAGCCCTGATCCACCTCGGGGTCGCGATCATCCTGTTCGAGGGCGGGCTGTCACTCGATCCTCAACGACTCGCCAAGGTGGGCGCGCCGGTCCGGAATATCCTCACCATCGGCGTCGCGGTCACCGGCGCCGGGGGGGCCTGGCTGGCCCACTTCCTCACCGGGATGTCGTGGTCGGCTGCCGCTCTGTTCGGGGCGGTGGTGACGGTCACCGGTCCGACGGTCATCGTGCCGCTGCTGCGGCACATGATCGCGCCCCGCGAGGTCAAGACGATCCTCGTGTCGGAGGGCCTGATCGTCGATCCCATCGGCGCGATTCTCGCCTACGTCGTGCTGCAGTGGATCCAACGCGCCGGGATCCCCTTCCGCGAGCTGACCGGGGAGCTGCTGACCCTCACAGCCACCGGAGTCATTCTCGGTTTTGCGGCGGGTGCGCTCGCTCGGATCGTGCTGCGCAGCCGCATCGTGAGCGGAGAGCTCCGGAATCTCAGCATCCTGGCGCTGGTGATGGTGTGCTACCTGGTCGCCGAGCACCAGGCCAGTCAGTCCGGGATTCTGGCCGCGATGGTGATGGGCTTCACGATCTCCGCGGCAGAGCTCCCCGACCTGGTATCGGTGAAGGCATTCAAGGGACAGCTCACAACCCTTCTGATCTCGGTGCTGTTCATACTGCTTTCGGCCCAGCTCGATCTCGGCAGCGTACTCGATCTCGGCTGGCGCGGCGCGCTGGTCGTGGCGGGGCTGATCGCCCTGATCCGTCCCGCGGCAGTCGCGCTCTCGATCTGGCCGCCGCAGCTGGAGTGGCGCGGGCGCGTCATGATCGGTCTGACGGCACCGCGGGGCATCGTCGCTGCGGCAGTCGCGTCGCTCGGTGCGCGCGCGATGAGTGAAGCGGGGATCGCCGGAGGCCCGGCAATGGAAGGGCTGGTCTACCTGACCATTCTGGCCACCGGCGTATGGTCGACCGTAGTCGCGCTCGTGCTCCCCCGTGGGCTCGGGTTCACTGATGACCCGACACGGCGTCGCGCCGTTCTGGTCGGTGCCAACGCCCTGAACGGCGTCCTCGCGCGGCACCTGGCTGCGGCCGGCCGCACGACCCTGGTGGTCGACGTCGTGTCCTGGAGACTGGACAAATTCCGCAAGGCCGGCATCTTGACAGTGGTCGGTGATGCGCGCGAGGCGTCGGCATACGAGGAGGCCGGAGTCGAGCGCGACTCGACCGTGGTGGCGGCGACCACGAATGACGAGCTCAACCTGCTGGCGGCGGAGCTCGTGCGCGCCGAGTTCGGCGTGGAGCACCCCGTGGTGGCGATCCAGCGCCCACCCGACGAGCTCGGACGACGCTCCAGAGCCTGGGTCGACCTCCTCGGCGGAGGCGCGATCGACGTTCCCAAGTGGGTCCGACGGATCGAGAACGACCAGTTCACCGAGTTGACGATCGATCCGCGGCCGGCGGAGGCGATCGCCGCCCTCCACGCCGCCGAGCGTGAAGAGAGCAACGGAGTACTCAGGCTGCTCGGCCACCGGGGAGACGAGCCGGTCCTGCAAGTAAGCGACGACCGATTCGACCAGCTCGACCGGTTGACGCTGCTGCTCACCGAGGGGCGTCCGATCGAGCTCCTCACCCCCCACCGGCTGGCACTCGAAGAGGGGCCGACCGAGGTCCCCTCGGTCGCCGGGAAGACGCCCAAGGCGACGCCGAACTCCTGATTGGACGACCGTCACCCGGACGGAATTCAACGCGAGCCATCAGATCAGGGCACGGGTTGGCATGACTCATCGGTCACGGTATGTTTGAGTCCTCGATTCCCACAGGCGAGTGAACCCCCCGCGGCGCCGCCCGCAGGTCGGAGTCGAAGAAGAATGGAGCGAGGCACACTATGGGCAAGTCTCTGATCGGCTGCGGAGTCGCTCTCATCGTCGGCATCCTGGTCATCGCCATGATGGTGGGGGGCGTTTACAACCGGCTGGTGACCCTCAACGAGGCCGTCGACTCGTCGTGGGCCCAGGTCGAGAATGTCTATCAGCGACGGGCCGACCTGATCCCCAACCTTGTCGCCACGGTCAAGGGCGCTGCGGACTTCGAGCAGGAGACCCTCCAGAACGTGACCGAGGCTCGCTCGAAGGTTGGCCGGGTGAGCTTCGACGAGGCACCGAATGCCGAGCAGATGACGGCCTTCCAGGCCCAGCAGGATGCGCTGTCGTCGGCGCTTTCGCGCCTCCTCGTCGTGGTCGAGCGGTACCCCGAGCTGACAGCGACCCAGGCGTTCCGAGATCTGCAGGTTCAGCTCGAAGGAACCGAGAACCGGATCGCGGTCGAGCGTCGTCGCTACAACGAGGTCGCTCAGGAGTACAACACCGCGCGACGGCGGTTCCCGGCGGTGTTGTTCGCCGGCCTGTTGGGGTTCGAAGAGAAGGCCTACTTCGAGGCGCAGCCCGGCGCCGAAGAACCGCCGAAGGTTGAGTTCTGAGGACGCATTTCGAGATTTCGGGCTCGAAGGACGACGATGCGAATTGACGACCTGCTCAGTGACGCCGACCGCGCCGCGATTCGACGGGCGACGGAAGCCGCCGAGGGGCGTACCGCCGGCGAGATCGTGTCGTACATCGTGGAACGGATCGATGATCACGCCGAGGGGCGCTGGCTGGCGGCCACCCTGGGAAGCCTCTCGTTCGCTCTGATCGCCGGCGCAGTCCACTCGACTGGCGGCCATTGGGGCGGCTGGGGCGTCCTGTGGATCACACTACCGGCGCTGGTCGGCGCGGGACTCGGGTATCTCATCGGCAGCATCGATCGCGTCGCCCGGCCGCTGATTCCGTCCGACACCCTGGACCGCCGTGCCCAGCTGCGCGCCGAGGCGGCATTCCTCGAGGAGGAGATGTTTCGAACCCGGGACCGGACCGGGATCCTCATTTTTGTCGCCGTGTTCGAACACCGCGCGGTCATTCTCGCCGACGAGGGCATCCATCACGCGGTGCCGGCCGGGGAGTGGGATCGCCTGGTGGAGGAGCTGACCGCCGGGATCCGCGCGGGTCGATCTGTGCAGGCGCTGATACGTGTTATCGAAGGGTGCGGCGAGCTCCTGGCTCGGTACCGGATGGATCGTCGGTCCGACGATGAGAACGAACTCGCCGATTCGCCACGCCTCAGGGAGCGTTGACGTGAATTCGAGCCGCACGTTCCGGTCGATCGCCGCGGTAGCCGTGCTCCTGCTGTCACCACCGGCGGCCGCCGATCTAGAAGTGCCATACCTCGCGGGCCGCGTCAACGACCTGGCGAACATGATCGGCGAGGATCTCGAGAATCGACTCGATGTCCGCCTGGGACAGCTGGAGGCGGACACCGGTGCCCAGGTCGCGGTCCTGACCATCCCCGGTCTCGAAGGCGAATCGATCGAGGATTTCTCGATGCGGGTCGTCGAGACGTGGCAGCTGGGCCGCGCCGATGTCGACGACGGCGTCCTGGTGTTGGTGGCGCGTGACGATCGATTGGTGCGCATCGAGATCGGCTACGGGCTCGAGGGAGCCCTGACCGATGCCCAGAGCCACCGGATCATCAGGAGCCTCATGACGCCGCGGTTCCGCGCCGGGGACTTCGATGGCGGAGTGGACGCGGCCGTTGGTGCGATCGAAAGTGCGATCCGCGGCGAGCCCCTCCCCCTCCCCGACCGGCAGCCGGCCGGGGATGTCGGCACCAACGCGCCCGACCTCGGGTGGTTGTTCATGCTCGCGCTGTTCGGCCTTCCGTTCATCCAGGCCGCACTCACCGCGCGCGGAACCGCGGGCTGGATTCTGTACCTCTTCCTGACGCCGTTCTTCTTCTTCATGCCCGCGGCCCTGTTCGGACCGACCGTCGGCGGCATCGCCGTCGCGGCGTGGCTCGTGCTGTTCCCGCTGCTCCGCGCGATCCTGCCGAAGAGGCCGCCGCCGGGAGCGCCGGGGGCCGGTGGCCGACGCGGCCCGTTCGGACCGATCTGGGTCGGCGGGTCCGGATCGCGCGGCGGCTGGTCCGGCGGTGGTGGATTCGGAGGAGGTTTCAGTGGCGGCGGCGGCAGCTTCGGGGGCGGGGGCGCGACCGGTGGATGGTGACGCCAGCGGTCAGCCTGACATGGTCTCGGCTGCTGCGATCTCGGGGGCACCCGATTGTCGATATTTCTGGTACCATCCATCTCGAATACCCTCATACGGAGGCCACCATGGCGTTTCAGCTCCCGGATCTCCCCTACGCCGGTGACGCACTCGCGCCCCACGTCTCGGCCGAGACCATCGACTATCACTACGGCAAGCACCACCGTGCGTACGTCGACAACCTCAACCGCCTCACCGACGGCACGGATTGGCAGGAGACGTCGCTCCAGGCCATCATGGCGACGGCGACCGGCGGCATCTACAACAACGCCGCTCAGGTGTGGAATCACACCTTCTACTGGAACAGCCTCAGCCCCGGCGGCGGCGGCGAGCCGCCCGCAGACGTGGCCGAGGCGATAGAGGCCGCCTTCGGCAGCCTGGAAGCGTTCAGGCAGAGCTTCAGCAGCGCGGCGGTGTCCCACTTCGGCTCCGGCTGGGCATGGCTCGTCAGAAGGGCTGACGGATCGCTGTCCATCACCAGCACGAGCAATGCAGACAACCCACTGCGGGAGGGTGCGACGCCGGTACTGACGTGCGACGTGTGGGAACACGCCTACTACGTCGACTACCGCAACGCCAGACCGAAGTACGTCGAAGCATTCTGGGACCTGGTCAACTGGGAGTTCGTGCGCGCCAACCTGGCGAGATAGCGTCGACGGGTCCGGCGCGAGTCACGGAGCGGAGCGCTGAGTGTCAGCGCGCCAACGACGGTACGCGTGGTAGCCCTCGTCCACGATGCCCCTCACCTTGGCAAAGTCGAACCAGCCGAACCGGCCCACGTCCGGTTCGATCATCGGGACCGGCTCGCACATCGAGGCTGCCAGGTGGTACTGCATGATGAGGAAGGAGCGCATCACCACCTCCCGCCGGCCAGGCAGGTCGGACTCGCCATTCCCATCCGTGCGCCTGGTCATCCATCTCTCCACGCGGGTGAGCACCGCCGAGCGCAGACCATGGGCTCGCGGGGGGGAGTGGACGAACGTAGTCGGCTGTCCGGGCTCCGGCGGCCGCAAGACATTGACCGGCAACACCGGCGCCTGACCGAGATCGCGAGCCACGTTTACTGGGACCGGCTCGACAACCACCCCGTCGACGAGCGTCCTCGTGCCGATCCTGAACGGCGCCAGAAAACCCGGAATCGCCGACGAAGCCCGCACCGCATCGGCGATGCTGCCCTCCCTGAGCGCCACCTCCTCGCCGGTGTCGAGGTCGCAGCACACCGCGGCGAACGGAATCCTCAGGTTCTCGATCGAACCCTTGCCGAGGATCTCCAAGAGAAGGTCGTGGAACGCTTCTCCCACCATCGATCCCAACATGATCCGACCCAGGGTCGTCCAGCCGACGCCCCTGAATACACCTTCGATCTCGTTGGCGTTCACCCCTGAGGCGGCAAGGGCACCGACGACGGATCCCATCGAGGTCCCGGCAATCCCGACCACCTCGATCCCATCCTCTTCCAGGCCACGCAAGACCCCGATGTGTGCGAGCCCGCGGGCGGCGCCACCGCCCAAGGCCAGCAGCACGCGATCGTCATCCATGGCGCTTAACCTACGACCGACCCGGTCCGCGCGTCAACCGCTGCCTCTCCATGACCTGCGCCATGCCCATCCCGTCGAGTGAGGTTGGCCGTCGTGTCGTTCCCGACCCGTTCCCGAGAGATCAGGGCCCTCGGCTTTCCGATGTGTCCGGCTGACGGAGGTGGGCTTCTGCAGTTTGCTGAAATGTGCCGCTCGGGCACGGGGACGGGAAGGGGGACGGGAACGGAGGGAACCTCAGTTGCACGCGTAGGCCTCACAGGAGCGTCTCACCGGACGTCTAATGCAGGCATGCAACGGAACGCCCCGGGGAGAAAACCCCCCGGGGCGTGTCCCCATCGATGAGCGGATCGGCGACTACTTCTTTTCGACCTTCACTTTGATCGAACGGGGCTTCGACTCCTCGCGCTTGGGAAGCACGATCTTCATCTCGCCGCCATCGAACGTGGCCTCGATCTTGGCGGGATCCACCGAGTTCGGCAGGCTGAACGTGCGCTCGAACATGCCGTACGAGCGCTCCACTCGATGGTAGGTCTCGCCCTCGGCAGCCTCCTCGAACCGGCGCTCGCCGCGAACGGTGAGAACGCCGTCCTCGACCGTCACGTCGACATCCTCGGCATTGAAACCGGGCAGGTCGGCAATGATGTGGATCCCGTTCTCCTTTTCGACGATGTCCACGGCCGGCGTCCAGGTGCCGCGCACCGCGCCCTCATTGAAGACGCGCCGCAGGCCCCTGCCCATCAGCTCGTCGAACATCCGATCGAAGCCTCTTGTGGTGTTTGCCATCTCACTCATCGGCTCCCAACGGGTCAAAGTACGCATGGTGGAAGTCTCCTTTCGTTCGTTCTCCGTCAATGCATAATATATGATCTGAGTTAATATTTGTCAAGTCTACAATATTGAATTTCTCATTATTTAATGTCATTTATATCAAATTAGATCATAACCAATTGAAATAAAGATGGTTTTGCCAGCCCCTGCGGACAGACTCCATTCCGGAGGGCCGTCGTTCTCCGGGGAAAACCGGGCCACACGGTGACTCTCCCCCAAAATTACGTCTCGGGTGGCCGCCACGGGACTGCACCCGGCAAACCCGCCTCCATGTCGGTCTCCGAATCAGCGCGCGGATTCCCAACGGCGACTCGGGCACGGAGAGGAATAAGGAGACGGAGACGGGGGCTGCCCCTGAGTCATGCGGATTGGCACGGCCGAGCTGTGCCTCCCGCGTCGGTGGGATTCCTGCTATGATGACGGGCTATGTCCGACAGGCATCCACCGGGCGATCACGGTGTCTCCGGGAGCTTCCTGTTTCGCATCAATCGCGGTGAACTCCTCGGCATGTTGCCCCGGGGAACGGCGGAACGCGGTTACCGGTTGTACCAGGAACGCCAGGTGGTGCGAATCGTGTGGAACGGTGACCGGATCGAGGCGGAGCTTTCCCAGCCCGCCTGCACGGTGCACGTGCCCGACCACGCGGCCGGCCATCCGCTCCTCCCCGGCTGCACCCTGTGCGGGGATGACGCCGCCTGCCAGCACGCTGCGGCGGCGTTGCTGCAGTGGTTCGACATTCGACCGACCATGCACCGGCTCGGGCCGGGCGCGGCCTGGCGCGCCAAATCGCGTCACCCGTTCATCGCACCCAGCCGAACCGCCGCCGAGCGAGTCGATCTGAGCCATCTCACCGGCTCAGATCTACGATCCGCCCTCGAACTGCAGCTCTCACTGCAGAGCTCTGGCACCGCAACCGCACGGCTCGTCGGCAACACCGTGGAGATCCACATCAAGCTGCCGTCAGGAGACACCCGGGTGGTGTTCTTCTCCGCTCCGGTACTCCCCGTCGCACTGCCGCTGCTGCGCACCATTCCAGCTATTCGGCTCGAGGGTGATCTCGAGGGGCTCGAGCTGTCGGAGGCGCGCCTGCATCCGGTGCTCTCATCCAGCTGGAACGACCAGGGCATCGTTCTCGAACCCGGCTATCGCCTCGCCGACGGCACCGTGCTGCCGGCCCACGGGATGGAGGGGCGAATCCACGGCAGATGGGCGCGGATCGGGAACCTGCTGTGTCGCGTGCTCGACCCTGCCACACCACTGGTGCCGTTCCATCGAAAGGGTCGCCAGACGCTCACCGGCGAAGAGGCACTTCGGTTCCTCAACCTCGACCACCCACAGCTGACCCAACATCCGTGGTACCTGCCTCAGGGCCACCTCGCGTCGTTTCGAACACCACTCCTGCCGACCCCCCTCAACCTCGAGGCGCACGAGACGCCCAACGGGAAGATCCTCGTTCGGGCCGCGTTCAAGGTCGATGAGCAGGAGCTCACGTGGACTGACGCGCTGGGCCTGTTGGAGGTCGGGTACGACCGGATCGGAGGGTCGATCGTTCGAGCCCCCGACATGCGACCTTTCGAGCGCGCCGGGTTCCGATTTCCACGTCATCGCATCGAGCGCGGGCTCCTCGGCACCCGGATCGCCTTCATCCGATTGGTGGCCGAGAGCGGGCTTCCGGTCGTGGCCGGCGACGAGAATCTCCGCTTCCTGTCCGACGTGCTTCAGGGGCGACAACCCCCTGACGTGAAGGAGGATCCCCCCGGTCTGAGATCTCGGT
>JBFELO010000009.1:0-64160 GCA_041552055.1 Candidatus Sulfomarinibacteraceae bacterium | reverse complement strand
GTTCGCCGAGCTCGGCGAGTTTATCGACCACCCGGTGAAGAGCTATTCCACTGGGATGACCATGCGCCTCGGTTTCGCAGTCGCGACCCACGTCGACCCGGACGTCCTGGTGGTCGACGAGGCATTGGCCGTGGGGGACGGGTATTTCCAGAAGAAGTGTGTCGACAGGATCCGACAGATCCACGAGCGCGGCACGACGATCCTGTTTTGCTCGCACTCGATGTACTACGTGACCATGTTCTGCGAACGCGCCCTGTGGCTGGCGCACGGTCGAGTGGAGCGGATCGGTCCGGCCCAGGAGGTAGTCCAGGCGTACGAGGCATTTCTACAGAGCCGTGACAAGCGGAGGGTCGAGACCGGTGACCGGTCGGTGGCGCGTGCCCAGTCGGCCAAGGTCGGACGCGTGACCGCGATTCACCTGCCGGGACGGCACAACGATGGTCCTTTGGAGCTCGAGCCCGGGGGATCGCTCGAGGTGGAGATCGAGGTGGCAACCTCGCGCCCGGATGAGCGGTACCACGTCGGCGTGGCGCTCGACACCCTCGACGGCCGCTGCGTGCTTGGGGTGTCGACCACGTGGGACGGCTGCCATCCGCTGGTCGGGCACGAGCACTACCGCGTGCGCCTTCTCGTGCCCGCGCTGCCGGTTGCCGGCGGCACGTTTCACCTTTCGGCGTTCCTGCTCGACGACACCGGTCTCCACGTTCATGACCAGGCTGTCGCCACCAACGCTGTCCGCGTGGCTGCGCCGAGTTGGACGCCGTCGCTGCTGGAGGTAGCGCACCGCTGGGAGTGGCGGTGAGCGAGGTCGGATCGCTGCGCGTCAACTACCTGCTGGAGGACACCGCCCTGTTTGGTGGTGTCAAGATTCAGCTCCACCACGCCAATCTGCTGCACAGGCGCGGCCTCGATGTCCGAGTGATCAGCCGAGGACTCCGGCCGGACTGGTACGGGGTCGAGGCGCCCTTTCTCACCGTTCCCGAATTCAACGCCGAGACCGTCCCGGCAGCGGATCTCAACATCGCCACCTACTGGACGACCATCAGGCCCGCGGCGTCGCTGCCCGAGGGGCGCGCGGTCCACTACTGCCAGGGTTTCGAGGCGAGCTACACCCACAACCGGAGCGAGCACCGGCAGATCCTCGAGGCGTACTCGCTTCCGCTGCCCGCATTCGCTCTGTCCCCCCATCTCGCCGATCTGGTGCGGACCCGGTTCGGGCGGCCGGTTCGGCTCGTGCCGCCGGCGCTCGAGCCGATCTGGCGTCACCGGTGGCGCCTCGCACCGAATCGCCCTCCTCGGGTGCTGGTGTTGCACCCGTTCGAGATCGACTGGAAGGGCGTCGCGACGGCTCTCGAGGCGGTGACGATGCTGCGCGCCGAGGGTTTCGATCTGCGGCTCGTGCGGATCTCCCAGTGGCCGCTGGCCGACCCCGAACGTGAGGTGTCTGAGCCCGACGAGTACCACTGCCACCTCAGCCCTGCCGAGGTGGCCCGCACGGTGGCCGCGTGCGATCTACTCCTGGCACCCTCGTGGGATCAGGAGGGATTCGGGATGCCCGTTCTCGAGGCGATGGCGTGCGGCGTGCCGGTCGTGGCATCACGGATCGCCGCCTTCGAGGGGTTTGCGTCGAGCGCCGCGGACCTCGTACCGCCGCACGACGCGCGCGGTTTTGCCGAGGCGGCGCGGCAGGTGCTGACGGACCGGACGAGGTGGCGACGGATGCGGCGTGCGGGGCTGCGTGCCGCACGGCGATTCTCCGAGCGACGGGTGGTTCGGGAGCTGGACGCGGCGCTGCGGTGGGGGATGGCCGCCGATGTGGAGCCCCCGCCGTGAAGGTCTCCCTGATCCTGGTGTGCCACCACTCCTCATCGGTCATGCCGCGGTGCGTGACCAGCTTTCGTCGGGTTGCCCGACAGGCAGGGGTCGACGTCGAGGTGGTGGTGGTGGAGCAATCCGACGATGCCGACGAGGTCGAGAGGATGGCGGAGCTCGCGGTCGATCGATTGATCGTCAGGCCCAACCGGGGCTATGCGGCCGGGCTCAACGTCGGCATCGAGGCTGCCACCGGCGACGTGTTCGTGCTCGCCAATCCGGACCTTGTCTTCTTGGACGACAGCCTCGACCCTATGCTGGGGGCCCTGGACGCCGGATTCGACGTGGTCGGGCCCCAGTTCTTTTGGGATCCGGATGGAAGTTTCCTGCTGCCGGCCGCCGAGGATCCGGCGCCGCGTGCCGAGCTGTGGCGCGCGCTGCGTCGCCGTTGGCCGTGGGCGTGGTACACGGGGCTCGAAGGATGGCTCGAGGAGACCTGGCGGGTGTGGACGGCGACCGAGACCGTCGAGGTGCCGAGCCTGAGGGGAGCGTTGCTGGTCGCGCCGCGGACCGCGCTCGAGAGGTTCGGTCGGTTCAACGAGGGCTACTTCCTCTACTACGAAGAGACCGAGTGGCTGTGGCGGGCGCGCCACAACGGTGCGCGGCTGGCGCTGGTGGCCGACGCGGGAGTCGTCCACCGGTGGGGTCACGCCACTGCCCGCAGGAGCGACCGCGGCGCCGTCGAGGAAGCGTCGCGCCAGCTGTTCTTTGGCCGCAACTACGGCGTGCTGTGGCGGCGGCTGCTCGGATTCTGCGCGGCCGGCCGGCAGGGTGCGGGTCCGTCGGCGAAGAACGTCTTGGGCCCGGAGGAGGTAGCCGAGACCGCCGCTGACCTGTGGTTGTTGTCCCCGCATCCACATCTGCTCCCTTCCGGCGGAGCGGTCCGGCGAAATGCAATGCCGGACTGCGTTTCGGATCTGGCTGGCCGCGGCCGATGGTTCGCCCTCGCCGCCGCCCGTCGCGCCGGGCGATGGCGGGCGGTCGGGAGCTGGAGGTGGGACCGCCCATGACCGAAAACCAGCTCACCATCCGCGGCTATCGGCCGGGCGACGAAATCGCGATCAACGAAGGATTCAACCGGGCATTCGGATGTCAGCGGCCGATGGCGGCGTGGGCGTGGAAATTCCCGCCCGATCCAGATGGCCGGCTGATCGTCGTGGCGGAGCGGGAGGAGGAGCTGGTGGCCCACTATGCCGCACTACCCACGCGATTCCAGATCGACGGGGAGGTGTGGGGAGGAGGCCAGATCGTGGATGTGTTCGCCACTCGTTCGGCGCGAACGGGCGTCGCGCGACGCGGCGCGATGGTGGCGACCGCCGAGGAGTTCTTTGATCGCATCGGCCGCTCGGGTCGCCACCCCTTCCTGTACGGATTCCCGGGACCTCGCCACCGTCGCCAGGGATCCCTGCAGCTGGGGTACGACGAGATGGGGTTCGAGCCTGTCGCGTACCTGTCGAGGCGGGTCGCGGGTACTGCCGCACACAGGCGGCTCTCGTACCGCGCCGAGCCGGCACGCGACTGGGAACCGCGACTGGACGAGCTGTGGTCGCGTGCGTCGGTGGACTATCCGGTGGCGGTCGTGCGCGATGCAGCCTGGGCATTGCGTCGCCTGGCGGGTCATCCGTCGATTCGGTACCACAGGTTCCTGGTGTTCCGCAGGCTCTCCAATCGACCGGTGGCGTTCGTTGCGTTTCGGACTGACCAGCTGCGGTGCCGGTGGGTGGATCTGGTGTGGGATCACGGCCATCCCGGGGCCATGGATCTGCTGCTCCACCTGTCGGCGCGGCTCGCTGCGCAGACCGGAGCCGAGCTCGAGGAGATGTGGTTGAGCGGAGACGCCGAGGGCAGGGCTCACCTGGAGGCCTGCGGGTTCGAGTCCGCTTCCGATCCAGCCGGACTGGCGTTCGGGGGGAGGTCGTTCCACCCAGACCTCGAGTTGGGCTCGGTCGCGGCTCGAGCGTACCTGACCATGGCTGATGCAGACTTGGTGTAGAGGATTGCTTTCCGCGAGGAACGAACCGAGAATCGGAGAGCGGGGTTCGATCGGTATGAAGACCGAGGGTCGGGAGCGAGACGTTGCGGATGCCCTCTCGGGCCGGCTCGTGGCGAGGCCCTAGCCGATGGCGGTGTGGGCCTGGACGGTCATCCCGCTGCTGGCACTGCACCTATGGTGGTGGCGCCGGTCACGGTGGTTGCTGCGATTTCAGCTCACGCTCGACGTCGTGCTGGCAGTGGTGATCGGCCCGGCGCTGCTGTTCGGCGTCGATCTCAACCCGGTTCGCAGCCTTGAAAACAACCACCCGTTCCGCAATGTGGGCTGGTCGGATATCACCGCTAGCCAGCCGGCTCAGTCTGATCTCGTACTGCAGTTCCACCCCTGGTTTTCAGAGACCCGTCGTCACCTGTCACGGGGCGAGTTGCCGTGGATCAGCGACCGAATCGGTGGCGGCATGCCGCTCTACGCCAACGGCCAGATCGGCCTGCTCGCGCCGGTGAACATTCCGTTGTGGTGCCTCGGTCCAGAGCGCGGTACCACGGTGATGGCCCTGTGGAAGCTCGAATTGGCGGGCCTGGGGGCGTTCTTGCTGCTGTGGCGAGGTTGGCGGCTCCGATGGTCGGCCGCCGCTGTGGGAGGAGTGGCGTTCGCCGGCGGTGCCTACCAGTTGGGGTGGCTGCTGGTACCGCTGAGTTGGACGACCGCCGCCGTGCCGTGGCTGTGGTGGTTGGCGACCGTCGTCGCCCGTCGCAGGGCGAGGCCGGTGCTGATCGTCGGCCTCGGCGTGGTGTCCGGCTGGCTCATCGGTTGCGGTCTCCACCCGGAGACGGCACTGATCGCGGTCGGTTCGGCGCTGCTGACGGGACTCGTGCTGCACCCTTGCCGCTGGTCACGGATGGTCGTTGTGGTGGCGGTGGCGGTACTGATCGCCGCGGCGCTGGCGTGGCCCACCCTGGGAGCGATTCGGGTCTCGGAGAAGGCGGTCTGGCTGAAGGCAGAGCGCCCCAATCGGGACCGACCCCCCGTTACCATCAGGATCGATGCGGTGGAACAGCTCGTCGTGCCGATGGCCAATGGTCACCCCGGCCGGGGCGACTGGCAGGGGAGGTACCCGTACCCCGCGGCGGCGGTCGGGATCGGGGGCCTGGCGCTGGCCCTGATCGGCGTCGGGCGGGTCCGCGGCCGATTCCGTCGCCACCGATGGGCGGCGTGGGCCTGCCTTGGCCTCGGTGCGGTGCTGCTCTATCGGTTGCCTCCGCTGGACAGTCTTCTGGTGGCGGTGCCGCCGATCAGCAGCATGACGTTGCCCAGGTTCGGGATGCTGGTGGCCTGGGGACTGGCCGTGTGGGCGGCTCTGGCAGTGGACGGGGCGCTGTGGGATAGAGTTCGCGGACCCGCGTGTCGGCTGGCGACGGCTGCGGTGGTGGCAGCGGTCGCCCTGTCCGGCATGCCGTGGCGGCTGGTGCCGGTCGACTTCGGGTTGGTGTTGCTCACCATCGTGGGCGCCGTGGTGTCCGGCTGGCTGCTGCGTCGGCCGGCTGCGCTCGCACCGGCAGTCGCGGTGGAGTTGGCGCTGTACGCGGTCGGTATCAACCCGACCGCGGCACCCCAGGATCGGTTGCCTCGGCCAGATCTGGTCGAGCGTCTCGCGGAGCTCCAGGCTCGAGATGGTGGTCGATTCATCGGTGTGGCCGGTGTGCTGCCCGCCAACCTGGGGGCCCGTTACGGTCTGTCCGACCTGCGTGCCTATGATCCGTTGCGGCCGCATCCCTACGCCCGGCTGATGGCGTCGCTGGGAGACCCGCGGCCGGTGATCGGCGGGCCGCTCGCGTCGGCTCCCGCTCGACTGTGTGGCGCGTGGTCGGTGCGGTATCTGGCAACCCGGCCTGATGCCCAGCCGCCGGGCTGGCAGCTCGAGTGGCAGGGCTCCAGCGGTGCCGTGTGGCGCAACCCCCACTGGTTGCCGGAGGTGCGGACGGCGATCCGGGCCGTTCAGGGAGACGGCGCGCGCGGTTGGCACGTGTTGACCTCGGAGAAGCTGGATTTCGCGACCGTGGCGGTGGTGCCAACCGGCTCGCCCGAGGTGAGGGCGGCGCGAGCGGTGCTCGAGGAAATCGAGGCCTCGAGTACCGCGGTCAGGGTGCGGGTGCGGTGTGACGGTCCGTGTCTCCTGGTGGTCGCCAGGCCGTGGACACCGGGCTGGCAGGCAACGGTGGACGGCGTGCCCGCACCCGTCGTGCGGGCAAACCTCGCCGGGCTCGGGGTCGCCGTGCCCAGCGGGACGCACCGGGCCGAACTGCGGTACCGCCCGTGGACCTGGCACGCGGATATCCGGTGATCCGGCGCTTAGGAAGACCTGTCCGAGCCCGATGGTTCTTGGCAGGGGATGAGGGCATGGCCGGCGCCTTCCGCCTTCGTCCTTTGGACTGCGCCGTGACAGGTCGGCGCCTGGGGATGAGGGTATGGGGGGTCTCCCGGAACCGCTCCGATCATGCCCACAAGCCAACATGCCCCCGCGCCCCCGTGCCCCCATGTCCGTATGCCCTCAGGCCCACAAGCCCTCGGTGGGTGGGAGGTCGAGCGACCAGCAACGAGCGACCAGAGACCGGATACGGGCGGGTGGGTCGATGACAGCGCCTCGTGCGGGCGTGCCGTCCTCTCGCGTTCTGCGGGCGTGCCGGGCATGACGTTTCGAGTTCCACGGCCGTCGAGGGTGACGCGTGGTGTAGGGTCCTCGAAACGTCATGCCGGGCACCCTCGGGGAGCGCGCTGGGGAAAGGGCCCGTCGAAGCGACGTTGATCCGGCCGAATGCCACGCCGCCCGGAACCAACATTGTCAAAGGGGGCACCCGCGGGGAGCGCGCCGGGGAGAGGGCGCGACGAAGGGGAGAGAGCGTCGCGAACTGGGACCGCGTGAGTGGGTCGATGACGATAAAGACGAAGACGAAGACGAAGATGGTCGCACTCGCAGTCGCTAGTCTCTGATCCCCTCCAACGTCCACCCCTCCAAGGCCTCGGCGAATGCCTCCTCCTCGCGCCGCCAGCGGCTCCACTCCCAGCCCAACTCCGAACGCACGATGGGGCGGAGTTTGCGAAGCAGTCCGAGCGCCAGCTCCGGCTGCCACATGCCGACCCGAATCCGGCGCAGCAGCAGGTCCTCGAGGCGCAGCACCGCTCCCGCGCGGAGATGGGCCCGGACCTCGGCGGCGCAAAGGTCGGTTCCGTCCTCCAGCGGACGAAGCTCGGACTTTCGCCGGGCGTCTCGAACGGCGCTCCAGGCCAGCGACCCGAGCCGCCACGCCATCGCTGTTGCGACTCGTGGGTCCAGCTCGAAAGACTGCCTGAGCCGGTGCGCCAGGTCGACCGGGGCGAGACCGGCGAGGGGGGTCCCTTTGGTGGCGCACGGCGCCGCATGACGCACTGCCTCCTCGGGGAGCATCCCGATGGCGGTGTCCACCGCCTCCTCGGCGGTGCTGCGCCACGTGGTGAGCTTGCCGCCGGCCACCGACAGAATCCCCTTCTCGTCCCAGATGTCCTCCTCGCGGCTCGCCTCGGACGGATCTTCGGCATGGGTGTCGAGGATCGGCCGCAGGCCGGCAAAGGCGCCGCCCACGTCGCTCCTGGTGAGGGAGTCGGCAGGGAACATGGTGGCCGCGGCACGGAGCAGGTAGTCGACCTCGGCGGCGGTGGGGCGTGGGTCGTCCAGGCCGCCTTCGTGATAGATGTCGGTGGTTCCGAGCAGGATGCCCTCGGGATGAGGGATCAAAAACACCGGACGGCCGTCATCGGGCGACGGGAACGAGACCGCGACCGAAATGTCGAGCCTCTGTCGAGGGAGGATCAGGTGGATGCCGCGCGACGGCCGGAGGTGTGTTCCGGGCAGACCGAGGCGTTCGCGAACAACGTCGGTCCACACCCCGGTGGCGTTGACCACCACCCGCGCCGAGGCGTGCAGCGCCTGGTCCATCTCCAGGTCGTGGAGTAGCAGGGAAATCGTCGGCTGACGCGGCGAGCGCTTCGCGCCGACGACGTCGCACCGCGTCAGGATGTGGCCGCCGTAGGCGTGGCCGGTGGCCGCGACCGCCAGCGTCAAGCGCGCGTCGTCAGCCATCGCGTCCGAGTACGAGAGGGCACGATCGAGTCGGTTGGTGGTCAATCCGGGAGCGAGCTGTTCGACTTCGTCCTTGTCGAGTTGGGTGTGGCGCTCCGGCCTCTCGGTGAGGCGATCGTACAGTGACAGCCCGAGATCCACCTTCCAGCCGGCGGTCTTGTCGCCGTGGTACGCCGGGTAGAGGAACCGGAGGGAGCGCACCAGGTGCGGGTTGAGCGACAGCATGCGATCCCGTTCGCGACATGCCTGGAGGGTGATCGAGAACTGCATCTGCTTGAGGTACCGGAGGCCGCCGTGAATCAGCTTGGAGGATCGCGAGGACGTTCCGGAGGCGATGTCGTCCCGTTCCACGAGCAGCACGCGAAGACCGCGTTGGGCCGCGTCGAGCAGGATGCCGCTGCCGGTTATGCCGCCGCCGATGACGACCAGATCGAACGGCTGGTCGAGGGAGGACAGGGCCAGACGGCGCCATGCGGGGTGGAACACGGTCACTCCTCCAGGCGGTCCTCGCGGTCGAGCAGGACATGAGGGTTGAGCACGCCATCCGGGTCGAAAGATCGGCACGCGGTGTCCAGCAGCCGCCAGCCGTGCTCTCCGATCTCTCCTTCGAGCCAAGGCGCGTGCCAACGGCCGACGCCGTGATGGTGGCTGAGAGTCGCGCCGCTGTCCACCAGGACGCCGGTAGCCGCGCGCTTGATCCGAGCCCACCGATGCACCGTCTGCTCGGGATCCGGGGAGCAGCGGAAGAAAAACGTGAAGTACAAGGAGGCCCCGTCCCGGTACGGGTGCGACACGTGGCACAACACCGTGACCCGCTCGTTCGTCGCTGCCAGTGCGACCGCGATCACATCCGAAATCCGCTGACGCACAGCAATGGTCTCGGACCACGGGATCGCCGTCTCCAGGGTGTCGGTCGCGTAGCCCAGGTCGAGCAGGGCGTCGCGCAGGTAGGGGTGCCTGAAGCGATCCCGGAGCCAGTGCCGCCCGGGGCGGCCACCGAGCACCAGCCCCCGGTGATCGCGGATCAGGCCGCGCGCACAACCGAGGATCTCCTGCAGCCCAAGCCGGTCGCCCGCCGCCCCGTACAGCATCAGACAACAGTCGGGCCCGATTCCGCGAAATCGCAGGTAGCTTCGGAGCAGCGAACCGGCCGAACCGCCGGCGAGGCCGACGGCCATGGCGACCTGTGTCTCGGGGGCATCCGACAGCCGGACGAGTGTCAACGGCAGGCCGCACACCACCATCTCGCGGACCGCTGCGAGCCCCGCGCCGAGGTCGGGGAAGAGGGCGCCTTCCACGCGAGTTTCGTCCGGCCTCGGCCGAACGCGAAGTGTCGCCTCCGTCACCAGCCCCAGTCTTCCCTCGCTGCCCATGACGAGCTGGCGCAGATCAGGCCCGGCGGCCGTGGCGGGCAGGGTCGGCAACCGTAGGCGGCCCGCGGGTGCGACGACCTCAACCCCGGCCACCATGTCCTCGATCCGCCCGTATCCGAGCGATTCCTGCCCTGCCGAGCGCGTCACCACCCAACCACCGACCGTGGACAGCTCCCAAGATTGCGGAAAGTGGCCGAGCGTCAATTCGTGGTCGAACAGGGCGCCTTCCACGTCGGGGCCCGTGGTGCCGGGGCCGAAGGTGGCGAGTCCCGACACCTCGTCGAGGTCCACCATGCCCGCCATCCGCCCCAGATCGAGGGTCAGCACCGGTGCGTCACCGCTCGTGACGTTGACACCGCCGGTGACCGAGGTGCCGCCGCCCCACGGAATCACCCGCACGCCGGCCGCGGCACAGGCGGCGAGTGTTGCCGCGACCTGTTCGGTGTCGGTGGGTCGTCCGACCCCGTCGGGCAGTGCCGGCACGAGGCCGGCGCGCAGTCGGACGATGTCGGACAGGCCCTGCCCGCGGGCGTGAGCGAGCCGGTCGAGTGGATCGGTGGAGATCTCGAGCGGGAGTTCGGGTAGTGGCTTAGGCGGGGCATCCGATGGAGGTGCCGCGCCTGTCGGTGTCGGGTGTTCGGCGGGTCCGATCCTCTCCCGGAGCCACACCAGGAGTTGTGGCGACGGCTCGAGCGATTCTCCCTCGAACCCCCAGCCGCCGAGGCGCCTCTTTCGGCCCGTACTCATGATGGGGCCAGTATAGTTGCGTTCGCTCAACGGATTGCGCTGCGATGCCGCAGAGACCTCGAGGACGCCGACCGTGGAGGGGCCTGAGGGCTTGATCGCCCGGCACTCAGCCCACGGCCGGATTGTCCCCATCTAAGACCGTGGTCTCCGCTTCTTCAACACATCGTCAGGGCTGAGTACCGGGCTGGGCTTGAGGACGTGAGGGCTTCTCCAGAGCGTTCACGTATTTCCTCGAGCCCACAGGTCCACAAGCCCGCAGGCCCTGGGCGGGTGGGCGGTCCAACGACCAGCGACAAGCCTCCAGAAGCGGGCGGGTCACATCGCCATGCCAGTCACAACCTGATCCACGGTATCGAACAGTCTTCGGACACCCTCGGCGAAGACCGGCTCGGGGGCGAGCAGGCTGAGCACCAGATAGCCGTCAGTCGGGAAGTCGAACAGGAAGCCGGGGTGCACCGCCACGGTTTGGTGTTCGAGCAGGGTGATCGCGAGCTCCTCCTCATCGATCACGTTGGGGATTCGCAACACCGTGCTCCAGCCGCCATCGGGCACGAGGACGGTCACGTGGGGCGCCGTTCGGGCGAGCTCGAGCAGCCGGTCGAGATTCGCGCGACAGCGGCGCGCGATGGCCTGGGACACCGCTTCGCAGCGGCGGAGCAGATCCGGCGTGGCCAACGCGACCGGCGTTCCGACCGAGAGGTACGCGTCGGATATGTACTCGAGGCGGTCGAGGGCCGACCTCACCTCGGACTCGGGTCCGCTGACGACGATCCACGCCAGCTTCAGCTGCGGCAGGCCGAGAGCCTTGGAGATGCCGCCGAGAGAAAAGGTGAGACAACGCTTTTCCGAAACGAAGCTGTGGCGCGAGCCAGGAGTGTCGCGCAGGCGATATGGGAGAAACACCTCGTCCACGACCAGAGCGGCCCCGGCGTCCCGACACAGGGCCGCCAAGAGGTCGGCATCGTCCGGGTGGAGGAATGATCCGGTGGGATTGTTGGGGTGGACCGTGACGACCGCACGACAGCCCTCCGGCGGGGTGGCGATGGTGTCGGGATGGACCCGCCACCCCATCTCGGGATCGAGCCTGTAGTGGGCCAGCCCGACCCCATCGAGTCTCGCGAGCTGCTCGAAGAGCGGATACGACGGTATCGGCACCAGAGCCGAACCTCCGGGCTCGACCAGGAGCTTCAGCAAGAAGCTGTAGGCCTCGCTCGTGGAGGCGGTGAGAACGACGTGCTGCGGATCCACCTGGACGTCCCACTGCCGGTACCAATCTGCGACCGCCCGCCGCGCCACCTCGGGACCGAGGGGGTCCGGATCGTAACGGAGGCCGGCGGGTTCGAGCAGCGCCCCGAGGAGGTCGGGGGGATAGGGCAAACCGCACCTGGTCGGGTTCGACTCGGTGAGGTCGAACTCGGGTGGGCCGAGGCGAGCCCGACGTTGGGCGAGCCGGTTCGGCCGAAGATCGGACGGCACGCGCCGCGAGAATCGCACCATGACAGGGGATATGTACCACAGCGCGATTCACGCATCGATTCGCACCATCGACCTCTCGGCCGCCGAACATCGGGTACAGAGTCCGTTGGGTGTCAGACGATCGACGCGAGCGGCAGGCCGCTGACAGCGCCTGGTGCGGGCGTGCCGTCTTTGACAATGTTGGGAGCGCCGTCACCTGCGTGGGAGGGGCCGCACGGTCCCAACATCGTCTAACGGGGCACCCGCGGGGCGGGCGTTGGGGAGAGGGCACCTCGAAGTCACGCTGGCCTCACCGATCGAGAGGCCACCCGCGGGCAGGGGCTGGGCGCCTACATGGGTTGGCGGGGACGCAGGCGACCAGCGACAAGCGACCAGAAGCGGTCGGGCGGTGGATCGATGACGATGGCGATGGCGATGAAGACGATGAGGAAGACGAAGACGATGAGGATGAAGATCAAGACGAAGAGCGGGCGGGTAGGGAATCTCGCACCTTGCATCCGGGCGGGTGGGAGGGAGTCAGCTTGCGGACGGTCTCGCGATCGGAGATGATTCCGCCGGCCGTGGACTACGCCTATCGTTTTGCGAGCGCCGACAGGCTGTACCTGAACGTCACCAACCGGTGCACCAACCGCTGTGTTTTCTGCGTCCGGAACTTCCAACCGGGCCTGGGTGACGGCCGACTCTGGGGCGGGCCGGAGCCCGGGATGGACGACCTGATGCGCGCGGTCGACGGTCGCGGCGGCGCCGAGGCTTTTTCCGAGATCGTGTGGTGTGGCTTCGGTGAACCCACCTTCCGCCTGGATCTCATTGTGGAGGCGAGCAGCGTCTTTCGCGCCGCCGGTGCGAGAGTGCGGCTCGACACCAACGGCCACGGCGATCTGATCCACGATCGTGATGTCCTTCCCGAGTTGGAGGCATCGATCGATGACGTCTTCGTCTCCCTCAACGCACCGACGTGCGCGCGTTACGTCGAGCTGTGTCGGCCCGGGAGCGGCGACCTCCCGCGCGAGGTGGCGCCGGAGCGGTACTGGCTCACGATGCTCGATTTCCTGCGCCGGGCCGCCGGCCGGTTCGGACGGGTCCAGGCGTCGGTGGTCGGCCACGTGCTCGACGGCGAGGAGATCGACGCGTGCCGTGACCTCGCCGCGTCGCTCGGCTGTGACGAGCTGCGCGTGAGATAGCTGTCGAACCTCCTACAATAGCGCCATGCCTCCGCTCACCACCGCGCAACGTGCAGCGCTCGCCGACAGCGGCTGCGAGGTGCGGTTCGACGATTTGAGCAGGACGCTCTACGCGACCGACGCGTCGATCTACCGGGTGGAGCCGGCCGCGGTCGCCCTGCCGCGGTCGACGTCCGAGGCGGCGGCGGTGGTGCGGGCCGCCGCCGCGACCGGGCTCACCGTCACCCCGAGGGGCGCCGGCACCGGTCTGGCCGGGGGTGCCGTCGGGGAGGGTCTCGTGATGGACCTCGCGCGTCACAACCGTGAGATCTCCGAGCTGGACCTCGAGCAGCGCACCGTGAAGGTCGGCGCCGGCGTGGTTCTGGACGGGCTCAATGCGGCTCTGAGGCCGCACGGTCTGTGGTTTGGCCCGGACGTGGCAACATCCTCTCGCGCGACCCTCGGTGGCATGATCGGGAACAACTCGTCGGGCGCCCACGCACCGGTGTACGGCACCACGGTCGACCATGTCAGGGCGCTGGAAGTCGTCCTGGCCGACGGCACGGTGGCCGAGATCGGCGTCGGTTGCGGCGATCTGTGTGAAATCCGAGAAGGGGTGGACCGAATCGTGGCGCAGCGCGCCGGCGTGATCTCCGAGCGGATGCCACCCGGAATGGTCAAGAGCTGGCCGGGTTACGGCCTCGACAACTGCATGCGAAATCCGGGCGATCTCAGCCGGGTGGTGTGCGGCAGCGAGGGCACGCTGGCCGTGGTTACCTCGGCGGTGCTCGACGTGGTGCCGCTGCCGCAACGGCGGACGCTCGGTGTGTTGTTCTTCGACTCGGTGGCCGAGGCGATGGGAGCGGCGGTGGAGATCGCCGATCTCGAGCCGGCGGCGATCGAACACGTGGATCGACTGCTGCTCGATCAGACTCGAGGCCAGCTCGCCTTCGGTCGTGCGCGGTCCCTGCTCGGGCTCGATGAGGATCCGTGCGAGGCACTCCTGCTGGTGGAGTTCTTCGAGGAGCCCGAGGGGGGGTTCTCCGAGTTGGCCGACCGTCGGCTCGGACGTCGTCGGCTGCTGTGCCGGGATCGCGACCAACAGGAGCTGGTGTGGTCGGTGCGGCGCGCCGGACTCAACCTCCTCACCAGCTGCCGAGGCCCTGGCAAACCGATTGCCGGAATCGAGGATGTCTGTGTTCGTCCGGAGCGGCTCCCTGAGTACGTGGCCGGGCTGCGCGAGATCCTCGATCGGCTCGGGCTCGAGGCATCGTTCTACGGGCATGCCGGCTCCGGCGAGCTTCACGTGCGGCCGACCCTCGACCTGCACAGGGCCGATGACCTGGCTCGACTTCGGGAAGTGGCTGACGACGTCTCCGAACTCGCGCTACGGTTTCGGGGATCGCTCGCGGCCGAACACGGGGTCGGGATCGCGCGTACCGAGTACATCGCGGATCACCTCGGACCGGAGTTGGTGGCCGCCAATCACGAGATCAAGGATCTGTTCGATCCGGAAGGGGTGATGAATCCCGGCAAGATCCTCGATGTGGGTCGCTTCAAGATCGATCGAGACCTGCGCCTCGGTGTCGGCTCCGATCTGGTGCTGCCCTTCGTGCCGCAGCTCGGCTTCGTCGATCGGGATCGATCTTTCGTAGGCAACCTGGAGCAGTGCAACGGCTGCGGCGGGTGCCTCAAGGAGGCGCCCACCATGTGTCCCACCTTCATCGCCGTCGGCGATGAAATTCAGTCCACCCGAGGTCGCGCCAACACGATCCGGGCGGCGCTGGAGGGGCGCTTCGAAGGTGGCGCGTTGGGATCGCGAGAGTTGGACGAGGCCTTGAGTGACTGTCTGTCGTGCAAGGCGTGCCGCACCGAGTGTCCGTCCAACGTGGACCTCGCCCAGCTCAAAGCCGAGCTGCTGCACGCCTGCCATCGAGCGAACGGTGTGGCGCTCGTGGATCGGGTGGTCGCTGCGGCAGATCTGCTCGGCCGGCTGGGTACGTGGCTGCCGTGGCTGGCGAACGTCGCCTCCGGCTCGACGCTGGGGCGACGTCTGGCGCAGCGCCTGGTCGGGTTCAACCCGGACCGGCCACTGCCTCGGTTCGCAAGCCGGCGGTTCGACCGGTGGTTCCGCACCCGACGAATGCACGGGTCCGATGCGTGGCGCGGCCCGGTCGTCCTGTGGGACGACACCTGGGTGCGCTACCACGAGCCGCGGGTGGGGCGTGCGGCCGTCAAGGTGTTGGAAGGGCTGGGTTTCGAGGTCAGGCTGGCGACCGGGCGTCGGTGCTGCGGGCGGCCCGCCTTCAGTCGGGGCTTCGTGGCGGAGTCACGTCGTCTCGGTTCGCACAACGTGGCATTGCTGACGACTCGCCACGCCGATCTGCCGGTCGTCTTCCTCGAGCCGTCCTGCTGGTCGATGTTTGTCGACGAGTACCGGCAGCTGGGGATCCTGGGCGCCGAGGAACTGGCCGGTCGCTGTGTGCTGTTCGAGGACTTGATCGCGGACGTCCTCGAGAGCGAGCCCGATGCACTGGCCTTGCGGGGTGGTGGGGCGCGGATCGTGATTCACGACCACTGCCACGCCAAGGCGTTGCGCCGGGCCGACCGGGCGGCCACGTTGGCGGAGCGGATCCCGGAATCCTCGGTCGCGCTACTGGAGAGCGGATGCTGCGGCATGGCCGGAGCGTTCGGCATGCTCGAAGAGAAGGACGAGCTTTCGCGAAAGGTGGCACGACAGCTGGTGGAGATGCTCGAGCAGCTGCCCGGGGACGCGCGGGTCGTGGCGTCCGGGATCAGCTGCCGGCATCAGATCCGCCACCTGACCGGTATCGATCCGCTGCACATCGCCGAACTCGTGGCGGAGTGCCTCGATCTCGACGCGTGAGATCGACCCGCGATTCTCGCTTAGGATCTCTCGACACCGCGAGATGTCGCTGCCGGGTGGCAAGCCAAAATCGAGAACCATTCCTCGGTCTTTTGCGTTCGATGGGAAGAGGAGCAAGGGTTTCGGGCTCGTTGAGGGCGGGGGAGGTATAGGATAGGCCGAGGCCCGCACGGAGGACTGATGGCCATGACATTTGTGGACCCGCTGTCGCGCGCCGTGGAGCGGATGCGGCAGATGTTGTTCCAGCCGTTCGATCTGGTGAAGTGGCTGGTGCTCGGCTTTTCGGCGTGGCTCGCAGGTTTGGCGAGCGGGGCCGGCGGCGGGACCGGAGTCTCGAACTTCGACAGCGACAACTGGGACCACCCCGGCGACGCCCTGCGGGAATTCGGCCACGCCTGGGACCGATTGGTGGAAAACGTGTTCCTGTTGCCGCTCGGGCTGCTGCTGATCTCGCTTCTGCTCGTGATCGTGCTGCTGCTGCTGTGGATCAGCTCGCGGGCCAAGTTCATCTTTCTCGACAACGTGGTCCACGATCGGGCCCAGATCGTCGAGCCGTGGAAGCGCTTTCAGCGGCTTGGTAACTCGTTGTTCCTGTGGCGCTTCGGCTTTGTCGTCGCGTGTTTCGTCGTGCTCATGGGCGTGGCGCTGCTGGTGCTCGCGCCTGCCGCGACCCTGTCGTTCCACGATGCGGTGCGGGGTCTGTCGTTTGCGGGGATGTTCTTCGGCGTCCTGCTGGCAGTGGTCATAGGGGTGGTGATCGCGTACATCCTGCTGCTGCTCGAGAATTTCGTTATCCCGATCATGTACCGATTCGACCTCAGGGCGACGGACGCTTGGCGGGCGTTTTTGCCGTGGCTGCGCGCTCATCCCGGCTGGTTCTTCCTGTACGGGCTGTTCGTGCTGCTGGTGGCGATCCCGGTGGCGTTCGTCATCGCGCTGTTGGTGTGCTGCACGTGTTGCATCGTGGCCCTGCCGTACGTCGGCACGGTGATTCTGCTGCCGATGTGGGTGACCTACCGGGCGCTGGGACCAGAGTTTCTGGCCCAGTTCGATCCGAAGTTCGATGTTTTCACGATGGCGTTGCCGCCGATTCCGGAGACTGTGGGCGAACTCGAGGAGTAGAGGGCTTGAGGGCTTGGCCGCCCGGCACTCAACACGAGTGCCGGGCTGGGCTTGCGGGCGTGAGGGGGACTCCCGGAGCTGTTCCGTTCACGACCCCACGCCCCCATGCCCGGGCGGGCGGGCAGCTCAAGGGCGTCGTGCAACCCAACCGTACGTGACGTACTCCCAGTCGACGCGGTCGGGCCGGAGCGTGAGCACCACGAACCCCTCCGGCGTAACGTGCCAGGCGCCGCGCCACCACTTGCCGCACACCGCGCCGCCGGTGATGAATGTGGTTCCGCGCCAGCGCAGCATCTCCTCCACGTGAAGGTGTCCCTGCAGCACCAGCAGAAGGTTGTGGTCGTCGAAGAGCTCGAGCACCTCGCGGTTGTTGCTCACGACCCGGTTGGCGGGCGCGGCGGCCGTGGCACCCTCGGTGGCCTGGTAGAACGAGGTGAGCAGAGGAATGTGGGTCGCCACCACGATGGGAGTCTCCGGCTCGACGGTTGCCAGATCGCGTTCGAGCCACGCGAGCTGAGAGTCGTCGATCCGGCCGTGGTACCTGAGGTCGTCGGTGGAAACCGCGATCGAGTCCAGCAGGATGAAGTGGTACCCCGAGACGTCGAAGGACCGGTAGGTGCGATCCAGACCGAAGTACTCCCTGAACTCGGCCCTGGGGTCTGGGCTGGCTGGCGAACCGTCATCCGGATCCGCTGCTACCAGATCGTGATTGCCGAGCACCGGTTCGACGCGGGCGTCCAGGGCGCGGTGCATCTCCAGGTACGCCTGCCAGCGCGGTTCGACCGCGGCGAATTGCGACTGGAACCCGTCGGTGATGAGATCACCGCCGGCCACGATCAGCTCCGGGTTGCGGGCGTTGATCGCGGTGGCGGCCTGGGCCATCGCCGCCGGCGTTTGCCACTCGGTGCGGGCGTGGACGTCGGAGAAGAAGACCATTCGGAGGGTCTGCCCGTCCGCTCCTTTGGCGGGCCAGCTCGCGCAACCGGGCAAGCCGCAGGCGGCGAGACCGGCTGCCACCAGGAAGTCACGCCGGGTCCCCTCGAAACGCTGCCCTGTCATGTCGGGACTCCTTCCGGCCGAGCCTCTCTGCGGCCGCGTCCGCCGAGACCAAGATCCAGGGCGAGCAGGCCGAGCAGGGTGATGACCAGCACTGTGCGCAGTGCTCGCTCCGAGATCCGGGTGATCAGGTGGCGGCTCGTCCAGCTGTCCCAGAGAAGGTCCGGCAGCAGTTGCTGCTCGAGGCCGTCGATCGCGGTGGCCGGCAGGTCGTAGCGCGAGGCACGCAGGGTGTTGCCGAAGAACCTCTCGAGCATCTGGTGCTGGCGCAGGGCGACCGATGCGTGGTGACGGGAGTCCTGAGAACCCTCGGGGAACTCGGCCTGCCTGAGGAGGTGGTGATCGCGGCTGAAGATGTGGACCCGCGCCTCGTGCGCGAAAGCATCGCGTTGCGGGGGGTAGTCCCTGAGGAATCTGCCGTACCTCTCGCTCGGGTAGCGGTCGAGGATCGCGGCCACCTCGTCGGCTCTCGCGGCATCCTCGGCCCGGAGCTGCTCGACCGTGAATCGCGACTTAATCCTGCCCACACCTGGAATCACGTGGCGGTGGCCGTACTCGGCCATCTCGTTGTCGGGCGACTGCAGGAAGGAAACCCCGGGGAAGCGCTCCGCCCAGCGCTGGACTCGTGTCGGGGTGACGGATAGAACGAGGGCGAACAGTGTAACCGCCGCGATCGCCGAGCGAACGACCCGTCGCAGCGATCGGGCGGTCACCGGCTGCGGGCCCGGTCCGTCTACTTTCCACACCGCCACCAGCGCGAGCGCGCACGAACCGCAGTTGAGGAAGATGTCTCGAAAGTCGAAGAAGCGGCGGGGGGTGATCCACTGGATGACCTCGTCGAGGGTACCGACAAACACTCCGATGAGGGCCGCCACCACGTACACGGACGCGTCCGGAACCTGCGGTCTGAGGGCTCGGTACAGCAGCACTCCGAGCACGCCGTACTCGAGCAGGTGCACCGCCTCCTCCGGGACCCGCCACAGGCTGATGGCCCACCACGTGTAGACGGCCGCGATCACCACCAGCCAGATCGCGGTTGCCGGCGACCAGCGGGAGCTGAGGCTCCGCAGCGCGAGCAGCACGGCGACGGCCGCTATCACGAGCACGGCGATCACGGCGTAACCGATCAACTCCCTGTCCCAGTGGGCTATGAACCAGGCCTGGAGCAGGCGGACGAAGGGGATGGTGGTGTAGATCAGCGCGATCCACGCAATCACCGCGATCCAACGCCGCGTGGCGGAGGAATGCGAGGTGATCGTGTCGGGTGCGGATACCATCGGCAATCTCGAGACGATGGTACCCAAGATTTCCCAAAGCTGACCAGATTGCCTCCGCCGATCCTGCACGCGGGCCCCGAGGATCTGCCTCTCGGTTCGATGAAAGGCACGGACGGCTCACGGTCATCTCCCGCCGGGCTCGCTGGTGTCGGTGTCGAAATTGCTGTACAAATGGCCAACCGAGTGCGACCGAAGCGGGGAGATGGCGATGGCGAACGGCGAACACATCCTGGCCATCGACAACGGCACCCAGAGCATCCGCGCCCTGCTGTTCGATGCCAGGGGAACTTTGGTGGCCAAGGAGCGAGTCGAGATCGAGCCGTACTACTCGGCCCACCCCGGTTGGGCCGAGCAGGACCCCGAGCTGTACTGGAGTTCGCTGTGCGAGGCGTGCCAGGCGTTGTGGCGGTCGAGCCCGGTGGCAAAGGACGCAGTCGCCGGAGTGGCCCTGACTACCCAGCGCGCCACCATGGTCAACGTGGATCGGGCCGGGCGCCCGCTGCGGCCGGCGATCGTGTGGCTCGACCAGCGGCGGACCGAGGGACTGCGGCCCGTGGGTGGGATGTGGGGGGTCGCGTTTTCGCTCGTACGCATGGCTGAAACAGTGGCCTACTTCCAGGCCGAGGCCGAGGCCAACTGGATTCGCACCCACCAGCCCGAAATCTGGGAAAACACTCACAAGTACCTGTTGCTGTCGGGCTTCCTGACCCATCGTCTGATCGGACGCTTCGCAGACTCGGTGGGCTGTCAGGTCGGCTACGTGCCGTTCGACTACCGCCGCCTCACATGGGCCGGTCCGCGCGACTGGAAATGGCTGGCCCTGCCGGTCGATCCGCGGCTGCTGCCCGAGCTGGTGCCACCGGGCGAGATCTTGGGTGAAATCACGCCTTCCGCAGCCGAGGAGACCGGGATTCCGGTCGGTCTGCCCGTGGTAGCGGCCGCCGCCGACAAGGCGTGCGAGGTCATCGGTGCCGGGTGCCTGGAGCCCCACATCGGGTGCCTGTCCTACGGCACCACCGCCACGGTCAACACCACCCACCAGAAGTACGTCGAGGCGATCCCGATGATCCCTCCTTACCCCGCAGCGGTTCCGGGTGCGTACACCCTCGAGATTCAGATTCTCCGCGGCTACTGGATGGTGTCGTGGTTCAAGCGGGAGTTCGGGTATCGCGAGCAGCGGCTGGCCGATGAACGGGGCGTCGTGCCCGAGGACCTGTTTGACGAACTGGTCAATGCCGTGCCGCCCGGCTCGATGGGTCTGGTGCTGCAGCCCTACTGGTCGCCCGGAGTCAAGGTGCCGGGCCCCGAGGCCAAGGGTGCGGTGATCGGATTCGGCGACGTTCACACCAGGGCACACGTCTATCGCGCCATTCTCGAGGGTCTGGCGTACGCGCTGCGCGAAGGCGCGGAGCGGTGTCAGCGGCGTACCCGCGTCACGATGTCCGAAATCCGAGTCGCCGGTGGCGGCTCGCAGAGCGATGCAGCGATGCAGATCACGGCCGACATCTTCGGACTCCCGACGGCCCGCCCGCACGTCTACGAGGCGTCCGGCCTGGGAGCCGCGATCGACGCCGCGGTCGGTCTCGGGATTCACACCGACTTCACGACGGCAGTCGGGGAGATGACCCGGGTCGGCCGTCAGTTCGAGCCCGACGAGGCCAACCGTTCCCTCTACGACGCGTTGTACCGGGATGTCTACCTCAAGATGTACCGCAGGCTGCGACCGCTGTACGAGCAGATCCGCCGGATCACGGGCTATCCGAAGCCGCCGACCGGGGTCGGCACGGCCGGATCGGGAGCGCGGTAGGTGACGGCCTGATCCCTCTCTGCCAACGGGAGTCAACGCGTTCTTCGGACGAGGATGCGGAGACGGAGACGGAAACGGGGGGGCACACGCGCCTCGATGGGATCAGAATCGGCGTACGAGGAGCAGCACCCCGATCAGTACCAGAGCAGCGCTGACCAGGCGGCGAAACGCAGCCTCTTCGATCCTGAGGTGAATCCGGTAGCCGATCCACGCTCCCAGCAGCACGGCAGGTATCACCGCCAACGCGGACCACATCCGCGGACCGGTCACGAGCCCGAACGCGGCGTACGAAGGCATCCTGACAAAGGTCATCAGCAGGAAGATGGCCATCAGGCTGCTTCGGAAGGTGGTCTTGTCGACGCCCTTCAAGTGGTAGTAGAAGATCAGCGGCGGCCCGCCGGTTCCGAACAGGCCGGTCAGCACGCCCGAGACCACACCGACCGGGAGTGAGAGCCACGACGGCACGGGAGCAGCTCTCTGGAGCGGCGCTACCAGAAAAACGCCACCGACGACCACCAGCACGGCGCCCAGCATCGTGAGCAGCGCGGTGGGTTCGCCCCGGTCGAGCAGCCACGCGCCGAGTGGGATGCCGACCGCGATTCCGGCGAAAACAACGAGGATTCCGCGCCACGCTACGTTTCTCCAGGAGCTGCCGACCACGTAGAGCTCGGCTGGAAGGTTGACCAGCAGTAACATGACCACGACGTCACGCACCTCGGGCATCAGCAGGGCCAGCGACCCGACCGCGATCAGACCGGCACCGAATCCGAGCAGGACGTACACAGCCTCGGCGACCGCGAGTGCGAGGCACACCGCGGCGAACTGGGGAATGGTGTCGAACACCGTCTCCACGGTTTCGCAGTGTAACGGTTACGGTGGCGACACAGCGAACAGGGTGGTGGCGAAGGGGAGGCAGCGATCCGGGCGCCGCCGGACCTGTGGAATTCAACACACGTATGCGACACTATCCGTGGTCGAGATGAACGATTCGAAGTCAGCCCTCAACGCCATCGTCAGCCACAAGATCGAGGTCGCGCCCGGCCTGATCGTCCTGCGGGTCGTGCCCGACGGCTGGCCGTTGCCGGAGTTCCTGCCGGGCCAGTTCGCGGTGCTCGGCCTGCCACCCGAGGCGGCGCGCTGCACGACCTCCGATCCCGACGAGGGTGAGCCCAAGCCTGGCAAGCTGATCCGACGCGCGTATTCGATCGCCTCATCGTCGGTTTCGAAGGAGTACTTCGAGTTTTACATCAACCTCGTGCACTCTGGGTTGCTCACCCCGCGATTGTTCGCCCTGAAGCCCGGAGATCGCGTGTGGCTCGGCGCGAAGATCGCCGGTCTCTTCACCCTCGAGCAGGCGCCCGCCGACGCCAACGTCGTCCTGGTTGCCACCGGGACCGGACTCGCGCCGTACATGAGCATGCTCCGCACCAATTTGGCCGCCGGTGGCGGCCGCCGGTTCGCGGCGCTGCTGGGTGCACGACACTCCTGGGACCTCGGCTACCACGCGGAAATGATGACCATGGAGCGGTTGTGTGACGACTTCCACTACATCCCCACCATCAGCCGACCCGACGAAGAGGTCGTTCCGTGGACCGGTCGCGTAGGGTACGTGCAAGAGCTGTGGCAGCAGGCAGCCGTCGATCAGGCCTGGGGTTTTCCTCCCACGCCGACGAACAGCAGGGTGTTCCTGTGCGGCAATCCCGGCATGATCGATGACATGGTCGAGTTGCTCGCTGAAGACGGTTTCAGGGAGCACAGCCGCAAGCACTCCGGCCAGGTCTTCGTCGAGCGCTACTGGTGAGCCCTCGTCTCGGCCGTGACCGCCTGAAATCATTGGGGACACTCCTTTCCAGACAGCTCTGGAGTCCATCCAAACGACAGCCGGTGTACCCTTCCCGGGTATGGCGCGAGAACACGAGCCGAACGCCGATTTCGACCTGAGCCTCCGACCGAGGTGGGGTGGTCCGCCCAGTTCGGCTGCGGCTCGACAGCTCGACGAGCTCGCGCTGCACTTCGTGCTCGCAGGCGGTGCGGAGGATTCGGTTCGACTGCCGGGCGCGCTGCCGGACGAGTTCCTCGCGTCGATGCAACGGAACCGCGTCGCCATTCCCAGGATCACGGTCCGACCAGCGGTCGACTCCGGGCAGACATTCACGCCGTTCGGCTGGAACGATGCGGCGATCGAGCTCAACCTCAGCTACGCCGAGCCGGCACTCCACCCACCACTCGAGACCGTTCGACGGACAAATGGTCGATCGTTCGGTGCGGCCGCCGAGCGGGAGTTGGTCGGGCCCGCATATCACGTTGGGGAGTGCGAAACGGTAGCGGCAGTTGCGTCGAGCCTCGCGGAGGCGATCGAGGCCCCGTACGGCTGGCTCGCGAAATCGAACCACAGCAATGCCGGACTGGGTCATCGGAGGCTGAGGCGCCGCAATCTGAGCGACACCGATCGACGGTGGCTGCAGGCGACGTTCGCCCAGGACGATCGGGTCGTGCTGGAGCCGTGGTGTCGTCGGGTCGTCGATCTGTGCTCCACTCTCGAGCTCGGGACTGACGGTTGTGTGGAAGATTTCGCCGTACACGAGATCGTCAACACGGCGGACGGCGCTTTCATCGGCGCTCTGTTCGAGCGGTGCTCCGATGTGATTGCGAGATGGCAGCCAGACCTGCGGCGAACCGCAGAGGTGACGGCGTCCCGATTGGCGCGGGAGGGCTACTTCGGTCCGGTGTGCTTCGACAGCTTCGTCTGGGATGACCGTGGCAGGCAGCGTCTGCGACCGTTGGCCGACCTGAACGCCCGGCGCCACATGTCGATGGCCGCCCGCCGCCTGTGGCGGGAGTGGGGCAAAGGTGACGTCCTGTACTGGCGGATGTTCACCCGACGCAAGTTGGAGTTGCCGGACGACCACGACCGGCTGGAGATCGAGTTGGGACGGGACGGCTTCTGCCCGGATTCGAGGCGGGGCGTGCTCGTCGCGTCACCTCTGTGGATCGCGTGGGGCGGACGTCGCAGGTCGCCACGACGGCTCGGCGTGTTGTTTGTGGGCCGATCGCGAGACGAGGTCATGGCGCAGGAATTCCGCTTTCGGGAACGGTTCGAGCGGTGACGCTTCGGCTGGTTGTGATTATCGGACCGACGGCGGCCGGAAAGACCCGGCTCGCGGTGGAGGTCGCGCACCGACTTGGGTCCGAGATCATTTCTGCTGACTCGCGCCAGGTCTACCTTGGTCTCGACATCGGCACCGGCAAGGACCTCGAGGAGTACTCGCGGGTGACTCCCCCAGTGCCCCATCACTTGATCGACGTCTGCGATCCGCGACAGGTCTACACGTTGTTCGACTTCCAACGAGCGTGTTACCAGCTGCTGCGGGAAAAGGCCTCCGAGAGTCGGTTCGGCTCCGGAGCGGTGCCGTTGCTGGTGGCAGGCGGCACCGGTCTCTACGTCGAGGCCGTGCTGCGGGGTTACCGTATCGCCGACGTGCCAGAGAATCCCGCGCTGCGGCGTCGTCTGATGGGGCAGTCGCGCGCCGAACTGGTCGAACGACTGCTCCGGACGGCCCTCGACCTGCACCGAGAAACCGACCTGACGAGCACGAAGCGCGTGGTGCGTGCGCTGGAGATCGCCGAGCATGCGAAAAGCTCGACGTTTCGTTCAAGCACACCCCTCGGGTTCGACATCGACTCCACGGTGTTCGGAGTCCGGGTCGATAGAGCCGAGCTTCGACGCCGGATCGCCGTCCGCGTCGACCACAGGCTTGACCACGGGATGGTGGACGAGGTGCGGTCGCTGCTCGCTGCAGGAGTTTCACACGATCGGCTGCAGATGCTCGGGTTGGAGTACCGGGTGATCGGGGACTATCTTCGGGGCGACATCGCCTACGACGCCATGAGGGAGATGCTCAAGATCAGGATCGGCCAGTTTGCCAAGCGTCAGATGACCTATTTCCGAGGCATGGAGCGACGCGGTACCCCGATTCGCTGGATCTCGCCGAACGATGCGTACGCCGTGCTCAGCACGGTCGCGCGATGAACCGGACACCGATAGTGGCACCTCTGGCGACGCCGCAGTATCTTCTTGATCAGGGAGGGGATCACCATGGTCAAGAGCCCTCAAGAGCGGCAGAGTGGAGGGGTCGCGGTGAAGCCCGCCGAGTTCCAGATGAGGATCCACGACATCCTTGCCCGGAGTGCCGATGAGCGGGGCGCGCCCGAGCTCGGCAAGGAGGACTTCGGCCCCTTCCTGACGATCTCCCGCCAAGCCGGGTCGGGCGGCGCAGAGGTGGCGCGGACAGTCGGGTCGCGGCTCGGCTGGTCGGTCCTCGACAAGGAACTGGTCGAGGACCTGGCGCAGCGTCTGAAGCTGGCGCCGCAGATGCTCGCGCTGATGGACGAGACCAAGTCGGGTTGGTTTCGCGACACCATGCTCAACCTCCTGAACGCACGGCTCGTGCTCCAGGACTCCTACGTCACGATGCTCGGCAGGGTGATGCTGCTGGCGGCGTTCGACGGTCGGGTCATCATCGTCGGCCGCGGCGCGCACCTGATGCTGCCCCGCGAGCACGGTCTCAGGGTTCGGGTGGTGGCTCCGCTGCGAGCGCGCGTCGCCCGACTCCAGGAGCGCGAACGGCTGGACGCGGAAACGGTGGAGAAACGGATCGAAGCCACCGATCGGAGTCGAGCGAAGTATCTCAGCCGGCACTTCCACGTCGGCGCGGACGAACTCAAGCTGTTCGACCTCGTCCTCGACGCTGAGGCGTTCGGGATCGAAGGCTCGGCCGACGTGATCTGTAGGGCGCTGGAGGTGCGGGGATTGGTGGCGCCCAGAGTGCTCGGCGCATCCAGGGCTAGTTCACCGTAAGCGGCTCCGAAAGCGCGAACTGTGCGATCTTGGCGTCGAACGACTCGCCGTCGTGGGTGGTCATCAGATAGCTTCCGTGCATCGTGCCGAAGGGTGTGGCGAGAGGGCAGAACGAGGTGTACTCGAACGCCTCGCCGGGCTCGAGGACGGGCTGCTGGCCGACCACTCCGGGACCTTTGACCTCCTCCACGCGGCCGTGCGCGTCGGTGATGATCCAGTGGCGACTGATGAGCTGTACGACCTCATCGCCCTGGTTGGAGATCCGGATGCGGTAGGCGAAGAACCACCGGTTGCGCATGGGATCGGAACTGTCCGCAACGTAGCTCGACTCGACCTCGACCACGATCCCGCGAGTGGTCGCTACAGAGCTGTTCATCGGTCCCCTCCAATCTGCCATTCGCTAACCCCGGATCCACGGGCAGGATTCCCCTCGCCGGCTCGGCCCGATGCGCATACACTCGTTGGCATGGCCGTTTCAACCATTCTGTTCGGCCGGGCATCTCATGGGGTATGGAAGCATCGGCGACTCTGGATCAGGCGGCGTCTGCGATCACCATGATTGCTGACCCCCAATCCTCGTCCGAGCGACTGATTGCCCGCGCCATGCGTGGCGAGGTGTCGGCCTTCGAGGAACTCTACCAGCTCACGTGCGGAAGGATCTACGCGCTCTGTCTCAGGATGTGCGGTGATGCGCATCTTGCCGAGGAGTTGACTCAGGAGAGCTATCTGAGGGCGTGGCAGAAGTTGACGACCTTCAGAGGCGATAGCCTGTTCGCCACCTGGCTCCATCGGATCGCGGTCAACGTGGTGCTCGGTCATCACAGGAGCCGCCTTCGGCGGGACGAGCGTTCAACCGAATACGGCGAGCTCGAGGCGATTCCCGCTGCAGGACCATCGCGTGACGCGGGGGCGGCGGTCGACCTGGAGCGGGCGATCGCCCGGCTACCCGAACGCGCACGAATCGTATTCGTGCTCCATGACGTGGAGGGTTTCCGGCACCGCGAGATTGCATCAATGGCCGGCATGGCGGAGGGCACCTCGAAGGCTCAGCTCAGCAGGGCCCGCCAACTGCTGCGAAAGGCGTTGACGACATGAACTGCAGCGACGTGTTGACCCGTTTGGACGATCTGATGGATGGCACGGTTGCCCGCGGGGAGCGAGCTGCGATCGACGGGCACCTCGAGATCTGCGCAGACTGCCGCTCGGAGGTGGAGGCACATGCCGCGCTCCGGCGGCGGGTCGACGAGCTGGCGAGGTCGGTTGAACCTTCACGCGACTTGTGGCCCGGAATCGCGCATCGGATCGATCGGCAAAAAGTCGTACAGGGTCGGTTTGGATTGCGTGTACGCCGGTACGCGCTCACCGCCGCTGCTGCAGCAGTGGTCGCCGCCGCCGTGCTGGTCGCATACACGGTCGGTCGGCAACACTCTGAGAAGCCGGTACTTGTGATCCGCGAGGCCACACCGGCCGTGGTCGCGGCGAGCTTCGAAGACACCTCGCTGGGCTTGGTGGAAGCCGAGTTTCAGCATGCCCGGAGCGAGCTCATCACGATTCTCGAGCAGCGGCGGCACGAGCTGTCACCGGAAACGCTGTGGGTGGTGGACAGCAATCTGCGGCTGATCGACGATGCGATCGCGGAGATCACGATCGCCCTGGGCCAGGATCCCGACAACACCCAGCTGAGCCATCGACTGGCGGCGGTTTATCGCCAACAGATCGAGCTTCTGAGAACTGCAACAGGTTTGCCGTCAGAGATTTAGGAGGAAGAGAATGAGGAATATCGCAGCTGTTTTCGTGTGTTTGGCCGTCGCGGTCGCCGCCCCGGCGTCGGCGCAGCGGAAAGTGGACGAGGTACGCCCCCTGAACCCCGACGGGTGGGTGCAGATCGACAATCTCGCGGGCTCGGTGCAGGTGGTGGGATGGGACAGCCCCCAGGTCGAGATCACCGGCGTGCTGGGCAAGAACGTGCGCGACATCGAGATTTCGGGCGACGAGCAGGAACTCGAAATCTACGTGGACGTGCCCGAGCATGCGGACGATCTCGAATCCGCGCTGACGATACGTGTGCCCGTCAACGCCTCGGTCGAGGTCGAGACTGTGAGTGCCTCTGTCCAGGTCGAAGGCGTCACCGGACCGGTCGACGTCGAGTCGGTGAGCGGTTGGGTCAAGGTCGCGGACCGGCCGAGCGAGCTGTCGGTCGAGACGGTGAGCGGCGAAATCACGACCGCATTCGCCTCGATGTCCACCGGCCTCGCGTCGGTCAGCGGCACCATCGCGGTCGAAAACGCCACGGGCCAGCTCGACGCCGAGACCGTGAGTGGCGACATCGAAATCAGGCAGGGACTGGTGGACTCGGCCAGCTTCGAGACCGTGTCGGGCAACATCACCTTCCTGGCCGACATCAGTGGTCGCGGGGAGCTCGACATCGAGAGCATGAGCGGCGCCGTAACCCTCGTGGTCTCGCCCGGGATCTCGGCCGAGTTCGACATCAGCACCTTTTCGGGGGGAATCAGCAACGCGATCGGCCCCGAGGCACGCCGCACGAACCAATACACCCCGGAGCAGGAGCTGAACTTTTCAACCGGCGGTGGGGGTGCGCAGGTTTCGATCGAGACCTTTTCGGGCACGGTCAACATCACGACGCGATAGTGACAGACTTCCTTTTCCCTCGCGTGGGCGCGGCTCGGCCGCGCCCTCGGTTTTTCTTGAGCATGTCGCTCGTGGTTTTCGATGGGGAATTTGCCCCTCTCCGTATCCGTCTGCGTGCCCGTGCGCGATCCGGCCGCGGAGGTTGAAAGAGAGTTCGGAGACAGAGACGGATAGGTTCCCCTCACCACCGACTGGTATGATGTCAGCCAGAGGTGCCCTGTGCGCAAGCAGCTCGTGCTCACCGCGTCCGGCCGTGACCGACCCGGGATCCTCGAAGAGGTGACACGCCTGATCGTGAAGCACGACGGAAACGTGGAAAGCGGGCGGTTCCAACGTCTCGGTGGTGACTTCGCCATGATGATGTTCGTGACCGCACCCGAGGATCAGATCGACGCCCTGCGCGGCACCCTCAGCGAGCTCCACTTCGTCAAGTTCGATGTCCAGACACGGCTAAGCGAGGTCAGCGACGGTGAGGACGAAACCGGTGCGACGGTGTCGATCGCGGTGGTGGGTGCCGATCACATGGGCATCATCTATCAGGTCACCCGCTACCTGGCCGATCAGGGAGTCAACGTCGAGAGCATGGCGACCGAGGTGGTGGCAGCCCCGATGAGCGGAGCGCCTCTGTTCACCATGTCGGCTATTGTACGGGTCCCCCACAAACTCTCAGTTGAAGATCTGCGGGAGGCCCTCGACTACATCGGTGACGAGGTGGGAGTGGACACCGAGGTTCAGACCGAGGTTCCCGGCGACACGGTGGGGTGGCCGCCCGCGCCGTAACTCTGACTCTTCCGTTTCATTTGACGCAGGGGGAGTTTCCGTCCCTGTATCCGTCCCCGCGCTCGATTCGCCCTTCAAGAACGCGTGAGAATCCGGATACGGACACAGAAACGGAGACGGGTATGCCGCGTGCTATTTCTGTGGCGGCCGGTTCCGCCCGATCAGACTGCGCAGTCATGGCCGGGACCATTCTCCAGGTCTCCACGGCGAACGAGCCGATCACGACGACTCTGTCGGCTCCGTGCCACCCCCGGACGAGGTCTTCTTACGCCGACGTCTGCGCGGACGTCGCTTCTTGGGACGATCCGTGTCGTTGTCAGTGGGTGTGGGTGCGGCGGTTTCGCCCTCGGGCGCGCCCCTTTCGGCATCCGTTCCGGTTGACTCGGGGGCCTGCTCCTTCGTGGATGCCGAGGGCGTCGTCTTGCGTCTCCTCCTGCTGCCGCGCCGGCGCTTGCGAGCCTTTGCGGGGGAATCGTTTTCGGCGGCACCGGGGGCCGTCACCCCATCGGCGAGATCGGCGACCGTGACCGCCGCGACCGGGACCGGCGCGGTTTCCGTTTCCTCACGGTGGAACCACTCGATGTGCTCCTCGGAGCGGTGCAACCCGGCGGCGGCGATCACCTGGACCCGAATTCCGAACTCGTTCTCCAGTGCGGCGATCTCGTCTCGGCGGTCGTTCTGGATCGCATCGGCCAGCTCGGGGTGGAGCTCCACTCGGACCGACTTGAGGCGACCGGTCACGGCGCGGGTTTCGATCCGCCGCAGCAGATTCAGTCCGACCAGCTCGGGACTGGCGATCGATCCGGTGCCGCTACAGGTTGGACACGAACGATGGGTGCGAAGGGTGAGCTCTTTCTTGAGCCGCTGGCGGTTGATCTCGATCAGTCCGTTCGGTGAGATGCGGCCGACGGTGAACCGCGCCTTGTCATCCTTCATCGCGTCGCGCAGGGCGCGCTCCACCTCTCGGCGGTGCTTTGTGGATCTCATGTCGATCAGGTCGACCACGACCAGGCCGCCAATGTCGCGTAGGCGCAGCTGACGGGCCACCTCGGTGGCCGCCTCCAGATTCGTGGTGTGGGCGGTCTCTTCCTGGCTGCTCCCGCGGGTGGCGCGACCCGAGTTGACGTCGATCGAAGTCAAGGCCTCGGTACGCTGGATGACGACACCCCCACCACTCGGCAGGTCGACCCGTTGTTGGTAGATGCTGTCGATCTGACTCTCGAGCTGGAAACGGCTGAAGAGCGGCATGCGGTCGGTGTACCGGACGAGCTTGGTTTTGGCGCGCGGCATGAAGGTCCGCATGTAGGCCTGAACCTTTTCGAAGGCCTCGTCGTCGTCGACCAGCACCTCCTGGATGCTGCTGTCGAGCGAATCGCGGAGCACCTGGAGAATCAGGTCTTGATCGCTGTAGAGCAACTTTGGGCCCTTGCCGGTAGCCGCCTCTGTGCGGACCCTTTTCCACAGGCGCTGGAGCGCGTTGAGGTCGCGGTTGAGCGCCGTCTTCGGCTGGTCGATGGCGTTGGTCCGGACGATCGCCCCTTGGCCGTCCGGGAGGTCGAGCTGCTCGAGCTTCTCCCTGATCCCGTCGCGGGCGCTCTCGTCCTCGACCTTGCGCGACACGCCACGCACGTCGTCGTGAGGCATCAGAACCAGGCAGCGACCGGCGATGCTGAGGTTCGTGGTGAGTAGGGGACCTTTCCTGCCGATGCCGTCCCGCACCACCTGCACGATCACTGGGCGCCCTTTCTCGAGCAGCCGATCGATGCGCGGCCGTCGCCCTCCCTGGGTGTTGTGTGCCGCCGCGCGGACGACGTCCTCCGCCCGCAGCAGACCGTCGCGCTCGAGACCAATGTCGACGAACGCGGCGTCCAGGCTCGGCTGGATGTTGGCGACGATGCCGCGGTAGATGTTCCCCCGGCAGAGGCCTGACTCCGAGGCCGATACCTCGTACTTGTCGAGCACACCGTCTGTGACGATGGCGACGCGCACCTCCTCGGGGCGTTGGGCGTTGATGAGCATCTTGCGTGTCATATCCGATCCGTTTCAGCAGCGGTACAGAACGGCGCCCCAGTTCAGGCCGCTACCCAGCCCGACGAAGCAGACCAGGTCACCCTCATTGATTCGGCCCTGCTGCCGAGCCTCGTGGAGCGCTATGGGGATGGTGCCCGCGGTGGTGTTGCCGTAGAGTTCGATGTTGTTGAAGACCTTGTCGTCGGGCAGGCCGAGCCGCTTCTGGACGCCTTCGTTGATGCGCAGGTTGGCCTGATGCATGATCAGCAGATCGAGATCGTCCAGCGTGTAGCCGTTGCGCTCGAGGATTTGCAGGGTGACCTCGGGCATGAATGTCACTGCCAGCGCGTACACCTTGCGGCCCTCGACGATCGGAGTGACGTCTCCGCTCTCGTACATGGAGGGGTGGAAGTAAGGCCGGAACGCGCTGCCCCCCGCATTGGTCCACAGACGTTCCGCCTCGTTGCCGTTGGTATGGATGAGACTGTCGAGGATCCCGCGATCATCTCGCGCGCTCGACTCGACCACCACGGCCCCGGCGCCGTCACCGAACAGGACGACGCGGTCACGCGTCGAGGTGTTGCGCTCGAGTTCCTCCGGCGGCAACGGCCCGTCGGCCTCGCCGAGGACGACTTGCCAGGTCGAGTCGTCCCACGGAATCAGGGACGCGTGAGTTTCGGCTCCGATCAGTAGAATCCGACGGTGCTGGCCCGATCGGACGAGGGCGTCTGCGAGCTGCAGTGCATAGATGAAACCTGCGCACTGCTGGCGGATGTCGAGGCACGGGATCTGCTCGAGGCCGAGCTTGCGCTGCAGGAACGGCGCGGATCCGGGGAAGAAGTAATCCGGCGTCATGGTCGCGAATATCAGGTAGTCGATGTCGGCGAGCTGGAGCCCCGCATCCTCGATCGCCAGGCGGGCGGCGGGGACCGCGAGATCCGAGCTGGCCTGATCGGGGCTTGCGTAGTGGCGCTCGGCGATGCCGGTGCGCACCCGGATCCACTCGTCCGAGGTGTCCATCACGCGAGACAACGCATCGTTGTCGACGGTGGTCGGGGGGATGTACATACCGGTGCCGCTAATCAGCGCTCGCACATGCCCTCCTTTCGGTGGCACTATAGCGCATGCAACTCACTGCGTGAATTGCAGAAACAGACACGGGATGGGTCGAGACGAGCGCCGCGCGGCGCCGCCCAGCCGAACCGAGATCAGGGCGTGGTGCCTGAGCCGCTCACCCTCGATCGCAGAGCCGCGGGTATCGGGGTCCGTCCACCGCGCCACACACGCCGGCCTGGGCGGGGTGCCGAAGCTGTCAGATCCATCGTATATCGAGGTAGTGTCGGAGGTGACAGGTCCCTGGTGGGCGCTCGCGCCGCCACTCCACCACTCGATACGTGGCGAACACCTGATCCCAAAGATCCAGCGAGATACCGAAGTTGCTGCGCCACATGTGGTCGCGGTGGTGGAGGTAGTGGACCGGTCGGGGCAGCCAGAATACGAGATCTGGGTTCTCGTGCTGCACCTGGTGGGCGTAGGCCGCAGAGGCGGCGTAGGCCACCGCACCGGCGGCAAAACCCAGGCCAGCAGGGACCGAGAACAGGAAGCCGAGTCAGAGAATCGCGATTCCGGGAACGACGTAATCGTTAAACTCACCCCACCATCCCTGACCGGCCAGGTTTCGGTGATGCTCGGCGTGGCGTATCTTGAGGATTCTCCCCGAGTGCATCAGGCGGCGAGCGACGTACTCGGTCAACGATCCAACGAGTATCGCAACAAACCAGGAACAAAAGAATTCGATGAAAAACAGCGGGTTCTCCACGCGGGAACATGGCCTGAACCGCGCGCAGTCTAACACGTGAGGTGCGTTTACACGTCGACAACGGACGAGCGACGGGCGCGTGGTATCTTCAGGGCCGTGGCAGTCGGCATACGGATCGAGTTTCACGACGTGGGAAAGCGGTACGACGAGCGGGTCGTGTTTCGCGGTGTCTCGGGCGAGGTCGGGCCGGGCGAGATCCTCACGCTGACCGGACCCAACGGATCCGGCAAGTCCACCCTGTTGACGATCCTGTGTGGGCTGGTGCGGCCGACTCGAGGGCAGATCCGCCATCTGGACCCTGGGGGAGCCGAGGTGGTCCGCGCAGAGTGGCGGCGGCACCTCGGGGTCGTGGCACCGTCGATGTCGGTCTACGAAGAGCTGACCGCGCTCGAAAACCTGCGCTTCTTCGCGCGCGTGCGCGCTCTCGAAGACGTGGAGGATCGCTGCCGGGAGTGCCTCGATCAGGTGGGCCTCGAACCGGCCAGAACCACGACGGTCCGCGGGTTCTCGACCGGCATGGTGCAGCGCCTGAAAATCGCACAGGCCATGCTCCACCAGCCGGCAGTGCTGTTCCTCGACGAGCCAGGTTCGAACCTCGATCCGAGCGGTCAGGACTGGCTCGCCGGATGGGTGCGAGCGGCGGCCGACGACAACCGGACCGTAGTGCTCGCTACCAACGACCGCAGCGAGATGGAGTGGGGGAGTCACAGTGTGGCGCTGGCTGGGTGAGGCCGCCGCGGTCGCCGGCAAGGAGCTGCGGGCCGAGTTCCGCACCCGCGTCGCGCTCAACTCACTGGGTCTGTTCGCGCTCACCACGTTGGTTGCGGTGGCCTACTCGGTGGGCCCGTTCCGAATCGCGGCCGAGGATCGACCGTTCCTGCTGTCCGTGCTGCTGTGGATCGTGCTGCTGTTCGCGGCTCTCGCCGGTCTCGATCGGAGCTTCGTCAAGGAGGAGGAGAGTCACACCGCGCCGCTGCTGAGGCTGTCGGCTTCGCCGCTGGTGGTGTGGGCGGGGAAGCTGGCGTACAACCTGGTGCTGCTGTACCTGCTCATGGTGCTCCTGGTGCCGTTGTTCGCCCTCCTGATGGGTTTCGAGGTGGTGCTGGTGGGATGGTTCGTGTTGCTGCTGACCGTCGGTGGCTATGCCTTGGCCGTTACCGCCACCATCGTCGCCGCGATTATCTCGCGGGCGATGACGCGCGGGGCGTTGTACTCGGTGCTGTCGCTGCCGCTGCTGCTGCCGTTGGTCATTTTCCTGATCCAGGGCACCGCGGCCGTGTCCGACGGGTCGGTGGACACGGTGCAGTCCTCCGTGCGGGCCGTGGTTTCGTTGGGCGGCGTGATGACCGTGGTGTCGGCATTCGTTTTTCCGGTCGTCTGGAACGACTGACTATGTCGAGACTCGGTTACAATACGTCACCACCGATTCCTGACTGTGTGACCGTGGACATGGACTCGGGAGCTGAGACGGGCTTTCATGATCGTTGGGAATGCTTGGGGAAAGGGCCGTTGGATAGAGGACTTGGGCCTCGGAATGGAAACCCATGACGCGTGTTACTCATCGAGAAGACTGGGACGATGTGGCCTTCCCATCCGGGACGGTTGGGGCCGAGCCCATGGTCCCCTGCCCCGAACCCCTTTGGCGAGGAATCGCACATCGTCGAATGGGCCGTGAACCATGAATTTTCGTGAGATTCTCAAGTGGCTCCTTCTCGCCTGGATGTCTCTGGTGATCTGGGCGGCGTTTTTCTACGTCCACCCTGCGGAGGGATTCGTCGGGGAGTCTTCGCGCATCGTGTTCTTCCACGTTCCGTGTGCCTGGGTCGCGGTTCTGGCGTTCCTGTTCTCGTGCGTGGCGTCGATCAGTTATCTGCGCCGTCGCGATCCCAAGGACGATGCCCGCGCAGCGGTGAGCGCCGGGCTCGGCCTGCTGTTCGCAGTGCTCGCCACCGTCACCGGTTCGATCTTCGCCCGCATCATGTGGGGCGCCTACTGGAACTGGGATCCGCGCCAGACGTCGATCGTCATCCTGATGTTGATCTACGCCGCCTATTTCGGACTGCGGGGCGCGATTCCCGATCCTGAGCGTCGAGCGGCCCTGGCGGCGGTGTACGCGATCCTGGCCTTCGTCACGGTGCCGTTTCTCGTGTTCGTGGTGCCGCGCATCTACTGGTCGCTGCACCCCGACACCATCATCAACACCCGCGGGGACAATGAGTTCGATCTCCACTACACGCAGGTGTTGATGGCGTCCCTGGTGGGATTTACTGGCTTGTTTGTATGGTTATATACTATCGGATGTCGCGTCGAGGCCCTTCGACAGCGGCGTCAGCACGAGGTACTGTGATGACTGATCTGTTCGGGATCATGCTGGTCACCCTGATCATCTGGGGCGGCCTTTTCGGATACGTGTATCGGGTGGACCGTAAGGTTCGCCGGTTGGAGGAACCATGACAGATCCACGACGCCAGCGACGGCTTTGGTACGCGATCGGCGGCGTGTTGATAGTCGGCTTTCTCGCCTACGGAGCGACGTCCTTCAAGTCCAACCTGACGCCGTACGTCTCGTTCGACGAGGCGATGCGCACGTCCAGCAGGGTGCAGGTGGCCGACCGCCTCGTGCCCGACTCCACGCGCTACGTGGAGGACGTGCAGAAGTTGCGGTTCGGGATCGTGGACGACGACGGCACCACCTTGCCGGTGATGTACGAAGGCGTCAAACCGGGGAACTTCGAGGAGGCCACGCAGATCGTGGCGATCGGCAGCTATCACGACGACGCCTTCTACGCCGAGCAGTTGCTCGTGAAATGCCCGTCCAAGTACCAGGGCATCCCGAGTGACCCGGAGGAGCACGGTTCAGAGGCCTGATGGCGTCCGGATCGGCGCTGCCACCGCTCGTCTGACGTATCGATTCCCACCCTGAAGGAGGGTCCATGTACTACCCGGGAACCATCCTGCTCTGGCTGGCATTTCTGCTCGGGCTCGCGTCGACCGTCGCCTACGTGACGGTGATCCGAGGCCGTGAGGAATGGCGATCGCAGGCGCGGCAGGCGTACGTGCTGATGACGGCTGCGGTGGTCATCGTCTCCGGCCTGCTGATGTACCTGCTGGTCACGCACGACTACCGCCTCGCCTACGTGTGGTCGTACTCCGACAACCTGCTGCCGCTGCACTACCTGATCTCGACCTTCTGGGGCGGTCAGGAAGGCAGCTTCCTGCTCTGGATCTTTTTCGGGGCTCTGCTCGGCCTGCCGCTGATGAAGTTCGCCCGCTCCTACGAATCGCGGGTGATGGTGTTCTACAACCTAACCCTGCTGTCGCTGATCATGCTGCTGCTCAAACAGGACCCGTTCCGCTTCCACGAGGGTCTGACCACGGCGATGATTCCGATGGACGGCCAGGGGCTCAACCCGCTACTGCAGAACCCGTGGATGGTGATCCACCCTCCGGTGATGTTCATCGGCTACGCGTCGCTGGCGATTCCGTTCGCGTTCGCGTTGGCGGCCCTGTGGATGCAGCGCTACGACGAGTGGACCAAGGTGTCGCTGCCGTGGGTGCTGCTGTCGCTCGGCACCCTTGGCCTCGCGATCATGCTCGGCGGGTACTGGGCCTACGAGACGCTCGGTTGGGGTGGTTACTGGGGCTGGGATCCGGTCGAGAACGCGTCGCTCGTGCCCTGGCTGATGACCGCGGCGCTCACCCACGGCATGCTGCTGCAGCGGGCCCGGCATCGATTCCGACGACTCAACCTGGTCCTGGCCGTTGCCTCCTACCTGCTCGTGGTGTACGCGACGTTTCTGACCAGGTCGGGCGTGCTGGGGGATTTCTCGGTCCACTCGTTCGTGGACCTCGGGATCACCGGCTGGCTCGTGTTCAACATGCTGTTCTTCCTCGTGTTGTCCATCGGCCTGTTGGCGTGGCGCTGGCGGGACATCCCGACCGAGGTGGGTGAGGAGCCGTTCCTGTCGCGCACGATCTTCTTCGTGGTCGGGATACTGATGGTCATCCTGATCGCGCTCATCGTCGGCTTCGGCACGTCGGCGCCGCTCATAACTCGGCTGTGGGGCGAGCCGTCCCAGGTAGGACCCGATTTCTACAATCGGATGGGATTCTGGCTGGCGGTGGCCTTTGCCCTGTTCCTCGGCGGGACGCCGTTCCTCGGCTGGAGCAAAGCCAACGAGAATGCTGGCAAAAGGCTCGCCATCGTGGCCGCCGTCACGGCTGTACTGCTCGCGCTCGGAGCCGTGCTCGGGTTGCGCGGTTGGATGGCGTTCGCGTACCTCGGTGCGGTCCTGTTCAACATCGTCGCCAACGGTTGGGCGACGGCGGAAAAGGTGTCCCACGGGCAGTGGCGGGCGGCCGGCGGCGTGCTCGCTCATGTCGGAATCGGCCTCATGATGCTCGCGTTCCTGACCACCGGCTGGCTCGACCGGAACCAGAAGGTCCGGCTCGTTCAGGGCGAGCCGACCGAGGTGCTCGGCTACACGTTGACCTTCCGAGAGGTCGAGAAGCCCACCCCCCAGGCACGCGACGCCATGGTGGTCGAGGTGACCGATCCGCGCGGCAAGAACTTCGTGCTCAAGCCGAGAATGTGGGTCAATCAGAAGTCCAATCAGCTGGTCGCCAATCCCGACATCAGGTCGTTCCTGACGCGCGACCTGTACCTGGCACCGGCCGAGTTCACGCCTGGTGAGGAGCCCGCTGCCAGTGGCCGTTTGATGCTCGCCAAGGGTGCGCCGCAGCAGTTCAAGGACTGGACGCTGACCTTCCGCGGCTTCGATCTGGCGCGCCAGAACGCCGTGCCGGGCGCGCTCACCGTGGGCGTGGTGGTAAATCTCGAACGGCCCGGCCAGGAGCCGGTCGAGCTGGAACCGTCGGTGATCTCGATGAACGACGGGACTGTCCAGGCGGTGCCCGTGGACATCCCGGGCGTTCCTGGTGCCCGGCTGCGTGCCACCGGCATGAGTGTGGACCAGGGGATGGTGCGGGTCGAGCTGCTCGGGCTGGCCGGCGGGATCGGGCGCACCGCAGTGCTGCACAAGGGGGAGACCCTGGCGTATGAGGATCTCAAGATCACCTTCGCCGACTTCGACCTGTCCGACTTCGACCCGGAGGCCGGCAAGATCAACTTCGGTGTTGTCTTCGAGGTCGAGCACGACGGCGAGACGATCGAGGTAACCCCGACCTTCAAGGGCGGCATGGGCGGAGCACCGGAGACGACGCCGGCGATCGTTCCCGGGACGGACGGCGTCACGCTGTCGATCGGTCAGATCGATGCCGAAGGGGGAGCGGTGGAGCTGCAGGTCTTCGATCCGAGCCTGCCGGCCGCGGGTCCGACGTCGGCCAGCTTGGTGCTCGACGTGTCGACCAAGCCGCTGATTTCGCTGGTCTGGATCGGCACCATCCTCACGGTGGTCGGGATCACCATGGCGCTGTTCCTGCGCCGGAAGGACATCGCGTCCATACCGGAGCGATTCACTGCGTGACTTGCTGAGAGTAGAAGAGTCTGGAGTTGATCGCAGGAGGCGCTCCGACGCCTCTGTTGCCGGCGGGATAGCAGTCCCGGACTTCAATCGAGCTTCTTGAGTGAAACGGTGATCCAATCCAAGAGGTGATCGATACCCGCAGAGCCAGTCTCGAGCAGACCGGTGATTAGCGCGTGTGTTTCGGGCGCGTCGACCTCGAGCTCCCATCCGTTGAGCCGGAGGAACACATCAATTGCGAAGGACGCAACCCGCTTTTTGCCGTCCACGAATGGATGGTTCATCAACAGGGATTCGAAAACGGCCGCCGCCATGGTCGCGAGATCCTCGTAATAACCGGACTGTGGGCGATAGAGTGCACTCTCGAGTAGGCCGAGATCTCGGACGCCGGCGCGTCCGCGAGAATTCTCGATGCAGCGCTCGTGGATCACGAGCACCTCATCGAGAGTCAAGAACAGGACCCGGCTGCTCGGCAAGGAGGCGTCCAAACTCTTCGTTCTCGCTGAAAGACCGCTCCACATGCACGAGCACGATCGGACGCACGCACCGACGCCGGAGAGAGTCCCTGATCGCCTCCGTGAGGAGCCCCGAGATGTTCTTGTGCGACTCCTCGGTGACGTCGCGCAGATCGTTCCAGACCGATTCCTCAACCTCTGAGCTGATCTTGATTCCCGCCATCAGATCTCCCCCTGACAAATCAAGACATGTCAAGACAAGAGCGTCGTCAAGGTGCGGGGCGACGCGAAATTCGCTCGAGAAATTCCGAGGGGAGCGGATTTGCGATTCGCGCCAGCGAGTCGCATCGGTACAATCTCCCGGTGACATTGCGCAAGAAGCTCTTCTGGATCTCGGTACTGTACTTCGCCGAGGCGCTGCCCTTCGGGGTGGCGTACGACGTGTGGCCGGTGTACTTCAGGGTGCACGGCGTGTCGCTCGGGGAGATCGGGCTCATGAGCCTGCTCTCCGTGCCGTGGACCCTCAAGCTGCTGTGGGCTCCGCTGGTGGACCGGTACGGCGCACGACAGCACTGGATCACCGTCTGTCTGGCGCTGCTGAGCGCGACAGCGCTCGCGATCATGGCTCAGGACGCCGGGCACCCCTCGCTGTTGCTGTGGGGCTTGCTGTTCCTGTTCACCACCGCTTCCGCGACCCAGGACATCGCCATCGACGCCTACGCGGTCGACGTGGCGACTCCCCAGGACGTCGGCAGCATCAATGGAACGCGCGTCTCGGCGGGACGCGTCGGGTTGTTGGTGAGCGGTGGCGGGATGATCTTCCTCGCGGAGTTCACGGGATGGCGATTGGTCTGGGTCGCTCTCGCCGTCATGTTCTTCGTGCTTGCCATCGCGGCGTGGATCAGCCCTCGGGTCCGGCTGGACGAGTCGGCCCGTCGCCACGCGCTCGCACCGGTCTTCAGCTGGCTCTTCAGATGGGAGATGGTGCCGGTGATTCTGTTCGTCCCGCTGTACAAGCTCGGGGACTCGACCTTGGGACGCATGGTCAAGCCGTTCTGGGTGGACAGCGGCTATAGCCTGGCCGAGATCGGGACGATCTCGGTGACCCTCGGGGTTGTCCTGACGATCCTGGGGGCGCTCACCGGGGGTTGGTTCGTCAATCGGCAAGGGATCTTCCAGGCCTTGCTGTGGCTGGGCATCACGCAGCTCGTCTCGAACTTCGGCTACGTCGCCGTCGCAGCCCTGGACATGCCACGAGAGAGCATCTACGTCGCCTCGATCGTCGAGTCGTTCACTCAGGGCCTCGGCACGGCCGCGTATCTGTCGTTTCTGATGAATCTGTGCGATAGGGAGCACGCCGCAACCCAGTACGCCATCCTCACGGCCCTGATGGCGTTGACTCGCGACATCGGCGGCGCGTTCACAGGCATCGGTGTCGAAGCACTCGGCTACGCGAAGTACTTTGCCGTCACCTCTGCACTGGCGTTGCCGGGTCTGGCCCTGCTTCCGTTCGTCAGGGGCAGGATCAGAGAGGCCGAAGACGGACCCGGTGGCTCTGACTCCGACCGATTGACCAGTCCGGATCTTTCATGAGTCCTCCGGGGCGATGAGGAACCCGCCGCCCAGGTCCCGCTCGCGAGCCGCTTCGGGCTCGGTCTGGACCGCCTCCTCGAAGACCACGCCCAGATGTTGTGAGAACGCCGCCACGATCTCCCGCTCGAGCTCCCGCCGATCGGGAACGCGGCCGAGCTGCTCGAGAAAGGTCGTGATCAGCGGCCGCAGCGAGCGGTCATCCACGAGGCCAAGGGCGCCGGCCTGCAGCTCGGAGTCCCAGTCGAGCAGAATGGCACCGTGCTGGAGAATGGCGCCGCCGTGGGCGCGCATGGCAGAGCCGATGAGCTTGCGATTCGCGACCACCACCTCGCCGCCGGCAGGCGCCTCGAAGCAGGGGATCCCCGAACTCGGGCCGGGCAGCGCGATGTTGATCTCGCCGGGAGTGAGCTGCGCTTCGATGCCAAAGGCGCCGCAGGCGCGGACGAGCGCGTCGCAGATCGTGCGGTACGCGTCCTGCAGTCTGCGCGGGATCGGGCCGTGACCGAGCGCTGCGGTCAAGGAATACGTGAGCTCGAGGTGATGCAGCAGCGCCCGGCCACCGGTGGGACGACGGACGACGTCAATGCCGTGGTGTCGACAGAACGCGGGATCAACGGTGTCGAGGGATTGGTGGCGTCCCAGCGTCAGGCACGGTGGGTGCCAGCCGTACAGGCGCAGGGTCGGTCGACTGATGCCCTCGGCGACGCCCTCGAGGATGGCGACGTCCCGCGCCATGTTGAGGGCACCTGCCTGATCTCCATCGATCAGGAGACGCCAGGCGGTGGAATCTTCCATCGAACGCAGGGTAACACCGCTGTTCTTCGTCTTCGTCCTCATCTTTGTCGTCGTCACCGGTTGCACGCGACTGGATAGACAAAGACGAAGATGAAGACGATGATGAAGAACGAAACCTGCGTTGGGACTGTTGACTGGCACATCACCGTTGTGAGGAACGATGAGCGAGACCGTCGCCCAGCTTGATCGAGTCAGCCGTTGCTACGTGCGCGGTGACGAAGTGGTGCATGCAATCGATGGCGTCTCGTTCGAGCTCGCCGCCGGTGAGTCGGTCGCCCTGATGGGTGCCTCCGGCTCCGGCAAGTCCACGCTGCTCAATCTGGTGTCGGCGGTGGATCGCCCCACCGAGGGGCGCGTCGTCGTGTGCGGCGTCGATCTCGCAGCGGCGCCGGAAGAGACGCTGGTCGGGCTGCGGCGGCACTGTATCGGACTCGTGTTCCAGGCGTTCCATCTGGTGCCGCATCTGACCGTCGAGGAGAACGTCGCGCTCCCCCTCGCGCTCGACGGTCGCCGCGAAGAAGCTCGCGTCGACTCGCTCGTCGCACGGGTCGGCCTTGCTCACCGGCGGCTTCATTACCCGTCCGAGCTTTCGGGCGGCGAGCAGCAGCGGACCGCATTGGCGCGTGCCCTGGTCCATCGGCCCCGAATCGTCGTTGCCGACGAACCCACGGGGAACCTCGATTCACACACCGGTGCGGCCGTGCTCGAACTGCTCGAAGAGCTGCAGCGCGAGGAGGGCGCGGCGCTCCTGCTTGCGACCCACGACGACAGGGTCTCGCGGGTCGCGGACCGGATCCTCCAACTCCGGGACGGCAAGATCGTGTGATGGTGCTCCGGACACTCCTTTGGCGGCCGCTGATACGTCGACCGTGGAGGCTCGTCGTCACGGTCTGCGGGGTGGCGGCAGGAGTCGCGGCAGTAGTCGCCACCGTGGCGGCGAGCAGGGCGGCCGTGCGCGCGTTCGCGGAGGGGGTCGAGGAGGTGGCCGGGGCGGTGCGGATCGAGATCACCAGACCGGGTGGGGTACCGGTACGGTGGCTCGAAGGGCTGCGGCCACTGGCCTCGGACGCGATCGTCGTGCCGGTGGTCGAGGAGGTGGCTCTTCTCGTCGAGCTCGGTGACGGCGTGCGGGTGCTCGGCACCGACCTGTTGATCGATGCCGAGGTGCGGCCCATCCTCGAGCAGGCCGACGCCGGTTCCCGGGTTGTCGAGGCCCTCACCGGACGCAGTGTCTTCCTGTCGGCCGCGCTTGCGGATCGGCTCGGCGTCACGCGCGGGGACACGTTGACGCTGTCCGCGCAGGCTCGGGCGGAGCCGGTCAACATCTCCGCGATAGTGACCGCACAAGGCCTGGCGAAGGTCTGGGAGCGGGTCGTCGTAATGGATGTGGCGCTCGCGATGGAGCTGTTCGGCCGCGGCGATCGTGTCGACCGCATCGAGCTCGCGCCAAGGGCCGGTGTGGATCCGGACGCGCTGCGCGTGCGTGCGATCGATCTCCTGCCGGACGACGTTACGGTCGCGCCGCCTTCCCGACGGCGCGAGACCGCCCAGCACATGGTGGCCTCACTTCGCTTCAACCTTGTCGCGCTGTCCGCGATTTCGATACTCGTCGGCGCGGTACTCGTGGCGACTACGCTCGCGACGTCAGTTGTGCAGCGCCGGCATACTATCGCGCTGCTGCGGTCTCTCGGGGCTTCACGTTTCCAGGTGGCCGGAGCCGTGCTGTCGGAGGCGGCGGTTATCGGCCTCGTCGGCGGCGTGCTCGGCGTCATCGGTGGCTTGCTCGGCGCACGTGCGGCGCTGGTCAGTGTGCGCTACTCGGTCGCCACCCTCCTGCGATCGAGCCTGGCCACCGGCATCGAGGCCGAGCCGTGGCTGGTCGTACTCGGGCTCGGCGTCGCCATGGTCGTGTCGCTGGTGGCGGCGGTTTTGCCGCTCGAGGAGGCCATACGAACACCGCCCCTGCAGGGGCTCAGCGATGCTGCACCGCGACCGCTCGCGTCCCGGACGATCGCGCTCCACCTCGTGGTTCTCGGAGCCATGACGGGAGGCGTCGCGTGGCTCGTGCAGATGCCGGCGTGGCGCGGGCTACCGATCGCCGCAATGGTTGCCGCTCTGGCAGTGATGGCAATGCTGCTGGTGGTTGTGGGACCACTCCTCGACGGGCTCGCACGGGTCGGCGCGAGGCCGTTCGGACGACTCAACGGACCGGCGCTCCGGCTCGCCGCCGCGGCGCTCTCCGCCGGGCGTCGACGGGCCGCGTGGGCTGCCGGTGCAGTGTCGGTGGCTGTCGCGCTAGCAGTGGCTATCGTCACCATGGTGACCTCGTTTCGCGGCACCGTGGAGCGGTGGACCGAGGAGGGGATGAGGGCCGACGTGTGGGTGCGGCCACTGGCGATGGAGCGCGGCGTCCCGACTGGTGAGCTCGACCCGGCGATCTTGGAGCTTGCGGTCGACATGTTTGGACCGCAGGCGGTAGATCCGTTTTACTCGATCGATATCGCCTACCGTGACCGCCCCGTGAGTCTGGCCGGCGCAGCATTCGATGTCGTTGCCGTTCACGGCAGCGTCGCGTTCCCGGGTCGCGAGTCGAGCGAGGTCTTTGCCGAGGCGTACGCGGCCGGAGGTGCCGTGGTCAACGAGCCGTTCGCCAACCGCTTCGGCGTGCGCGAGGGCGACACCTTAGTGCTGGAACCGCCGGGAGGGCCGCTCGAGGTTCCGGTGGTGGGCGTGTTCTCCGATTACTCGCGCTCCCACGGTCTCGTGGTGGTGGATCGGTCGCTGTTCTTGGAGCGGTTTCCGGGCCGAGGACCACTCGACATGGCGCTCTTCCTGGCGGATGACGTCGATGCTCTGGCGGCGCGGGATCGACTGTTGGCCGCCGCGCGTGGCCGGTTCCTGATCGAGGCGTTCTCCAACCGCGAGCTCAAGCGCGAGGTGCTGGCGGCGTTCGAACGCACGTTTGCCATCACGACGGCGCTCTCCATCGTGGCCGCGGTGGTGGCGGTGATCGCGGTGGTGACCGTTCTGTTGACGTTGGTCGGTGAACGTCGGCGGGAGCTGGCCACGGTTCGTGCGCTCGGGGCGTCGCGACGTCAGATCGGGGCGATGGTGGTGGCGGAAGCCGGGTTGCTCGGGCTCGCTGCATCCGCGGCGGGTGTCGTTGCGGGACTCGTTGTCGGTGTGATCCTCGTCGAGGTGGTCAACCTGCAGAGTTTCGGCTGGTCGCTCCAACTCCAGCTGCCGTGGTCTGATGTGGCGCGTCTCATCATTTGGGTCGCGGTCGCCTGCATCGCCGCCGGGCTCGCACCGGCAGTGGCCGCGCTGAGGGTCGACCCGGCGACCGTCCTGCGCGAGGAGAGGTGACGACGTGAGACTCGATGTCACACCAAAGAGCAGAGAGACGAAGCCTTGGAGGTTGGTCGTTGCAGGTTGTGCCGCGACCCTCCTCCCGTGGGCTGGATTCGGCGGAGCCTCCGAACCGGCGTGGCTGAGAATCACTGGACCCCCGACGCTCTCCTTTCCGCGCGATCATGGTGCTCACCCCGAGGTGCAGACCGAGTGGTGGTACCTGACCGCCAACCTGGCCGATAACGATGGCCGAAAATACGGAGTGCAGGTGACCTTTTTCCGCTATGGCATCGACCCGTCCGCCCCGCGACCCGGCGAGGCGCCGTTGCGCGCGCGCCACGCGCTGGCGGCGCACGTGGCGGTCGCGGAGGTGGACGCCGGACGATTTCGCCACGCCGAGCGTGTGTGGCGCGCTGATGGCGGCTTCGCCGGGTTCAGAAACGACGATCTGGGAGTGTGGCTCGGCGATTGGACGCTCGAACGCCGCGACGGGGATGTCCTCGTGGCTCGAGCCTCGGACCATGTTGCAGGGCTCGCGGTCGACCTGCAGTACCGTCCGACAAAGCAGCTGGTGCGACATGGAGTTGACGGTTATTCGCGAAAAGGTGCCGACCCGGGCAACGCCTCGGCCTACGTCAGCTGGACGCGTCTCGACGTCAGCGGCACGCTCACGATCGACGGCAGCGAGCAGGTGCTGGCGGGCGCCGGCTGGTTCGACCACGAGTGGGGAACGTCGCAGCTCGGCGCCAGTGTGGTCGGCTGGGATTGGCACAGTCTGCGCCTTGCCGATGGTTCGGAACTCATGGTCTACCGGCTCCGACGGCATGACGGCTCGGCCGACCCGTTCTCATCCGGGACGATCGTGCGTGCGGACGGGTCCGCTCGCCGGCTGACCGTCGATGAGGTCGTACTCGATCCCACCACCTGGTGGACCAGCCCCGACAGCGGCGGCGAGTACCCATCGGGGTGGCGGGTGCGAGTGCCGTCCGAGGATCTCGAACTCGAGGTCACGCCGCTGGTGCCGGGGGCGGAGCTCGACGGCCGCGGCTCCACGGGCGTGGTCTACTGGGAGGGACCGGTCTCGGTGTCCGGATCACACACCGGCGAGGGATACGCCGAGCTCACGGGATATGCGGGAAGTCTCGCGGGGAGGTTTTGAAGATCTCTGGAGCGCGCCGGAGAGACGATACGAGAGGCTGGGGCGGACCGTATCAGAGGCTGTAAGCCATGAGCAAAGAGGTTTCTGTGGACGGCTCTGAGAAGCCCCCTGGCGTGTAGCTCATAGCCGGCCGACGTCGATTGGAGGCTCCGGACCCGTCCTCGTTGCTAGCTGTCTGCGTCTCCTCTCGCTAACCTCATCTCTGCGGCGCGCGCGTGCCCCTCGAGGCCCTCGAGGCGGGCGAGGGCGGCAGCGTCGCGGGCGAAGCCGATGCCCTCGGCCCCGGTTTCGAGGCGAAGCCAGGTACGGACGCGAAGAAAGTCGAGCACGCTGAGGCCGCCCTTGAAACGGGCCACACCTCCCGTGGGCAGCGTGTGATTGGGACCGATCCCGTAGTCTCCGAAGACCTCGGCGGAGTTGACCCCGACGAACAGGCCGCCCCAGTGCGCGAGTCGCGCCGCAACCGCGTCGGCGTCGTCGGTGAGAATCTGAAGGTGTTCGGGGGCCAGGCGGTCACACACCGAGGCCGCGATTGCGAGGTCATCGCACAGCACCGCGAAACCGTTGGCGAGCGCTGCCTCGGCAGTGGCCCGCGTCGGAAGGCCAGAGAGCTGGCGCGCGACTTCACCGTCAACGGCGTCCGCGAGAGACGGCGATGTGGTAACGAGCACGGGAACGGCGTCGGGGTCGTGCTCCGCCTGGGCGAGGAGGTCGGCGGCGACTACGACCGGGTCGGCCGCCCCGTCGGCCAGGACGACGAGCTCCGAGGGACCGGCCAGCATGTCGATGCCCACCCGACCTGTGACCAGGCGCTTGGCGGCGGTCACCCAGCGGTTGCCGGGACCGACCACGACGTCGCAGGGGGGCACCGGGCCGGCACCGTAGGCCAATGCGGCGACAGCCTGGGCTCCCCCCACAGCGAGCAGAGCGTCGGCGTCCGCGACCGCGGCGGCGGCCAGGATCGTATCGTCCGGATTGGGCGACGCCAGCCACACCTCCGCGACGCCGGCGACACGCGCCGTGATCACCGTCATCAGCACCGATGAGGGAAGGGGGAAGCGGCCTCCCGGAGCGTAGCAGCCGGCCCGCGTCACCGGCGCCACGGCGTGGCCTGCTCGGCCGCCCGGGACGGCCACATCGACGTCGTGAAGAGCGTGGCGTTGGGCTTCGGCAAACGACCGGATTCGTTCTGCTGTGCGTTCCAGAAGCTCGAGCCGGTCCGTTGGTATGCGCTCGCGACCCGCACGCATGGCATCACGGTCGAGCACAAGCGGCGCCCCCGGTGCCAGGTCGCCGAAACGCTCGCCAAAGGTGCGCAGGGCACGCTCTCCCTCGGCACGGACCATCTCCACGATCTCCGCCGCTCGGGCCACGGTCTCTGCATCCACCGGCTCGCGTTCGATCCGTTCGACCTCTTCGGGCTGTAGACGTCGCAACACCATGTCAGTCTCCCCCGGACCCGGGGCGGAAGCTCCGTGAACCGTCCCGGCGACGCACCGTCCGGCCCCGACGATCGAGCTCGTCGAGCACCTCTGACCAGGGTACGCCGGTGCGCGCAAGCGCCACTGCGGTGAAGTACATCAGGTCCGCCGCTTCCCAGACGAGATCGTCGCGGTTCTCGGCGGCGGCGAGCTCGGCGGCCTCCTCGGACAGCTTGGCCGTCAGAAACACGGGGTCACCGGCGAGCCGCGACGTGTAGGAGCCGTCGTCGCCGCCGGTGAGCCGTTCGAACAGCCGGCGCTCGAGGGCGGCGAGACCCCGATCGGGCCCCCAGCAGGTCCAGCTGTCGCGGTGACAGAAGCCCGAGCCCCCTTGACGCACCGAGAAACGCAACGCGTCCCGGTCGCAATCGACGTTGATCGACAGCAACTCCTGGATCGCGCCCGAGGTGTCGCCCTTGCGCCACAGCTCGCCGCGCGAGCGTGACCAGTACACGCCGCGACGCTGGTCGATGGCGGCCCGCAGGCTGTCGACGTTCGAGTAGACGAGGCCCAGCGCCGAGCCGTGCTCGTCACAGACCACGGTCGGCCACAGGCCGTCCCGCCGGTCGGAGCGCAGCGGTGCCATGAAGCCGTCGGCAAGCGTCATCCGACCGGTGTAGATCGCCATGCCGATCTGGGCGTCCGCCCCCATTTCGTCGAGCGCGGCGACCTCTGTCGGACTGGTGATGCCGCCGGCGACCGTCACCGGCGTGCCGCCGGCCGCCTCGACGACCGCGCGGGCGGCCACCATGTCGGCTCCGCCGAGCCGTCCTTCGCGCTCGACGAACGTCACGAGGAAACCTCCCACCTGATCTCTCAGCTCTGCGAGACGCTCCAGGACCGAGGTTCCCGTGCGCTCCGTCCAGCCGCGCACCACGACCTCGCCGTCGACGCCGTCGAGCGCGACGATGATTCGATCCCGAGGAAGCTCATGCAGCACTTCTGGGGTGGCAGCCGTGCCGAGGACGACCCTGCGGGCGCCCCGGTCGAGCCAGTCGAGCGCGGCGTCCGCCGTGCGGATACCTCCGCCCACCCGACAGGGATAACGCCGGACGAGCTGCTCGAGAATCGCCCGGTTGTCGCCACGGCCGAGCGCCGCGTCGAGGTCAATCACGGCCAATTCACCGACGATCGCGAAGCGCTCCGCAATAGCCATCGGATCGCCGGCTTCGAGCACCTTGTCGCGACCTCCCACCAGCTGAACCGCCTGGCCGTCCATGATGTCGATTGACGGGATGATCACAGTCGCACCTCCGCGCCCAGCGCGGCGAGCCGGGCCTTGAGATCGGGCACCGTCGTGTGGCCGTCGTGGAAGATCGTCGCCGCGAGGACCGCGTCCGCGCCGGCGCCAAGTGCGGCCACCATGTGCTCGGGACCGGACGCGCCGCCGGAGGCGATGATCGGCACCGCCACCGCTGCCCGAATGGCGGCGATCAACTCGAGATCGTAGCCGATTCCGGTACCGTCGCGGTCCCAGCTCGTGAGCAGGATCTCACCGGCACCGATCTCGGCGGCGTGAGCCGCCCACGCCACGGCGTCGTCGCCGGTGCGGTGCCTCCCTGATCGAATCACGACCTCCCACCCACCGTTGCGCCGAGCCGCGTCCAGTGCCAGCACCGTGCACTGGCAACCAAACCGCGTCGCCAGCTCGGTGAGCAGCTCCGGGCGCCGCACCGCCGCAGTGTTGACAGCCACCTTGTCCGCTCCGGCCTCGAGCAACGCCTCGGCGTCGGCGGCGGTACGCACCCCGCCCCCGACCGTGAGCGGCAGCGGCAGCACCTGCCGAACGGCGCGCACGACCTCGAGGTGGTTGCCTCGCGCCTCCGGGGTCGCCGCCACGTCGAGGACGACGAGTTCGTCTGCGTCCTGAGCGGCGTAGGCCGCGGCCAGCTCGACCGGGTCGCCCGATTCCCGGAGCCCCTGGAACTTGACCCCTTTCACCACGCGGCCGTTGGCCACGTCAAGGCAGGGGATGACGCGTGGTATCAGCACGGCTGCGCCTCCAGCCAGCGCTCGATGAGGGATTGGCCCCAACCGCCTGACAGCTCGGGGTGGAACTGACACGCCAGCACCGCGCCCCGCTCGACCGCGGCCACGAAGCGACCGCCGTGGTCGCTCGTCGCGCCCGTCCAGCCTTCGGGTATCTCCTCGAGCCGAAACGAGTTCGCAAAGTAGGCGCAGCCGTTCCGGAGCAGCCTGCAGCTCGGGTCCGCCTCGACGCGGTTCCAGCCCAGCTGGGGCACACGGACGGATTCCGGGAATCGGGTGGCAACGGACGGCAGGATCCCGAGGCCTGCCACGCCCGCGTCCTCTTCGCTGGCGGCTGCGAGCATCTGGAGACCGAGGCAGATGGCCAGGGTGGGCCGGCCCTCTCTGACGCGATCCGCCAAGGGAGCGCGCAGCCCAAGCTCGTCGATGCGGGCGGTGACTGGTCCGAACGAGCCAACGCCGGGCAACACCAGCCGCCTCGCGCCGGCTACGTCCTCCGGATCGGACGTGATCCGCACCCGGCGGCCGGCGCGTCCGAGCGCGGCCACCACCGACGCCAGATTCGCGGTGCCGGTGCGGACGATGACGACGTCACTCTTCATGTTGCCGCTCCCATGCAAGAACGGGGGTCCGCGGACTCGGCGGGAAGGTCGGGCGTGCGGGATTGAGGGCGTGGACATCGCGAGCTGGACGGGTATGTCGGAACTGAGGCGGTTACTGTCTTTTCGGGAACGGGAACGGGAACGGGAACGGGAACGGGAACGGGAACGGGGACGGAGACGGAGACGGATACGGGCACGGGTGTGAAGGGCGAGGTGCTGGTCGGTACGAGGTTCATACCAGCACCCCCTTGGTGCTCGGGACGTCCCCGCGGGACGTCAACGCCACAGCCTGACGCATCGCCAGGGCAGTCGCCTTGAATGCCGCCTCCGCCCGGTGGTGGTCGTTACGGCCGCGGAGCAGGTCGACGTGCAGGGCGCAGCGGCCTGCGGTCGCCAGTGACGTCAAGAAGTGATCGACGTTCTCGCACGCCAGTCGGCCGATCGAGTCGCGTTCGAGGCCGAGACTGATCTCCGCCCAGGGTCGACCCGAGAGGTCGACCACCGACCGCGCCAAGGCCTCGTCGAGGGGCGCGTAGGCCCATCCGAACCTCGCGATGCTGCCTCGGTCTCCGAGAGCCGCGTCGAGCGCTCCGCCGATCGCGAGTGCGCAGTCCTCTGCCGTGTGGTGATCGTCGACATCGAGATCTCCGGAGCACTCGAGACGAAGGTCGAAGCCGGCGTGATAGACGAACGTGCTCAGCAGGTGGTCGAGGAAGCCGATGCCGGTCGCAACGGCGACACTCCCGCTTCCGTCGAGCGACAGCTCGCCGAGGATTTCGGTCTCGCGGGTCCGGCGTTCGATGGGGGACACTCTGTGACTCACGGCAGGACTCCTTCCAGCTGTCCGACGTTGATGAGGACACGGGCCGCGCCCGCGGCGAGGAGAGCGGGTGCGGTCTCCTCGGGGTCGCCGGGTGCCACCACGCCGAGAGGCAGCACGCCGGCGGTCCGAGCCGAGACCACGTCATCGGGGGTGTCGCCCAGCATCCAGGCGTGACCGGTTCCCAGCTGCTCGAGCGCCAGCAGCACCGGTGCCGGGTCTGGTTTGGCCGGGCCGTCCTCCATCGTCACCAACGCCGTGAAGTACTCGGAGATGCCGTGCCGCTCCAGGAAACGGCGGGCGTCCGCCCTCGGGCGGCCGGTGACGATGCCGAGCGGCCGCGTGGCCGCCATGCGACGGAGCTCCTCGGGTTCGGCGAGCAGGGTCTCGGCGAGGTGGAGCCCTGCCGTTCGATCGGTGCCCTGGTAGAGGGACTCGAATCGGGCAACAACGTCGTCGAGAGAGATGGCGACCCCGCGTTCTGACAGCATTCGGCACGTCAGCTCCCAGTCGTTGTTGGCATGACCGGCCGCCTTGGCGCGGGCGATGTCGGCTGCGTCGAGCGCGACGCCGAACGAGGAGGCGGTGCGCCGGATCGCCTCGCGGTAGGAGGCGCTGACGTCGGCGAGGACCCCATCCAGATCGAACAGCAGCGCACCCGGCGCCAGAACGGTGCGCAGGCCATGCTCGAGCCTGGCGAACGCATCATCGTCGCCGGGCACGGTGATCCGAAGCCATGGTTCGAGGTCGCCGCGCCCCACGAACGGCCGCACTCCGATCCCGAGACAGACGAGCGCACGCCGCACCCACGCGCTATCGGCAAAGCGAGCGAGCACGAAGTTGGCGTGCGACGGGAGCGAGTCAACACCCAGCTCGGCCAGCACCTCGGCGAGACGCTGACGGTGACGCCGCACCCTTGTCACGGATTCCGGTCGGGGAGTGGCGTTGTGCAGCAGCAGCCGGTCGATCATCGCCAGTGACGGCGCGGCGACCGGGTACGGCTGGCCGAGGGTGCGGAGCCAGCGCATCACTCGCGGATCACCGAGCGCATACCCGACGCGGAGCCCGGCGGCCCCCCACGCCTTGGAAAAGGTCCGGAAGACAACGACATTTGGCTGCGCGAGCACCGCGGACGTGAGGTCGTGGCCGGGCTCGGCGTACTCGACGTAGGCGTGATCGAGCAGGATCAGAGCTCGCGGCAGGCTCCTGGCGAGCTCCTCGACGGCCGCGCGGGAGGCGACGGCTCCGGTAGGGTTGTTGGGGCTCACCACGAACACCAGCGCAGTGTCGGGCGTGACACGGGAGAGTACCTCGGCGACCGGAAACTCGTCGTGCCACCACGGCACCCGGATCGGCGTGGCACCGGCCAGGCGGACGTACCTCTCGAGTACCTCGAACGCGGGAACGGTGACGATCGCCTCGCAGCCCGGTCGACATACGGCACGGATCGCACGCTCGATGGCGTCGTCAGCGCCGGCGGTGACCACCACCTGATCCGGTTCCAGCCGCAATCGGTGTGCGAGGCGACGCTCGACACCGGCGGTGCGTAAGTAGCGGTTCGGGCTCCAGCCTCCGTCGCCCCACAGGTCCGAGTCGAACGGCGGAAGTGGATAGAGGCTCTCGTTGCTGTCGAGCTTGAGGTCGATCAGTGGATCGGGCGGTGCCCCGGTGTACGGCGCCATATCTGCCACCTCGGGGTTCGGCGTGACGTGCAGTTCGCGCTCGGTCACCTGACGCCTCCTTCAGGGCACGATCTGGGCGAGTTGCGTCACCACCACGTCACCCCCGCCACACGCCTTGAGCCGGGGGATCACCTCAGGCAGCTGCGCCCTGGGCACCGCCGCCTTGACGGCAAAACCCTCGTTGCCGGCGAGTGTCGAGACTGTTGGTTGGCGCATGCAAGGCAGAACCGCGAGCACCGCGTCGAGGTGATCCGCGGCAACGTTGACCTCGACCATGACGCGGATTCTGGCCTCGAGCACGGACCGGATCAGGAGGACGAGCCGGTCGACGGCCTCGCGGCGCCACGGCTCATCGAGGGCCCGCTCGTTGGCATACAGACGTGTCGAGGAATCCATCAGCCGATCGACGATCTCGAGCCCGTTGGCCTGCAAAGTCGATCCGGTGGCGGTGTTGTCGACGATCACGTCGGCATCCTCAGGCGGGAACACCTCGGTCGCGCCGTACGAGTGAACGAAGCGGGCATCCAGCTTCCGCTCCTCGATCCAACCTCGGGTCAGTCGTTCGTACTCCGAGGCGACCACCAGGGGACGGTCGGGCAGGGTGCCGTCACGAAGAATCGCAGCCGGTGCGGCCGCCACGACCTGCACCGGGTCGAGGCCGGTGTCGACCAGCTCGACCAGACGGCCGTCGAGCTCGGCCACCCAGTCGGCACCGGCGAAGCCGACCTCACGTGACCCTGCGTGGAGCATCTCGACGATGTTCTGCGGCTTCATGACCTTGACCTCGCATCCTGGAATCGAGATCACGGGGCGGTAGCTGCGGACTGTGTGGGTGAGGTGGATCCCAGCGTCTGCCAGGAGGCTCGCGACTCCGTCGTACATGCGGCCCTTGGGAATGGCGAGCTTGAGGCTCTCGTCGTTGGGTCGGTCCATCCGTGGTCCCTTCTCCGACCTCGCCGACGCTGAAAAACCGAAACGCCGGCGGGGGCCGGCGTTTCGGTTTCGGATCAGTCTTCTGCGCCTACACCGTTACCGGTCCCCGGCTGGGATATGAACGTGGTGATGGTGATGGCGTGTCACGACTGTCATGGCGACACCTTATTGGAAGTGGTTCCTGAAGTCAAGAGGCGTACCGGGAGCATGGCAACGGGCACCCGCCATCGCCGATACGCGTGCAGTAGCGGACAACGGATGTCTCTCTGGCCTGACGAATGTCCTCAGTCCGTAGACCCCGCGGCTGCTTCGAGCGCCTCGAGCCGGCGCCGCAGCTCGGCGATCTCGCGGTCCCTCTGCTGCAGCCGGAGGTGCAGCTCCTGGATCGCGGCCAGGGCGACACCGCTCAGATCGGACAGCGAGATGTGGGTGTCTTCGTCACCGAGCCCGAAGGCGGCCTTGAAGTCCTGCGCCGTGGGGCCCACGTGGCGCACACCTGGGCCCTCAGAGATGTAGCTCCACTCCGAGACCTCGAGCGCTGCCAGCCGGCCGAGCAGCGAGGAGCCGTCCACCGCTGTGAAGTCCTGCTTGGCGTTTCGGTCGGACAGGCCGTTCACCGGCCCAGCGGTCTTGACCCCGCCGGATGACTTCAGGGTCAGGAATGTTCCGCCGCCGTCGGGCAGGCCGATGGTGAACGTGTCGTCCGCCTTGGCCGCCATGACCCACGCCCCGCCATCGGTGCGGTCCAGGCGCAGCTCGGCATCTTCCCCGGTGGTCTCGATCTCGAGCGTCGACTCGGGTGACCAGGTGCCGATGCCCACGTGTCCGCTGGATCGCAAGGTCAACGTGTCGCTCGGCGTGTTCGGCTGGATTCGAAACGAGAGCTTCGAACCGTTGGTGACGTCCCGGATGAAGAAGTTGGTCTCATTGCCGACCACGTCCCAGGATTGGGCGGCCCAGCCGCTGCTTCCGTCCTGGTCGAGGCGCACGGTTGGCGAGTCGCCGTCCACGACATGGAGCTCGACATACGGGATACTCGTGCCGAGACCGATCCGGCCGTAATCCTCGACGTACAGCGAGTTGGCCGGTGCGCCACCCTCGATCACGAACGGCTTTCGGCCCCCGTCGACGTCCCAGATCGCGAAGTAGGAGGCGCCGCCGGAGGTCGTGTCGTTGATCTGAATCTTCCAGTCCGTGGTCGGGAAGGCGCCGACGCTGGTGTCCTCGAAGCAGAGCTGGAGGTTGTTTTCCTTGAGTTTCGTGGTGCAGTAGCCAAACGCCTCGCCGTTCGCGCAGTCGAAACCCACGCACAGACTGCCCGTGGTGATCACGTCGTCGTAGTGGAGGACATCCTTGGCCACGGCCTCGGTTGAGGCCACGCCGGCATCAGCACCGACGATAGCGCCGTTTGCGATGCGAAAGGCGCCGGAGACCACCGGAAGCTCGGGCACCCCCGTGCCGACGGGTCCGCCCCCGTCGGCGTCCTCCCGCAGCCGATCCAGCTCGGCCCTGAGGGCCGGGTCGACGACCGGGGCGAACCGGATCTCGTAGTTGTACTGGCCACTGTACTCGGTGCCCGTGAGCAATGCCCAGATCTCGAGGTCGTCGACGACGATCTGGAGCGGTTCCCCCTGGGAGACGGACCAGGACGTATCACCGGACGGGCCGGACAAGTTGACGGTTGCCTCATCCCAGGCGAACGCCGACTGCCAGCTGATCATGCGTGTTGCGCGGGACTCGGTCACGCTCGGTGTTCGCAGCCCTGCTGAATCTTGGGCGGAGATGGGGGTGATCCCCCCAAGACAGGCGGTGAGCACAGCGATCGCAACTGTCGAGTTGATACGTTTGGTCATGGTTGGTCCTCCCCTCGTGTTCCGAGTCTCGTGCCGCAGAGGTGAGCTCGCAGCGGAGCGTGGGACCGTCAAGACTGAAGTCGCGCCGAGCAGTCCTGCGCCGGGTCGGCGCAGTGATGTGCATTGTTGTGCATAATTTTCTCAAGAACGATTCCTGTTCCTGAGAAAAGGGTCCCCTCCAAATACATCTTACCACCAGCGTGGTGCAGGACGAGGACAGCTCACTTCAGCCGGGCGGACGGAACGTCGGTGCCAGCGGTCATCTCGAGGTGTTTTGACGGGCGGGTCACGAGGCCGGAGTCACTCTTCGAGGCGGACGGACACCAACTTGGAGACGCCGGGACGTTCCATGGTCACGCCGTAGAGCACCTCGGCACGTTGCATCGTGCGCCGGTTGTGGGTGATGAGGACGAACTGGGTGTGCTCGGTCATGGCGTGAATCAAATCCACGAGGCGCTCCACGTTGGCGTCATCGAGCGGGGCGTCGACCTCGTCGAGCACGCAGAACGGCGATGGTTTGATGCGGAACAGAGAGATCAGCAATGCGAGGGCGGTGAGTGCCTTCTCGCCCCCCGACAGGAGCTGCACCGACTGGGTCTTCTTCCCGGGGGGCTGTGCCGTGATGTCGATGCCGGATTCCAGCGGATCGTCCGGATCCACGAGCTCGAGCAACGCGCTGCCACCCCCGAACAGCGAGCTGAAGGTCTCGTGGAAAACTGTGTTGACCCGCTCGAGGGTGTCGACGAACCGCTCCGTACACACCGCGTCGATCTCGTGCACGGTCGCGTCGAGCTTGCCGAGCGCAGCAACCAGGTCGCTGCGCTGCTCCTTGAGGAAGGTCGATCTCTGCTCCAGTTCCTGCACCTCTCGCAGCGCGAGCAGATTGACCGGGCCCAATCTCTCGAGCCGCGTGCGGAGCGACTCGATGGACTCCTCGAGCTCTTCGAGGTCCTCTTCCCCCACGGGCTCCGCTTCGAGCAGCTCCTCCGGCGTGATGTGCAGCTCGCCGGCCGCGGACTCGCGGAGCCGATCCCAGCTGGAGTCGAGGCGCGTTTGGTCGACCTCCAAAGCGTGGAGCTGTTCGCGGGCGCGCTCGTGCTCCTCACGTCGTTCGCGCACTTCACCGTCCAGTTGTTCCACCGTCGTGGCGAACTGCTGTACCCTCTCGGCGAGCTGTCGTTCTCGGTCTCGTGCGGATGCCAGGGAGCCGTGCTCCTCGACCAGGCGCGCACGAGACTGGACCACCTCGTCCTCGGTGCGGCTGAGATCCGCCTCCAGCGTGGTGGCGTCCGTGTCGAGCTTGGCAATCTGCTGGTCGAGCGTCGCGGCTTCGGCCTCGAGTCGCTCCAGTTCCGCTCGCGCGGCGGCGTCCCTCTCACTGGCCAACCGGGCCTCCGCCCGCCACTGGTCGAGCCGCCGCAGCGCCTCGTTCGCCGCATCGCGTTCCCCTTCGAGGGCCGCGCCGGCGATCTCGAGCGCATTCTCGAGATCCTCGTTGCGGGTCGAGATCGCTGCGACCTCGTGCTCCAGCTTCGCGTGCCGCTTCTTGAGGTCACCCTTGAGCGTGCGGTTGCGGGAGATCTCGGCATCGACCTCATCGCACTCCCGTTCGAGGCGTGCACGCTCCTCGCGCAACGAATCCTCCACTGCCGCGGTGCGGGCCCGTTCCTGCTCCGCCTGCACCAGCCTGCCGTCCAGGGCCACCACGCGCTGCTCGACCTCTGCGAGCCCGGCCGAGATCTCCCGGTGGCGGGCGGTCGCGGCTTCGGCGGCGGCAGATTTTCGTTCGATTTCGGCCTTGAGTTCCCGTTGGTCGTCGCGCAGCGCCAGCACTCCGCGAAGCCGTGTGCCGGCGGTGGGAGGCTCCATGGTGCGGCCACGCCACACCACATTGTCCGACCCGACAAACACCGCGTCCGGGTGCCGTTCGGCGAGCAGTCGCGCCCGCTCTCCGTCACTACAGACGTACGCTGCCGGCAGGGTGCGGGCGATCCACGGCAGGTGCTCTGCGGCGATGCCGGCGCGCTCGACCAGCGACTCAGAACCTCCGGGGGTTGGGCGACCGGAAGGAGGCGGAGCATCGCTCGCGACCACGAGACGGATCCGCTCATCGAGGTTCGCGAGCCTCGCCAACTGGTCCGTGTCGAGGCCCGCCGAGGCTATCACCGGGAGTTCCAGCCAGTCGTGCCACACTCGCTCCATCACCGGCGCCATGCCCTCCTCGGGGTGCAGGAAGTCGCTCACCTGTCCGATGAGGGACCGCTCGGGGATGACCTCGAGCAGCTGTTCGGTCGCGGCCGTATGCCTGGCCAGCTCACGCTCGATCCCGATGAGCCGGTGGCGCAGCTCCCACAGCTCGCGGCCCAGGGACTCGGCATCCTGCTTGGCATTGCCCTCCTCACGCACGAGAGTGGACCGCTCCGTGGCCAGGGCCTGGCGCTGCTCCGCGAGCTTCTCTGCGACCGCCGCGGCGGCTCTGCTGGCCTCGATCGCGGTGTCCGTGCGGTCCGCGACCGCGGCTCGCCGAGTGGCCAGCCCATCTCGCTCATGCTCGAGCTGGGTCAGGGCGTAGCCCACGCGATCCTGCTCGCGCTCGGTCTCGCCGAGTCGGTTCCGGGTGGTCGTGAGTGTCGAGATGGTGCGGAGGAGGTCCTGTCGCTGGGCTTCGGCCTTGCTCTCGGCTGATCGGAGCGACTCTCGGGCTTCGGCGTCCGTGCTCTCGGCCTCTGCGACGCGCTGCCGAACCCGCTCGAGAGCCTCGGCGAGCGCGCCGGCACGCGCGGCCGCGACACCGAGGCGATCGGTGAGCTCGGCGCGGTTCGACGCCAAGGTGGCCGCGTCCCGCCGCGTCCGCTCGAGCGAGACGTTCAGGTTGTCAATGAGGTCCGAGGAGCGTTCGACGAAGGTCTCGAGACGTTCACGGGACGCGAGGAGCTCGGCGACCACCGTGCGCTCAGCCTCGACCTCGGTGCGTTCGGCCTCCAGCGCGGTCCGAGCCTCGGAGAGCTCGGCTTCGGTGCTGCCGAGCGCAGCACTCGTCGCAGCCAGGTCGTTTTCGGCCTGAGCGCAGTGTCTGGTGAGCTCGTCACGCTGTCCGGCGACCCGGTGGACCTCCAGGGTCAACATGCACCGGATCTTGTCGCGCAGTTGCTGTCGCAGCTGTTCGTGCCGCTCGGCCTGTCGGGCCTGCCGCTTCAACGACCGAAGGGATCGCGTCACCTCGCCAATCACGTCCTCGATCCGCGTGAGGTTTTGGCGGGTGTGCTCGAGCTTGAGCTGGGCCTCGTGCCGGCGTCTCTTGTACCGCGTGATGCCGGCCGCCTCCTCGATCAGCGCGCGCCGGTCGGTAGGTCTCGCCGACAGCACCTGGCCGACCCGACCCTGCTCGATGATCGAGTAGTCGCGGGTGCCAAGGCCCACGGTCAGCAGCTCGTCGATGACGTCCTTGAGGCGGGCGTTCTTGCCGTTGAGACGGTACTCCGAGGGTCCGCTCCGGTACACTCTGCGACGAATCTCGAGTCGCCCGTCGGTCTCTTTCCAGTGGCCGTCGTCCGACTGGAGCGTGAGGGCGACCTCGGCGGCGCCGGCCGGCGAGCGACCGGTCGCACCCGCGAAGACCACTTCCCCCATCTGCTTGAGCCGCAATAGGGACGGGCTCTGCTCGCCCATCACCCAGAGAATGGCATCCACGACGTTGGACTTGCCACACCCGTTCGGTCCGATGATCGCCGACACGTCGCTCGGAAAGGTCAGCTCGACCTCGTCCGGGAACGACTTGAAACCGGTCAGCTTGAGTGATTTGAGACGAACCCTCGTCATCGCCGGCGACAAGGTATCAAAATAGGCGAATTAGGGAAAGTGAGCACGGACACGGGCGGCCTGAACCGCGTCCGGCAGGAGTCTGTCTGTGCTACCCTCCCCGCCGTGACTGCCGAGTTCACCCTCGATCGATTGCGCGGGATTGCCCGGGAATTCAGTTCGAGCTGGAAACCCGGGAGAGTGCGCGGGCTGCTGGTGGCGGGCTCCGGGCTGGCCCTGGAGATTCCCGGCTGGGACCGTGCCGAAGAGATTGCCCTCGCCGAGGTATTGCCCTTCCCTTTGCACGAGCTGGCGGGCCACCGTCAGACACTCACGCTGTGGCGGAGGGCCGACGAGACCCTCGTCGTCATGAACGGGCGGTTCCACCTCTATCAGGGCTACACCCCGGAGCAGGTGGTGGCGCCGGTGCGTCTCGCAGGCCTGCTCGGCGCCGAATTGATGCTGGCCACCAATGCCACCGGAGCTCTAGATCCCGACATCGCGGCCGGCTCGCTGGTGGTGGTCTCCGACCACCTCAACCTGCAGGGCTCAAACCCTTTGGTGGGAGCGGGGAGTATCGATTTTGGCGCACAGTTCCCCGACATGAGCGAGGCGTACGACCCGTATCTTCGGCGGTTGGCCGTCGCGGCGTCGACCGAGGTGGGATTCGAGGTCCGAGAGGGTGTGTACGCCGCAGTTCTGGGGCCGTCGTTCGAGACCCCGGCCGAAGTGCGGATGTTGAGTCAGATAGGCGGTACGGTGGTCGGGATGTCCACGGTGCCGGAGGTGATCGCGGCGCGACAAATGGGCATGCGGGTGCTGGTTCTGTCTCTCGCCGCCAACCCGGCGGCCGGTCTGGTGGACCGGCCGCTGACGCACGCCGAGGTGCTCGAGGAGGGCAAGAACGCGGCCGAACGACTCAAGCGGCTCATCGGCCTTCTGGTTGAGAGGATTTTCGAGTAGCATGCGGAATCCGAGAGTCGAAAGCCGCACTGCAGACAGGCCCGGCCGACGCCGATGTACGGTCGTGCACTCCGCGGCGCGACCTCCGAGGTAGGCGGCGGTGTTTCTCGAGGTCTTCCCGGTCGGTCCGATCCAGGCGAATTGCGTACTGATCGGTGACCGCGATGCGGGCGTCCTCGCCGTGATCGATCCCGGCGGAGAGGCGGAGCGGATCCACGGTCGTGTGACTGCAAGTGGCCTCCGGCCGGTGATGATCCTGCACACCCACGGCCACCTGGACCACGCCGGTGGCACCGCGGGCCTGGCTCGGCGGCTCGGCGGTGAGATCCCGATCGGGCTCCACCGGGACGAGCTCGACCTGTACCGCGGCCTCGGCATGCAGGCGAGAATGTTCGGGCTCGAGGTCGAGTCTCCGCCGGAGCCTTCCCTGTGGTTGGAGCACGACCAGGCAGTCGACCTCGGGGGACTCACGCTCGAGGTGCGGCACACGCCCGGCCACTCCCCCGGGGGCGTCGTGTTCGTGGTTTCCGGAGCTCCGGAACCGACCGCCATTGTCGGAGACGTCCTGTTTGCCGGCTCGATTGGGCGGACGGACCTCTTCGGGGGCTCCTTTTCGGTGCTCGAGCAATCGATTCGCGAGCAGCTCTACACGCTGCCCGATGAGACCAGGATCATCACCGGCCACGGTCCGGACACAACCATCGGACGCGAGCGGAGCACGAATCCCTTTGTGCGTGGTTAGCCGGCGCCCAGCCGAGTCGCTCGATTCAGGAGAGCGCCCGTCTCCGTATCCGTCTCCGTGCTCGAGTTGCCGCTCGTAACCGAGCGAGGATGGGATACGGAGACGGATACGGAGACGGGTGTTTCAGCGTCCGGATCATTCATCGGTTGTCTCGTTCGGCGGACGAGACGATGCAGGTCTCGGAGAGAGTCCGTCACTCTCCGCCGTTTGCCTTTGGCTTCGGTGGTTTCGGCGCCTTCAGGTACGGGCTGCCGAAGGTGGGTCGCGTCGGCGGCGAGGCAGGCTCGGCAGGGGAGACCGGTTCCGGCGACGGGACGGTTTCGAGCTGCAGCAGGCGCGATCCGAGCACCTCTTCCACCCGTCCCCCCTTTGCGAGATCGACCCAGAGCTCCTGGGGCGGCGGCCCGCCGCCGGCCATGCGAACCACCTTGCAGCGCGGAGTCGCGAAGGTCTCGGGAGTGCGGACACCGCTGAGGGAAACCACGAGAGTTCCGTCGCCCAGACGCCGCACGGACCCCGGAGGATACTTGCCCATGCGGTTGATGAAAAGCTGGACCAATACCGGGTCGTAGTCGGGGACGGCCGACATCAACCGAACCGCGTCGACCGGTGCGTGCACCGGACCTCGATGACTGCGGTGGCGCGTCAATGTGTCGTAGTCGTCGGCGATGTGAACGATCCTGGAGTGCAGAGATGGATTGGCCGGCGGGTCGGTGGCGGGTTGGTGGTGCTCGAGGAGTACCAGCAGGCGCCGAATGCGGGCCTCGTGGAAACCGCGCTGACGCAACATCGCGTGGGCTCCGGACAGGGTGTGTCGTTCGAATGCGGCCCGCTGACCCTCGGGATCGGAACAGAAACCGATGTCGTGCAACGCGGCGGCAACCCCGAGGTCAGAGACCGAAGCCTCGGGCAGACCGGCGGCGCGTCCGATCAGCATTGAGAGGTTGGCCACCATGAGCGCGTGCTGTGCGAAGTCCGGCGCCGTGGTGTCGACCTCGAATGCGATGCGTGCCAGGTCTTTGTCCTCGGTCGCGTCAAGGATATCGTTGATGGTTCGCCGCAGCGGCAGCGGATTCGGGAGCCTGCCCGCGCTCATGTTGGCAAACGTCTCGGCGAGCACACCTGCCGCCGCGCGGTAGGCCTCGGCGACGTCGTGGTCGACTCGCCGGCGGTCATCGAGCAATCTGAACGTGGGCTGGAGCTCGATGCTCGAGAGACCCTCCCGATTGAGCCGCTGCTGGAGTGCCGTCCGTGGTCGCCGCGGGTCGGCCTCACCGGCGAACAGTGACAGCGCGGCACGAACCTGGTCCGAGGTCAGCTCGCCGAAATAGGTGATGCCTCCCACGTTGTGGCGCCGCAGCATCTGCTCGAGGGCCCGGGCATGCTCGTGGTGCAGATCGAATCGCACCCGAATGTCGTTGACGTAGACGTGATCCTCGACGCAGACGAGGTTCACGGGGCCGAGCAGCTCGATCAGACACTTGAGGACGTGCTGGAACTCGTTCAAGGGGCTGTCCAAGGCGGCATTTGCAACGTCGTGGAGCTTCACCAGCTGGAGCAGACCGTGGTTGATGTGTGCGAGTCGTTCGCCGAGGTCGCGAACCGTTCGCGCGAGCGCCCGGTCCTCTACCAGGTGAGCTCGTCGCAGGGTGCGGCCGAGGCTGCGTTGAGCGGTGCGGGCGCGCTCAGACACGCCGTGCGAGCTCCTTCTGGAGGGCGATCGACCGATCGCAATGCTGCTTGAGACCGTTGTCCGCACGCGAACGGATGGAGCGCAGCAGTCGGGCGGCGTCGGCTCCTGGAACGGCCGACAGACCCTCGACCACGGCCTGGAGAATCGGGTCGACCGCATCCCGCCCGCGCGGACGCCGGACTCCGACTTTCAGCCAATTACGGAACCGTTCGACCGCGACAACCGGGTCAAGGCGGGCGAGGGAAATTGCCAGGGGAGCCAACAGTGCCCCCCCGACCCCGGCGTCAGCACCAACCTGAAACGCCTTGGCGATCGCCGGGACAGCTCTTTTCTCACCGTTGGCGGCGAGCACCCCTGAGGATCTCGCTCGGACCTCGGGGTCGGCCGAACCGAGGCCGGTCTCGGTGAGTGCTCTTCCGACTTCACTTCGATAGGGGAGGTGTTCGAGAACCTCGAGCGCCTTCAGTCGTGACGGTCGATCGTTTCGTCGAAGCATGGCCAGAGCGAGCGGGGCCGCGTACTCCTGATCGAGTTCGGCGACGAGCTCCAGCAGATCGGCCGCAATCGATCCGGCGGTCGACTGCACGAGATCGCCGATCGCGCGAACACGGCCCCTGAGCGCCTTGGACAGGATGTGGCGTCCGACGTCGCGTCCACCGGCGGACCAGCGGCTCGCCAGCACCTGCAGCAGCACCTCGAGCTGGTCGAGGGGTGCGACCGAGATGATCTCGACGAGCGCTTCCGGTGCCTGTTTCTTCTCGATGGCGGTGTCGACCATGCTGGCAAATGCGTCGCGATCGGTGAACACCGCCAGCAGGCCAGATCGACCGGACGAGTCCGGCAGGCGTTGTGCCGCACCGTGCACGGCCCGAACGGTCTCCAGCAGGCAGTGGTGCTGATTCTCGGACAACAAGAAGTCCCGGACGTCCTCGATGAGGGGGATGCACAGCTCGACCGGGAGCACCCCCGAACTGTCGTCAAGACGGCCCGCCAGGAGCGCTACCAGTCGCTGACACAGCCCGGGGAGGGCCGAGGAATCGTCCTCGCTCGCCAGCATCTGGAGCTGCTCTTCCGGGATGGCACGATACTCGACATCGATGTCGGCCGCCAGATCGGGCCAAGGCAGCTCGAACTCGTACTCGGAGTTGTACAGTTGCACGCGGCGTTCGTGCGGAGAAAGCGACCCGGTGTCGGCGTCCGCCTCGTCGTCGACTGGGACGTACTGTTCAACGGACTGGAAGTCGATATTCCTGAAGTTGGCCTTCCACAGCAGGGTGACCACGTCGTCCTCCTGCTGACGGATGCCTAGGTAGCGAATCGACAGGATCCCCACGAGTTTGGTGAGCTCGTCCCAGGTCACTTCGGGCTGAAAGGTGAGGGCGCGAACGCCGTCGTAATAGAGCCGGAACGAGAGTGACTTCTCGCGGTCATCATCGTGGTATACGACCTCGCCGTCGCGGACGAGCTCCCAGGGCCTGACCTCGAGATGCAGCGGGCCGTTGACGAGCACGCGTTCCATTCGCAGGTCGAACTCGTGCAGGAACTCGGCGACCGCCTGATTGTCGAAGTCGTACAGCAGACAGGCGCGCGACGCCTTGGTGAGGGCGCGCACGGTCTTCGACGTCTCGATGCCGAGCTCAGATTCACCGACGACGGTCTCGTCGATGCGAGGGGGCCCCTGGTGGCCGGCCGGAGGCCGCTGTGATGGCTCCACGGATTGTCCGTACCTCCCCATCCAACGTAACTTTCAGGGACTCAAGAAATACAGG
>JBFELO010000008.1:0-64891 GCA_041552055.1 Candidatus Sulfomarinibacteraceae bacterium | reverse complement strand
TGTCGGGCGACGGGACCCTCGCTCTCGTGACGCTCGAGCTCGCGCGCACCTCGATCGATGGCATCCGTGGCCGCGTCGAGGTCGATCCGGGCGCGATCGAGATGACCGGGGTCGAGGCGTCCATGCTCGGTGCGCACTTCTCCGCCCAGGGTGGCATCCGGTTCGACGGCTCGGCGGAGCTGCCGTACACGCTGCAGCTCGACTCGTCCTTCGAAGGGCTGGACCTGGGTCGGGTGTTCCGGACCGTCACGCCCGACGAGTCCCCGACTCTGGATGGGATCTACGACGTCCACACGACGGCGTCCGGCACAGGTCGCAACCCCGCCGACCTCGGCCTCGGAACTCTGGGAGAGATGCGCGTCAGCGGCCGCGACGGCGTGTTCCGCGGCCTGGCGGGACAGTACACCTTGGTGCGGCGCGGCACCAAGGTCCTCGGCTTCCTCACCTTCTCCAAGCAGCTGAAGGCGGTCAGCCGGCTGCTCGGCGAGCTCGAGGCGCTGGAGTTCGACAACTTCGATTTGGTGCTGGCACGCGAGACGCCGCGCCGGTTCGCGATCTCCGAGCTCACCGTGGTGTCGCCGCTGGCGCGGGTCGAAGGCGAGGGTGGGGTCGAGGTGGAGCCCGGGGTGCCCCTCGTGGAGAGCCCGCTCGCCGCCACCCTGGACATGGCGACCCAGGGTGACATGACCGTTCTGTTCGACGGGCTGGGCCTGCTCCAGGAGGGTACCGACGAGCACGGCTATCGGCCGCTGACGCGGCCGGTCGCGGTCGGCGGTACCGTAGCCGAGCCGGACACCTCGGAGTTCTACGAGATGCTCGACGAGGCCGCCAGGGACTCCAAGGGCTTCCTCGGTGTCGGGATGAGGAAGGTCAACAAAAAGCTCCAAAAGGGACGCGCCGCGACGACGCAGTGACCTTTCCGAATGCGCCGTCGGATGCCGACTCGGACACGGGGGTGGGTGGGTCGAAGCCGCTGATCGTCAATCGAAACCGGAGCGAGCACGAAATCTTCCAACTGTCTTCAGGACCCCTGGTTCGGGTGGGCGGGAACGGCCTTGCGGCCCTACGGCCGGGAAGGCGGCGTGCAATTCTGTCGCATAGCCGCATTGCCGTTTTGTGGTCATCCAGGCGCGCGCCGTCGCCGGCGGTGGTCCACTGCAGCATCTGCAGGTCGCCGTCCGAGTTGCCGAAGGCGGCGATCGGCCGCCGACCGATGTGGCGGTCGATCCCGACCGGCTTGCCCGCCTTGTCGTCGACGAAGTCGATCTCGGGCAGCCGAACCAGCACCGGGCCGTCGTTGTCGAATACGGCGATGCGCTCGCGCTCCGGTACAAAGTCGAGGTTCGTCGGATCGATGACCCGGGCGACGAAGTCGAGGATCGCCTGCTTGGCCGGGCCGTCGTTCCACGACGGCAAGGGATCGACCGCCGAGGCGGAAGCCGGAGTGGTCGACGGGGTCTCCAGTGACGGAGCGCACCCGGTGACGACCACCAGTATCACGACGACGATGACCCCTGCGAACCGAAGTTTTGAGGTCGCCAATCCCGTTGCTTGCATGGTGTGCTTCGGTCCTTGTGTCGACGGTGGCTAGAAATCCCAGCCGAGGCCGAAGATGATCCTGTAGTCGTCCTGCTCGGGCAAAACGCCGTTTTCATCGCGTCGGGGATCCTGGACTCGATCCCACACCCACGAGATGTTGAAGTCGAGGTTGCCGACGAGGTCGAAGTCCAGTCCGGTGTCGAAGTGGTGGAGGTAGGTCCCGGACTCCTCGTCGGTGACCATGGCGTTGTACGCGGCGTAGAAGTCGATATCCCCGGTGATCTCGTGGTCGAAGCGTGTCTCGAGGCGCACGGCCCCGTTGCCGGTCGTGTCGTCCTGCCCCTCCTGGACACTAACGTTCTGCGTAGAAAGATACGCAGGGCCGAGAGTCACGTCCCACGAGGTACGGGAGGTGTCGATGATCTGATAACCGACACCGGCTGTCAGCGTCCACCGGTTGGCAATGTTGATGAATGGGTCACGGTACCACTCGGCGCCGATCACGTTGACGAACAGCCGTTTGGTGACGAAGTAGTCCCAGCCTAACGTGGCGAGGTGGTTATTGGAGGTGTCTTCCGAGTCGATTCGTGTGATGTTGCCGAGGTAGTCAAGGGCGATCCGGCTGCGCAACGAACGCCGCATCCCCCCCAAACGGCCGGTGTAGTCGAGCTGGTCGGTGTTGCCGCTGCGGATGTTGCCGCCGAAGTTGGCATAGCCCGACCAGTAGTTGATCTCCTTGGGTGTGCCGATGATGATGGTCAGGATCTCGGACCGGTCGAACTGGACCTCGCCCGCGTCGCCGGTGATGGTGACGGTATCGCCGTCCATGTACATCCGGCCGATCGCGGGTTCGCGCTTCTCAAAGCCCACTTGCACGACGCGCGACGAGCGCAGCTCCTTGATGTCGTCGAAGTCGAACTCGAGCATGTCGAGCTCGTCGCTGTCGAACTCCAGCGAGCCGTCGTACATGGCGATGATTTCGCCCTTGAGCCACTCGTCCGACGGCAGCCGGATCCAGTCGAAATCCGTGGGCATACCCTCGGGCGCCTGCGGCTGCCAGGGCTCTTCCCCCTCCGCGGCCACCGCGGTTGGCGCCGCGAGCAGCGACGTAACGATAAACAACGAAGCCACCGCGAAACGAAGTGCCCGGCTTCTGGCGGCAACGTCCATGGAACTCATTCTTGTCCTCCCGAAGACCTTTTTTGAGCGATTATGATCCGCGCTCTGCTCCCCCACCCACAATCGCCAGCGCACAAGGCGTATTCCGGCCTTTTTCGGGGCGGTTCCGGATTCCCGCGGCCGATGGCCAGGAGGAGGTTGCGGATCGCCGCAGAAGGGACAGGACCCTGGGCGGTGGGCGCTTATGATGACGTGCCAGAGGTGGTCATCGTGGAGCCCCGATGACTGTGCGCGAGGGCCGCCCCCGGTCGATCATCGACTCTCGCCTCGATTGCCCGAGCGAGTGCAGGCCAGAGAACTACGCGATAACGAATCCTCGATCGCTCCGACGAGACCTTCGAGTCGTGCCGATTCTCCCGGCGTGCTCCCCCTGGGTTGCCACCTCCGACAATGTTCGGGGCCACACGGCATCGGCAATCTGCAGGCGCTCACTCCCGAAATTGTCGGACGTGGCACGCCCGCCCAACACACAGTCCGCAGCGATGGGTGGCCGGCATACGGCCACTCGCCGGTGAGGGTGGGTCGCCGCGGTCGTAGGCCACGAACAAAGCGCCCTGACGCTCCGGGTGGACAACGGATCCGGCTTCGCCTTCGGCTACGCGGTCAATCTTCCATCTTGGATCCTGCATCCGGACGGGTGGGGGCTACGGCGCGGCTTCGGCGACGATGCGCTCGACCAGCGCGTGGCCCTCCTGGGTGTCCGGGATGATACCGGGGCCGTGCAGCCGACGCGTGAGTTCGACCCAGTCGGGGTCCGCGGCAAAGACCGTGCGGAACATCCGGAGAGACTGCTCGATCTCACCGCTCGTGGCCAGCGTGACCGCGGCCCAGTACTGGACCTCGAGGCTGTCGGGAAGCAGTTCGGCGGCGGCTCCATACTCCGCCATGGCGAGCTCGAGATCGCCGTGCTCGACCGCCACATCACCCGCGTTCATGTGCTCGTAGGCGCGGTGGACGGTGATCAGGCGGCGCAGCTCCACCAGCGGGTCGGGGTGGTCCTCGATGCGGAGTTCGAGCACCCGGTCGGCCCACGGCCGGCCGGTGGAATCGTGCTCGACGATCAGCATGGCCGCCGACTGCCGTCCGCGGATGTCGCCGCCGGCCGCCTCGGCCGCCTCGAGCGTCTGCATGAGACGCTCGGCCAGGTCGCCGGTGGCCGCCTCGTAGGCTGCGGCCATGGCCGGCACCACCTTGTCATTCAGCATCATGTTGGCCTGGACGCTGAAGGAGTCGCCGACGTGTTGGCCGGCCGAGGAGATGCAGGTCGCGCCGGTGTGCGCCGCCACGTTGCCAGTGGCGTCCACGAACGCCACCTGGCGGACGGCACGGCCCTCGTCGACCTCGACGAGCGCGGCCAGCGCCTGATCGGCGGTCAGCCCGCTCTTCATGAGCTCGAGCCCGCGCGGTCCGTACGCCGGATCCACGAACGACTGGGTGGCCACCGCGCCGACCCCGGCCTCGGCCCAGGTCACGATCGAGCCCACCGAGAACCAGTGCGACTGTACTGCCACGCCAAGCTGGCCGGTGGACGGGTCACGTGCGACGATCGAGTAGGTGTGGACCGGGCGCTCGAACGCGAGCGCCGGCTGGGCGATGGCGATGATCATCAGAATCGGGACGGCACGTGTCATGGCGACCTCCGATACGTCGGGAGAGTAGGGGAGATTGTAGCGCTTACGTCTGGCCGCGGACCCAAGCGGTAGACGCGCAGCCCCCTGCGCGACCGGTGCACCTCGAATCCCGTTTCGCCTCCGGCTACGCCGTCACAAGACGCCGCCACAGAGTGCAGTTGCTCAGTGATACGTCCGGTACTTCACGTCGGCCAACTCTCTCTCGTACCGCTTTCAGGCAAGGTGGACGACGTCTTGCGACGGTCGATGGCATGTGGGTTGAATACCCCAGGGGGGTATGGTATCCTCTCTGTCTTGGAGGTTTCCGTGGCGATCGACGAGGTGGTCCAGCAGAACGCGCTGAGACGACTCAGCATCATCGAGGGTCAGGTGCGAGGCCTGCGTCGCATGATCGAGGAGCGCAAATACTGCGTGGAGGTGCTGACCCAGATCTCGGCGATCCACGAGGCGCTGCGCGGTGTCGGTAAGGTCGTCGTACGCCACCACCTCGAGACCTGTGTGACCGATGGCCTCCAGAGCGAAGAGCGCCACCAGCACTACGACGAGCTGATGGACCTGATCTACAAGCTGAGCAAGTGAGGGGACCCGGATGAACTTCATTCTCGACGTCATCGTCGCCTCGTGGTCGGTGCTGGCCGAAATGGCACCCTACCTCCTCCTCGGGTTCTTCTTCGCCGGTGTGCTGTCGGCACTGATCTCGGCGGAGTGGGTCGAGCGCCACCTCGGCGGGAGCGGCCTCGGCCAGGTGTTCAAGGCGAGCCTGTTCGGAGTTCCCCTGCCGCTGTGCTCGTGCGGCGTGCTGCCGGTGGCGGCGTCGCTGAGGCGGCAGGGCGCGAGCCGTGGCGCCACGACCTCGTTCCTGTTGTCGACACCCCAGACCGGCGTGGACAGCATCGCCGTCACCTATGCGCTGCTCGGCCCGTTCATCGCGGTGCTGAGGCCGCTCGCGGCACTGGTGACCGGGGTCGTCGGCGGCAGCCTGGTGCAAGCGTTCGGCGAGCGCAACGGAGCTGCTCCGGCTGATTCGGAAATTGCGTCCGGCTGCGCGATGGACGGCTGCTGCGAAGACGAGGTTGCTCACCGCCACTCATTCGGAGACGCGATGCGCTACGGCTTCGTCACCCTGCCCCGCGACATCGGACGCGCCCTGCTCGTCGGCGTGCTGCTGTCCGGGCTGATCTCGGCCCTGATCGCACCCGATGCGCTGCGCGCCTACCTGGGCGGAGGCCTGTTGCCGATCCTGGCCGCGATGGCGATCGGGGTGCCGCTGTACGTCTGCGCCACCGCGTCCACACCGATTGCGCTGTCGCTCATCGTGGCCGGTCTGTCGCCCGGTGCGGCGTTGGCGTTCCTGATCAGCGGGCCGGCAACCAACAGCGCCGCCTTGACCACGCTGTGGAAGGTTCTCGGCCGCCGAACGACCGTGATCTACCTGGCCACGGTTGCCTTCGGGGCGATCGGAGTAGGCCTGCTGGTGGACGGCTTCGTCGCTTCGGGAGTGGTACCGGTGTCGGCCCTGATCGACACGGCCGGCGCGGCAGCGACCGGCCACGAGCACCATGGGTCTGCTGGTTTCGGCCGCTTGTTGCAGCAGGCGAGCGCGGTCGCGCTGCTGCTGGTTGTGGGCTACGCGCTCCGACCCAGGCCGACGGCGGCACCCGAGACCGAGCCGGCCGAGGACACCTCGACCGACCCGTCGAGCGTGGTGGAAATGCAGGTCAAGGGGATGCGCTGCAACGGCTGCGTGCAGAGCCTGACCCGTGCGCTGGTAGGCGTGACGGGAGTCTCCGACGTGGCGGTCCGACTCGAGGACGGCACCGCGCGCGTCACCGGCAGCTGCGTGGCGGGCGAGGAGTTGCTCGAGGCGGTGAACTCACTCGGTTTCGAGGTCACCAACCCGGAGGTGTTGGTCTCAAGCTAAGGCCCATGTGGTGGTGCGGGACAACAAGTCCTACCCGTCCCCGTTCCCGCCCCCGGGTAACGCCGACCCTCGGTCAGTAGTTTCATTTCAGACGAATACGGCTGTTGCTGACCAGTCCACAATGGTGCCGTGCGGAGACGGAGACGGATACGGATACGGATACGGAGACGGACACTCCCCCGAGTCGCTTGAGCGAGCGGGGAGTGGGCCGGTACTGGTACCCTGTCCCCGATGGAAGCCTCCGAACCCCGTCGGGTGGTGGTGGTGGACGACTCTCCGTTGCAGTGTGCGGTCTGGCAACGTCTCCTCAAGAACCGTTACGGCGTCCGCGCCGACGTCGAAACCTATACCGACCCCAGGGAAGCGGTCCGGCAGCTCGGGCCCGACGTGCACCTGATGCTGCTCGACTGGGAGATGCCCGAGATGGACGGCAAGGAGGTGTTCGAGGCGGCGACCGCGGCCGGGGTCAATCCGAAGCGGATCATCATCACCTCGGGTCACCCTGCCGACCGCCTCCACCAGGAGTTCGACGATACCGGCTGCCTGGCGGTGATCGAGAAGGCCGAACCCGCGCAGCAGGCTGCGTTTCTGATGATCCTCGACTCGATCATGAAGAGGTAACCCCCCGCCCTCCCATACCGTCGCTGGTAGCTCGTCGCTTGTCACTGGCGCCCCTCGTCTCGAATCGGGGACGGGTTGGCGACGACCCACGCTACCGAGAGATCGTGGAAGGTCAGAGTCGGGATGAGGGGATGACCGCCCGGCACTCAGCCACAAGAGTATTTGGCTTGCCCGGAACGCGGCCGCGACCTTGGACGCAAATCGAATTGAAACAGACTCGAACTGAGTGCCGGGCTGGGGGTGGGGGGATGCGGATTCGGGTGGGCGGGTGGACTTCAACCCTCACCCCCTCATCCCGCTCGTCGGCCACCCGGTCTTTGCCGGACACTACGACGAGGCGATCGCCGAGGCCGAACGGGCGATCGACCTCTACCCCGACGTCGGTTTTCTTCACCACGCGGCCGCGTACGCGCTCTGGTTTCGTGGCTCCCACGAGGAGGCACTGCTCAAGTTCGAGGAGATTTGGGGAGCCGACTCAGAGCTTTTCCAGACGACGTGGGCCGGCTACGAGCGGGGGGGACCGTCCCTCGCCATGCGAAACGCAGCCGAATACCTGGCCGCGCGGCCCGACCCCGATCCGCTGAGTGTCGCACGACGGTACGCCATGGCCGGCGAGAGCGACCTCACGTTCATGTGGTTGGAGAAGGCGTTCGAGGTACGGACGCCACAGCTGCTGCACGTCGCCGGCCACCCGGCCTACGATTCGATCCGCGACGACCCACGCTACTGGGATCTGCTGCGACGGATGGGCATGCCGGTGGAGGGACCAACCCCCACCCTCCCATCCCGTCGCTGGTAGCTCGTCGCTGGTCGCTGGTCCTTTCTCCAGGCGCTCGGTGCCGGGCGGGCGGGTGGTCCAGCGACAAGTGACCAGCTGCGAGCGACGATCGGGTGGTTGGGCGGTCCAGAACTTTTCCGCGGTCGCTTGCGTACTGTGAATCAGGGAGTCCGCCAATGTTCGAAGTGCTCGGCATCCTCGGTGTGCTGCTGGTGGTCGGGATCGTGATCGGTGTCGTCGGACTGGTCATCGGCCTGCTCAAGCTGGTGATCAAGATCGCCCTCATCCCGCTGTGGCTGGGCCTCAAGCTGCTCGGGCTGCTGATCGGAGTGGTCGTGCTGCTGGCGCTGAGCCCGGTGCTGCTGGTGGTCGGGATCGTGATCCTGATCCCGCTGCTCTTCCTCGGCGGCCTGATCTGGGCCGGCGTCGCTCTCGTCACGTGACAGTAGGCCGCTCGCAACTCCTGGAAGCTAACACTCACTGGGGTATGAGGGGATGACCGGAGCCTATGGCGCCTGGGGGTGAGGGGATGGCCGCCCGGCACTCAGTCCTGAGGATTTCTGGTTGGCTCGGACCGCGACGATCGGCTTCGGCGTGAGCCCTCACTTAACAACCGAGAGCTGAGTGCCGGCCTGCGGATGGGGGGATGCGGAATCCGAGATCCGGGCGGGAGGGTGGCCCTCATCCCCTCACTCCCTCACCCCCTCATTCCCTGGGTGGGTGGGTGGCGGCTAACTCAGCTTCATCCACAGATACGCGTAATCGAGTGCCCAGCCGTAGGCGCGCGCCTCGTTGGTGGTGCCGGCCGAGTGACCGCCCTGGGTGTCCTCCCAGTACAGCACCGGGTGGCCCTGTTCGAGCATCCTGGCGACCATCTTGCGCGGGTGGCCCGGATGGACCCGGTCGTCACGGGTGTTGGTGCGGAAGAAGATCTCCGGGTAGTCGACGTCTTTGCGGACCATGTGGTACGGCGACCAGGTCTGGATGAACGCCCAATCCTCGGGGACGTCGGGGTTGCCGTACTCGGCCATCCAGCTCGCGCCCGCGAGCAGCTCGTGGTAGCGCCCCATGTCGAGCAGCGGGACCTGGCTCACGACCGCGCCGAACAGGTCGGGTCGCTGGAGTGCCGCGACACCGACCAGGAGACCGCCCTGCGAACCGCCCATGATGCCGAGGTGCTCGGGCGAGGTGATCTCGCGATCGATCAGGTCCTCCGCCACCGCGATGAAGTCCTCATACACCTTGTGCCGGTTCTCCTTGAGCACACCCTGGTGCCACCGGGGACCGAACTCCCCACCCCCGCGAATATTGGACAGCACCCACACGCCGCCCCGCGCGAGCCACGCCGTTCCGCTCTTGTCGGAGTACTTCGGAAGCATCGGTATCTCGAACCCGCCGTAGCCGTAGAGCACGGTGGGCGCGGTGCCGTTCGCCTCGAAGCCCTTGGGAGTCACCACGAAGTACGGAATCGAGGTCCCGTCCTTCGAGGTCGCCTCGTGCTGGGCGACCTCCATCCCGGATGCGTCGAAGAACGCCGGCGAGCTCTTGACTGCCACCGGCTCGAGATCCTCCTTCACCAGAAACAGGGTAGAGGGCGTCAGGAAGTCTGTGTAGCTGAAGAACCAGGTGTCGTCGCCGTAGGACGTCGATTCGATCTCGACCGAACCCATCCCCGGTGTGGGCACCTCGTGGCGACTCCACGATCGGTCCTCGAATTCCACGACGTACAGCCTGCCCCGGACGTTGTCCAGGGTCGTGAGCACGACTCGGTTGCGGGTGGTCGCGAAGGTGTCGAGGGAGACCCTCTCGGAGGGCTCGAACAGCGTCTCGAACGCCCGCTTCCCCTGCAGGAAATCGTCGAGATCGATCGCCAGCAGGGCTCCCTGGGGATAGGTGATTCCGGCGACCTTCCAGTCGGTGCGCAGTGAGATCAGCAGTTGGTCCTTGAACATCCCCTTCAGGTCCACATCTGCGGGAAGGTCGAGCCGGACCTTGCGGCCGTCGAGCACGAGGTAGTGGGTGCCGCGGAAGAACTGCGGGGTGTCCCTAACGAGGTCGTAGCGGCCGTCGGGTGTGTGGTCGCTGTAGGCCGCGACCCCGACGTGGTCCTGCGGCGCCTCGAACACGGTGGTCGCCTCGGCCAGGGGAGTCCCGCGCGCCCATTTCTTGGCGACCCTGGGGTAGCCGGATGTGGTCAGCGTTCCCTCACCGAAGTCGGTGGCGACCCAGAGCGTGTCGCGGTCCCTCCAGTGCACATACGACTTCGCCTCCGGGACCACGAACCCATCCTCGACGAACGCCTTGTCCACGGTGTCGAACTCGCGGTAGACCTTGGCGTCCGTCCCGCCCCGCGACAGCCCGATCATGCAGCGCCGGTACTCCGGCGGCAGACAGGTGGGAGTTCCCCATGCCCAGTTCTCGCCCTCGGTCTCCGCGAGCCGGTCGATGTCGAGAACCGTCTCCCATTTTGGATCGTCCGTCCGGTACTCCTCGATCGACGTGCGCCGCCAGATGCCTCGCACGTGGGTCGCGTCCTGCCAGAAGTTGTAGAGGTGTTCGCCCCGGATGGCGACCTCGGGAATCCTCTCGTCGGAGTCATAGACCTCGAGAATGCCTTGCCGAATCGACTCGAACTCCGGCACCTTCTCGAGGGTCGATGTCGACCGCTCGTTCTGCCGTTCCACCCAGGCCAGGGCGTCTGCGTCCTCGACCTCCTCGAGCCACAGGAACGGATCGTCCGCTGGCCCGTCGGCTGCGACGAGGGTTGACGCGACGAGTGCGACGAGCACCAGTGAGAGGACTTGACGCATGTTTGCTCCTCCGCGGAATCAGATCCGGCGCCCTGTCTGTTGGCGACGGCGCCGGCCAGGCATTGTACTCGCGAACACGGAAAGTGGTACGCCTGAGCGTGGCGTGGCCGACCGGAGACGATGAAGCGGCAACGGGTTGTCGATAGCCGCGAGCCCTTCAGGTCGCCGACCGTTGGGAGGGGGTGAGGGGGTGGATGGTTCCGTCGGTACCTGGGGATGAGGGCCGTAGTCGAGCCGACCATGGCGTCAACACCACCTCGAGTGTCAGATAGTCGACGCGATCAGTAGGCCGTTGACCGCGCCTCGTGCGGGCGTGCCATCTTCAATAATCTTGGGAACTTTTCTGCACACCACACCAACACCTCTCAGGCCCAAGATTGTTGAAGGTGGCAACCGCGGGGATCGGTCCGGGGAGAGGGCGCGACGAAGGTGCGAGAGAGTCGCGAATCGCGCGACGAAGCCCATGCGACCCCGAGGCCCGGGGTGGGCAAAGATCGGTGGCGATCACGATGAGGATGAAGATCTACCGTGGACGCATTACCCGGGACGTACGACCCTTCGCCGACAACGGTCGTTCGGCAAACATGTGCTCCGCAACCGGCTGCCCGCCGATCAGATGTTGCTGGACGATCTGCTCGAGGACTTCCGGCGAGCAGCGACGGTACCAGGTGCCCTCGGGGTAGACCACCGCGATCGGGCCGTCAACGCAGATGCGCAGGCAATCGGCCTTGGTGCGCAGCACTCCCCCAGACTCGGACAGCCCGAGCTCGCGTAGCCGACCCTTGAGGTACTGCCACGCCTCGATCGACTCTGCCCGAGCGCAGCATTTCGGTTCCGTCGCATCGCAGCACAGGAAGATGTGGCGTCTCGCCACGGGAATGCCGATCGTGTCGGCGACGCGCTCGGCCGGATCGCGTCCGCCAGACGGTGGGCTCACCGGCTGTACCTTCCCATCAACACCGCCTCGGCCAGCACGTGCCCCTGCATCGCGCGCTCGAGGCCGGCCTTGTCGGTGTTCGTCGGCAGGTCGAGTACGGTGTCGAGCGCGTACAGCTTGAAGAAGTAGCGGTGGGTGCCGGACGGTGGGGACGGCCCTCCGTAGGCGTTGCGACCCCAGCTGTTGCGACCCTCGACGGCACCGTCGGGCAGCGAGCCCTCGGCGGTGGTGTCTGTCGTCGCCGGGAGATTCCACACAACCCAGTGGACCCAGGTGCCGACCGGGGCATCCGGGTCATCCACGATCAGCGCGAACGAGGCGACGCTGGCCGGTGGATTCTCGATGCGGATCTCCGGGCTCACGTCGGATCCGTCTGCGGTGAACCGCGGCGGGATCGGTTGGCCGTCGGAGAACGCCGGCGAGTTGATGGAGAATGTCAGGTCCACGGCTTCCTCCCCGGAGGCGGCGGTGACGGTCATCGCGCAGGCCAGCAACGGCGCGACGACCCCGGCGATTGTGGTCATGGTTCCCTCAGGGAACAATGTCGTCCTTCAGGAGCGATGATGCAAGGTCATCCGACCGAGTCGATGGAGAGCCCTCTCAGGCCGAGAATCGTTTTCGCGTGTCGGTCGGAGACCGGCTGCACCGAGAGACGGCTTCCTCGGCGCAGCAGCATCATGTCGGCGAGATCCGAGACCTCCTTGAGCTCGTCGCGCGTGATGGGTGGATCCAGGGCTCGAACCGGCTCGACGTCCACCATCAGCCAGCGCGGATCGTCAGGATTCGCCTTGGGATCGAAGTAGGGGCTCGACGGATCCTGGGCGTAGTGGTCCGGATAGGTTTCGCGCACGACCCTGGCGACTCCGGCGATCACCTGGGGTTGCACAACGCTGTGGTACACGAACACAAGATCGCCGCGTGTGACTTCGTCACGCAGCAGATTGCGGGCCTGGTAGTTCCGTACTCCTTCCCAGCAGGTTTTCCGGTCCCGCACCAGGTCGTCCCAGGAGTAGGTCGAGTGCTCGGTCTTGAACAGCCACCAGCGCATCGCGAAAGGGTAACAGACATCCGTCGGAGCGGCGCAGCTTGGTTCCGGAACAGGCTGTCGGTAAGATCGGCACACGGGGGAGCCGCATGAAAACTGCCACGACACCACCGCTCGAAGGAATGCTCGTGCTCGACCTGAGCCGGATGATCCCCGGGGCGATGCTGGCCCGCCAGCTGATTGATCTCGGTGCCCGGCTGATCAGGGTGGAGGAGCCGGGCGCCGGGGATCCGATGCGCCTCGTGCCGCCTCAGGTGGGCGACATGAGCCTCGGGTACGCAGTGATGATGCGGGGCGCCGAGTCGGTCGCGCTCGACCTGCGACAGCCCGAGGGAGCGGCCGCAATGCGCGCGATCGCGCGTCGAGCCGACGTCGTGGTGGAGAACTTCCGACCGGGCACCCTGGAAAGGTGGGAGCTCGGCTGGGAAGAGCTCCGCCGTGACAACCCGAAGCTCGTGTGGTGCTCCGTCACCAGCTTCGGCTCCGAAGGTGAGGAGGCACGGCGGGTCGGGCATGACCTCAACTTCGTGGCGGAAACCGGCGCTCTGCGGGCGATGCGGCGCGACGGGATCTCGACCATCCAGCTCGCAGACGTGGGTGCCGCTCTGTTGGCGACGGCGTCGATTCTCGGCGCTCTGCTCGCGCGTGAGCGGACCGGCCACGGCCGTCGCGTGGAGCAGCCGCTGACGACCGGCCCACTCCCGTTCGTCACCTGGTCGTGGGCCGATGCTGCGGCGGGCGGCGGCAGTGGTATGGAGGCGCTGCTCGGCGGGCTCTGCCCGTGCTATCGGACCTACCTGTGCGCGGACGCGCGGGAGATATCGGTGGGCGCGCTCGAGCCGAAGTTCTGGATCACGTTGACCGATCTGCTCGGCGTCCCGGAGGCGGCGGCTGCCGGCCTCGACGTTGGCGAGGAAGGAGAGCGCGCGGCCGACACCGTGGCGTCCGCATTCGCGAGCCGTCCGCTCGAGCACTGGCTCGAGCTCGGACTCGAGCACGATCTGCCACTCGCGCCGGTGAACGATGCGGCGACTGCCGTGAGTTCCGCCGTGGACCGCGGCGCCGACTGGATAGAGCGCACGCCGCTGCCCGACGGCGGTACTCTCCCGACTCCGGCACCCTTCGTGGCCGGCGGGCGCACCCCGGATCGCCCGGCACCGGCGCTGGGCGAGCACACCGAGGCGGTGTTGCGCGAGTTCGGGATAGTCTGAGGCTGCGACCGTTGCCTACGGCACCTGGGGATGAGGGAGTGACCGGCGCCTTCCGGCATCGTCTTTCGGACTACGCCGTGACAGGTCGGCGCCTGGGCGTGAGGGGATGCGGGTCCCAGGATCCGAGGTCCGGGAGCCGAAGGGAGAATGCCGCCTCGGGTGTCAGATGGTCGACGCGATCAGTAGGCCGTTGACCGCGCCTCGTGCGGGCGTGCCGTCTTTGACAATGTTGGAAGCACCGTCACCGGGTTGGGACGGCCCGTCGGGCCCCAACATTGTCTAACGGGGCACCCTTGGGGAGGACGATGGGGACAGGGCGCGTCGGGTGTCAGGTGATCGACGCGATCGGCAAGCCGACGACAGCGCCTCGCGCGGAGGGGAGCGCATTGGGGAGAGGGCGCCGCAAGCCCACAAGCCCTCACGCCCCCCTATACTTCCAGGGATGAAGTCAGTGCTGCCGTGGCTGCTTGGACTGGGGTCCGGCGTGGCTCTGGCGCTGGCCCTGCCGGGCGCCGGGGTGGCACCGCTGGTGCTGCTGTTCCCCGGCTTGATGCTGGAGGGGCTCGAGCGGCTCCCGGGAGGATGGCGGCCCTGGCTGCTGGGCTGGCTGGCCGGTGTCGCCCACTGGACACTGGCCACCAACTGGGTGATGCCCGTCATGCACCATTACGGCGGGCTACCGTTGATTGCGGCGGTACTGAGCCTTCTCGGCATGGCCGGGTTGCTCGGCGTGTGCTGGGCGGCGGCCGCCGGCCTCGCCTCGCTCGTGCCGACCGCATGGCGGGTGTGGGCGTTCCCAAGTATCTTCATCGCCGTTGATGCGTGGCGGCAGTTCTGGCCGTACCGGTTTCCGTGGAACCCACCGGCGGCCGTTTTCGCCGACGCTCCAGCGCTGCTGCAATCACTTCCGGTGTGGGGCGCGACCGGGCTCGGTTGGGCCGCACTGATGGTTGGAGCCGGGCTGTGGGCAACGCTGCGGCGGCCGACTCGCGTCGTCGGATGGGCCGCGGCCGGCAGCGCCGCGTTGTTGACCCTCCTGCTGTCGTTCGTCGCACCAGGATTCTCGATCGAAGGAGCACCACTCCGCGTTGCGGTTATCCAGCCGGGGACCTCTCTCGAGGAGAAGTGGGACCCGGCAAGTTGGCGCGAGGCGGAGGGGGACGTGTGGAATCTGACCGCACAGGCGGCTCGGCAGGGCGCGCAGTTGGTGCTGTGGCCCGAGAGCGCGATGCCCTATCGGGTCGATGACGACGGCGGATTTCGCACAGTGCTGGCCGAAGCGGCGCGTACGCTCGATATCGACATCGTGCTCAACTCGGTGGCGGGGTCCGACGCGGAGGGCTTCACCAACTCGGCGTTCGTGGTGACGGCCGCCGGCGTCGTACCGGAGCGGTACGACAAAGTGCGGCTGGTACCGTTCGGCGAGTTCGTGCCGTGGTGGGCACGGCTCGGATTTGCCGACTCGTTGGTCCGCGAGGTGGGCAGCTTCGCACCGGGCAGGCAACCCCGGGTGCTCGAGGCGTCTGCACCGCTCGGAATGGCGATCTGCTACGAGGTGATCTTTGCCGAACTGGTGGCGAGCGAGGTCCGGGGCGGTGCTGAGCTGTTGACCACCCTCACCAACGACGGCTGGTACGGCTATTCGTGGGCGCCCCGCCAGCACTTCTCCCACGTCGTGCTGCGCGCGGTGGAGAACCGGCGATGGTTCGCACGTGCCGCGCTCACCGGCATTTCCGGATTCGTCGAACCGTCCGGGCGGTTGGGACCGATCCTCGGGGTCGGGGAGCAGGGACTGCTGGTGGCCGAGGTGCGGCTGGCGACGGGATTGACTCCGCGGGTACGATTCGGTGACTGGTGGTGCGCCGCGACTGCCTTCGCAGGTGCTATCCTGCTGATGTGGGGGAGGATGCAGATGCGACGAGGGTGAGTTTTTCTGCTACCATGGTCGCGCCCGCCGACGGCGGGCCGAGTTTTTTGCCCTGTGGGCGAGTGAGGACACGATGCGAGAAGAGCTGATCCAGAAGACCGAGGCCGAGATGGAGCGAGTCCAGCGTCTGCGGGGGTACCTTTGACGAGGAGGCGCTGAAGGAAGAGCTGGCCGAGGTCGACGAAGAGGCACAGTCCCCGGACATCTGGTCGGACCAGGAACGTGCGCGCCGGGTGATGCGTCGCCGGAGCCGGCTTCAGGAGTCGATCCGCACGGCGTCCGACCTGCGCGACGCCAGGGACGAGCTCGAGGTCCTGCTCGAGATGTCCCGCGACGACGAGGCCGGCGCCGACGAGGAGTTGGCCGCGGCCCTCGAGCGAATCACGCCGATGATGGATCGTGTGGAGCTCACCACCAAGATGACCGGTGAGCACGACACCTCCAACGCGTTTCTCGAGATCCACCCAGGAGCAGGGGGCACCGAGTCCCAAGATTGGGCGCAGATGCTGCAACGGCTCTACTTGCGCTGGTGCGAGCGTCGCGGCTTCGACGTCGAGTTGATGGACGAGCAACCCGGCGACGAGGCCGGCATCAAGAGTGCCACGCTGTTGATCAAGGGCCCGTACGCGTACGGCAATCTGAAATCGGAGAACGGTATTCACCGGCTGGTGAGGATTTCGCCGTTCGATGCCCAGTCACGGCGCCACACCTCGTTTGCGTCCACCCACGTGTACCCCGAGGTCGACGACGAAATCGACCTCGAGATCGAAGACAAGGATCTGCGCATCGACCGCTTCTGCTCGTCCGGGCCGGGTGGACAGGGCGTCAACACCACGTACTCGGCGGTACGGATCGTCCACCAGCCGACCGGCATCATCGTGACATGCCAAAACGAACGGTCACAGATCAAGAACCTCTCGAGCGCCATGAAAGTGTTGAAGGCGAGGCTGTTCGAATTGGAGATCGAGAAGCGGGAGGAAGAGCTCGAGAAGATCAAGGGTCCCAAGAAGGACATCTCCTGGGGCAATCAGATCCGGTCGTACGTTCTGCAACCGTATCGGATGGTCAAGGACCTGAGGACCGGACACGAGGTCGGCAACGCCGACCGCGTGCTCGACGGCGATATCGACGACTTCATCGAGGCCTACCTCCGCTGGCAGGCGCAGCAGGAGTAATGTACCCCCGCCAGGGGGTGAGGGAGTGAGGGAATGAGGGGGTGACAGTCCATATCGGCCCCTTCTTCGAGAGTTCCGCCATCCCCTCGCCCCCAGGCACCGCAGGCGGCGGCCACCCCCCTCGCTTCCACGTGCCATGTTGCATGAGCGGCGTCGAAGATGTACCGTGCCCGGCGCCGACGACCTGGCCAGGAACCCAGGTCGATCATCACCCTCCGGAGGAACGACATGACCACGACCGCCGAGTTCGTTTCACTCGAGGAGCAGTTCGGTGCCCACAACTACCACCCGTTGGACGTGGTGATCTCGCGAGCGGAAGGTGCGTGGGTGTGGGACGTCGAGGGACGAAAATACCTCGACTTCCTGGCAGCCTACTCGGCGGTCAACCAGGGCCACTGCCACCCACGCCTACTCAACGCCATGGTCGAGCAGATCGGTCGCGTGGGACTGACCTCGCGGGCCTTCCGCAACGATCAACTCGGACCGTTCTGCAAGGAGCTTACCGACCTGACCGGCTTCGATCGCGTGCTGCCCATGAACACCGGCGCAGAGGCTGTGGAGACCGCGATCAAGGCCGCCCGAAAGTGGGCCTACACGGTCAAGGGCGTCGCGGCCGACGAGGCGGAGATTCTAGTCTTCGAGGGGAACTTCCACGGCCGAACGACGACGATCGTCGGGTTTTCCACCGAGGCGGATAACCGCGAGGGCTTCGGCCCGTTCACCCCAGGTTTCCGAGTACTGCCCTATGGCGACGGCGACGCGGTGGCGGCGGCGATCAACCCGAACGTGGCCGCGATTCTGGTCGAGCCGATCCAGGGTGAGGCCGGCATCGTCATCCCTCCTGACGGCTACCTGAAACGGCTTCGCGGAATCGCGGACGAGCACAACGCGCTGCTGGCCGTGGATGAGATCCAGTCGGGGCTCGGCCGCACCGGAGCGCTGTTCGCGTACCAGCACGAGGGGATTCGGCCGGACATCGTGATCATCGGCAAGGCGCTGTCCGGGGGGATGTACCCCGTTTCCGCGATGCTCGCCGATGACGAGGTGATGGGCGTGTTCCACCCTGGCGAGCACGGGTCCACCTATGGTGGGAATCCGCTCGGCGCGGCGGTCGCCCGCGAAGCTCTCAAAGTGCTGGTCGACGAGGACATGGTGCGGCATTCGGCGGAGATGGGGGAGTATTTCCTGGGGCGGTTGCGTGCGATTTCGTCGGCGCACATCGCGGAGATCCGCGGCAAGGGGCTCTGGATCGGCATCGAGCTGAAGGAGTCGGCCGGCGGGGCTCGGCGATTTTGCGAAGCGTTGCAGCACGAAGGCCTGCTGTGCAAGGAGACCCACGAGACCGTCATTCGGATCGCCCCGCCACTGACGATCTCCCGCGACGAGGTCGACTGGGCGCTGGAGCACATCGAAAACGTGCTGACGACCCTGTAGACACCAATTCGCTTCGCGATTTGCTCTGGAATGGCGAGGCATATCGCAATCCAGTTGCGATCGGATCTCTCGCACCTGTTTCGCGCCTTGGTACTGGACGAAATCCCATGGCGCAGTGGGAACGGAGGATGCTTGGTATCCACTGCAATTCGTGAAGCAGATTGCGTGACGAATCCTTCGCGCCCCCTTGGCCGCCGACCATTGGGCAAAGACCGCCTCCGTTGTCGGAAGGTTGCTGCGATTGGCAGGCCGACGACTGCGCGTCGTGCGGGCGTGCCGGGCATGACGTTTCGAAGCCCACCATCACTGGGGACAGCTCGTGGCGCTGAGTCCTCGAAACGCCCATGCCGGGCTCCCGAGGCGAGCGTTCTGCGGAGAGGGCGTGTCAGGATGACGCGTGCCACGAGTTGGCGGGGGATCCAGCATCCGGTATCGAGCATCCAGCATCGGGTGGGTGGATGGGAGCGCCCGCTATACTCCATCCATGCCGCGACGTGGGTCCCTGACCTTGCGACACCTGGTCGTTGCCGTTTTGGTGGTGGTGGTCGTGAACATGCAGCTGACCTGGTGGATCATCTTCGTGCTGCGCGAGAACCGAGCGCGCCTCGGACTCGAACGCGAGTTGCTGCTGGTGACGTGCGAGCGCGCTGCGAGCGAAGTGGCCGCCGACCTGAAGGCTGCGCGCGCTCATCTGCTCGAGGCGGTCGGACCGGCCACGGATTTCGGGGTCCAGCGCCCGCCGGCGTCCTTTTCCTCGTGGCAGCAATCGGACGCGGAGGGCTGCACCGAGGGCTGGCTGGCTTCGGTCGATGGCCCTGAGCTGACGGTCGAGACGCGTTCTGGCTGTGTGCGGGCGCTCGCCGCGCCGGGCTGGCGGGAACGCGTGCTTGCGGTGGGTGGCGGCGTAGAGATCGTCCCGAGTACTGCGCCCGGTGTGAGCGACGCCTCCGCGACACCTCCGATGGTAGAGCTCTCGCCTCCGTTCGACGGGCTGTCGGTGCGGCCGCGGTCCGAGGCGTGGTCCGAGATCCTGGACAGGTACCGCCGTCGCATCGTGATGATCGTGTCCGAGGGCACTTTTTTTGCGGTGCTGCTCTTCGTGCTGATAGCGCTGCTCGTGAGGATTCTCCGACGTGAAGCCGAGTTGGAACGGCGTCACCGGAACTTCCTCTCGGCCGTGACCCACGAGCTCAAGTCGCCGCTGGCATCGACGCGGCTCGCGCTCGAGACAGTGCTGTCAGGCCGTGCCACGGGCGCCGACCGTGAACGATTTCTAGACAATGCGATGCGTGACACCGAACGCCTGCAGGACCTCGTTCAAAAGGTGCTGGAGGTCACGCGGTACGACCGCGGGGGGGGCGAACTCCAGTTCCGAGAAACCGACCTCAGCGGCGTGGTCGAGGACGTGGTCGAGGATTTTCGTCGCCGGGTGCGCCCGTCGGGGGCCGTGGTCGATTCGCAGGTCGAGGACGATGTCTGGGCGGAGCTCAACGAGGAAGCGTTTGAAATCGTTGTGTCCAACCTGCTGGAGAACGCTATCAAGTACGGCGGTAGCGCTCCCAGAATCGGGGTGAGCCTCGGCCACGAGCGTGGTCGGGCTCTGCTTGAGGTCAGGGACAATGGGCCTGGGATCTCAGAGGACGAGCTGCCGTTCGTTTTCGATCGTTTCTTCCGGGGCGGTGACGAGATGACCCGCAGCACCAACGGGACCGGTCTCGGTCTGTACCTGGTGAAGCAGATCGTGAAGGCGCACCGGGGCACGGTAACCGTGGTGTCGACCGGCCGGGACGGCACCACGTTTCGAGTGACGCTTCCTGACTGCCATCCGAAGGAGGCTCGGCTATGAAGAAACACATCCTGATCGTCGAGGACGAGGCCCATCTCGCGGAGGCTTTGTCACACAATCTCGGATTCGAGGGGTATACCACCACGGTCGCGCACGATGGTGAAGAGGGTCTCGAGCTCGCACAGACCATTCAGTTCGATCTGGTCATCCTCGACATCATGATGCCCAAGCTTGACGGGCTCGAGGTGTGCCGCCGGCTCCGCGCCACCGGGAATCGCGTGCCGATCTTGTTTCTCACGGCCAAATCCTCGGACGCTGACCGGCTGCTCGGACTCAAGGTGGGCGCGGACGACTATCTGGCGAAGCCGTTCCTCCTCGAGGAGCTGATCCTGCGCATCCAGGGGATTTTCCGCCGCCAGGAGTGGTACGGCGCCCCGCCGGAGGAGCAGGAGGTGTTCCGCTTCGACGGCAACGAAATCAACTTCAGGACGTACGAGGCGACCGCCAAGGGACGCACCGTCAGGCTGACCGAGAAGGAGTGCATGCTGCTCAAGCTACTGGTCGAGCGAAGAAACCAGGTGGTGTCCCGCAAGGAGATTCTGGAGCGTGTCTGGGGTTACAGATTCTCGACGTCGTCGCGCACCATCGACAACTTCATCGTGCGCCTGCGCAGGTACTTCGAGACCGATCCGAAACAGCCCAAGTTCATTCAGTCGGTTCGCGGCGTCGGCTACACGCTGCGGGTGGATGATTGAGACCCCCCTCCGCCCACCCGGGGGATGGGGGGTGAGGGCCACCCGCCCGGATGCAAGATGCAGGATCCCCCACCCTCCGTCTCTTCGTCATCGTCTCTGTCCGGTCCCGTTTCACGACGGTCTCTTCCCTTCAACGCGCCCTCTCCCCAACGCGCTCCCCGCGGGTGCCCCCTTAGACAATGTTGGGGCCCATGAAACCGCTCCACCGCAGTGGCGATGTCCCCAACACTGTCAAAGACGGCACGCCCGCACGAGGCGCTGTCGTCGGCCTGCCGTTCGGATCGACTATCTGACACCCGAGGCGGTCTTTGTCCCACGGTCGGGCCGATTACGGCCCTCATCCCCCGAGGCGACGCTCGGGCAGCAAACTCGGTATGATGCGCACGCTCATGTGGACCCGACATCACGTGCTTCTGGGCGTCCTTCTGTTGGGGAACACGATCGCCTTTGCCGGCGTCGATCCCGTCACTCGGTTGGCGACGGCGGTGCTGGTACTCGTGATGATGGTAGACCTGAGAACGCCGCCCGCTGTTCCAGCCCTGCATCGTGGGGCCGTGTGGATGTTGGGCGGACTGGTGGTTGTGCAACTGGTGCCGCTTCCGGCTGCGGTTCGCGGCCTCCTCCAGCCCGGCTATGCCCACGTTCTGGCGAGCGAATGGGGAACGATTTCCTTGGCACCTTGGGCCACGGCAGAGGTCGCGGCTTCGGTGGTGGTGATGTTCGGCATTGCCCTCGTGGCCGCCAGAATGGCGATCACCCGGATCGGGCTTCCAGCACTGCTCGTTGTGCTCGCGACAACCGGGGTCGTCCTCTCGTTGCTGGGGATGGCGGGTGAGTCGGGCGCACTCGAGCGCGTGCTCCTGATGAGGCCCAACAGCGGGGACGCCAGTCCGTACGGCCCTTTCGTCAACACGAATCACTTCGCTCAGGCGGTCGAACTCACCGTGCCGGCGTCCGTGATTCTGCTCGCGGGGGCGGTGCGGCGCGCGGCCGAGGGTGGGCTCGGACGTCAGCGCTCGGTGGTGCTTGGTCTGTCTGCTGGTGTCGCCTGCGCAGTGGGTATCGCCGCACTGATCCGCTCCGAGTCCCGTGGCGGCATGCTGTTCTTGGCTGTCGCCGCGATCACCACGTTGCCGCTATGGAGGCGATTTCGACGCAGGTGGAGCTGGAAATGGGTCGCGATTGTCGGCGTGATCTTGGTGGTGGTCCTGTCCCTGACGTCTGCGCGGCTCGCCGTCGTGCGGGACGGATTCAGTGATCTGCTGATCGTGGAGGGGATCGAAGGCAATACGCGTTGGGATCTGTGGCGGGGGACCCTGCAGTCGTGGCAGCGGTCTCCATTGCTCAGAAGTGGTCTCGGGAGCTACCGGCACGTGATCGGGATGGACAAACCTGCAACGGGGAATCAGGTTCTCGAGAAGGCGCACAGCGACTGGTTGGAATGGCTGGCGACAGGAGGTCTCGTGGGGGCGGCCGTACTGCTGCTCTTGATTGCGGGTGTGGCCCTCCAACTCGAGCCGCGAGGCGTCCGCCAAATGCGTTGCGAGTTCCGATATGCTCTGGCTGGAGCTTCGCTGGCACTGGTCGCCACCGTTCTCCACGAGGCGGTAGGATTCGGGCTTCAGACGCCGCTGAACAGGTACCTGTTGGCCGCGTGGGTCGGACACGCCCGGGGGGCTGACCGGTTCCGCATCCGGCAGGACGACGAGGAGCGCGTATGAACAGCGACGTCGATCGAGTTCGGTGGGACGAGTCGGCCGCGGTCGCGCGTCAGCTGACTCGAATGCGAACGGTGTGGGTGGCGTTCCTGGTGACGGTACCGCTCGCGATAGTGGTCGGGTACCGTGTGCCCCACCTCGAGCCTGCGGCCGCGACGCCCAAGGCGGTGACCTTGGTGGCGGCTGCCGCCGCGATGTGGATCTCGTTCACGGCAGAGCGCGACTCGCGGGCTCGGCTGGAGCGGGCCAGGCGCGCTTTCGCCGTGCACCAGGATCCGGATCGATTGTTGCGTAGCCACCTGTGGGTGTTCGTATCGGTCCTGGCGCGCCTCGAGTTGATCATCGTTTTCGGGCTCGTGACCGCGGTGTGGGGTGTGGGGCCGACGGTCGGGACGTGGTTCGCGCTGCTGGCCGGACTGCTCATGCTGCTGACCTGGCCCTCGGAGCACAAGGTGCGGCTGGTGCTGGCCCGAGGACGGCGGGTGTTGGACGACGACTGAAACCGGCGTGCCGTTTAGTCGTAGTGAGGATCAATGGTTGAAATCGCGACGCGAGCCAGGGCGCTAGTCCGTGCATCTCACAAGATTTCGTTTCGAGGGCGCCGATGAAACAACGGCACGGCTGGATCGTGGCGGCGGGGGTCCTTGTGGCGGCTGCCGCCATAACCCTGGTGGCGCTCCCGCGCAAGGTAGAGTGGTCGACGCGATCCGGTGCAGCCCTCGAGGAGTTCGAGCGGGCGAACGAGGCACGATCCAAGCTGTACCATCTCGACGCCATCGGCCACCTCGAGCGAGCGATCGAGCTGGATCCCGAATTCCTCTTTGCGAAGCTGTTGTTGGCTGACGAATTGGCGAAACATCGCGACATCGAACGCGCGGAGCAGCTCTACTCCGAGGTCATGCGATCGGACCTGAGTGGCTTGCGCCCCCGCGAGCGGTTTTTCATCGAACGCGAACGGGCGATGAACGAGGGCCGATTCGCCGATGCGACCCAACTGACGTCGGATTTCATCGAGCAGTATCCCGACGATCCTTACGCGATCGACGCCATGGCGATCGACGTTCAGTATCGCGGCGATGTCGATGAAGCAGAGAGACTCTACCGCCACCTGCTCGAGGTGGCTCCGAACTGGGTTACGGCGTACAACTCGCTCGGCTACATCACCATGACCCAGGGGCGGTTCGCCGAGGCGGAGGAGTACTTTACGTCGTATCGGTTCATCGCGGCCGATCACGCCAACTCTCACGACTCGCTGGCCGAGCTCTACCTCATCCGGGGTCTATACGAGGACGCAGAGACATCTACCGAACGGGCGATCAGTATCAGGTCGGATTTTCTAAATTCCTATCCCCACCTGATTCTGTCGCGGATCATGATGCGCGACTTCGAGGGCGCGCACGAGGCTGCTCTTCAGTGGAGCGCCCAGGAGGGAGCCAGAGAGCGAGAGGTGGCAGGGTGGCGCTGCACGATCGAAACCGCCGAACTCGACTACTACGGGGCACGAGCCGATCTGCTCGCCAGGGCTTCATCATCGTGTCTGGAGTGGGTTTCCCCATCCAGTTACACCGCAATGGCGATCCACCAGGTGGCGTGTCAGGAGGAAGACTGGGAAACTGCAGTCCGGTTGGAGGGCCGGCTCGAAAAGCACCTCGACCGGGCGAGGCGGGGCGGGCTCGGCAGGTCGATGGACGAAGCGTGGCCGGCTCTTCTGTACATGCAGGGCGTGCGGCTGGCGCTCCAGGGTGACCTCGAACACGCAGAGAAGAAGCTCCGCAGCGTGGACGGACAGCTGACCTTCCGCGAGTCCGGCCTCGGCCTGTTCAAGCTCAAGACGCGTCTGCTGCTGGTGGAGACGTTGCTCGCGCAGGGCGAGGACGCCGCGGCACACGAACTCCTGGCCAGGGTGGTGAGTGTTAACCCGGCGATGGCGGGGGAGTTTGTCGACGAGGGCCTGCAGCTGCTCGGTCTCGATCGGGGCTAACCTCACGGAGGACTGACCACCGCGCGGGTTGAGATCCGTCGATCGTAGGCCTCTCCGATCCGGAGGAGGCGTGGCGAAACTGTTCGGCACGGGCGCCGTATAATGTCAGTGCGGGGAGAAGTGCGTGCTGTAAGTGCGTCGTACGCCCGGAGGTCGAATGAACAGGAAGTACCTGTGGATCGGATTGGTTGTCGTGCTGGTCGGCGCTGCAGCCATCAGCCTGGTCGCGCTCCCCAACAGACAGGAGTGGACCACGTCGTCACCGGCCGCTCTGGAGGAGTTCGAGCTTGCCATCGACGCGCGGATGAAGCTCTACGGCACTGACGCGCGCGCCCACTTCGAACGTGCGCTGGAGCTCGATCCCGACTTCGTGTTCGCGAAGCTGCTGCTCGCAGACATGTTGGAGTGGTACGATCCGGACCGCGCGAAGGCGCTGTTCAACGATGTCCTCTCGGCAGACCTCGACCGGCTGCAACAGCGTGAAAGGTTCTTCATCCAGCTTGCCGAGGCTCGGCACGAGAAGAGGATGGCCGACGCGGCAAGGCTCATCGACGAGTACTACAGCAAGCACCCCGACGATCCGTGGGTCATCGAGTTCATCGCCAACCAGGCATTTCATCGCGGCGAGTCGGAAACCGCCGAGCGACTGTTTCGGCGATTGCTCGAGGTCGCTCCCAACTGGGTCGGTGCGTACAACCAGTTGGGTTACATCACTATGGCCCAGGGGCGTTTCGCCGAGGCGGAGGAGTACTTCACCTCATACCGGTTCATCGCTCCCGATCAGGCCAATCCCCACGACTCTCTGGGCGAGCTATACATGATCCAGGGTCGGTACGACGATGCCGAGACGTCGGTCGTGCGCGCGATCGAAATCAGGCCCGACTTCTGGGCCGCACACATGCATCTGGTCCATGCACGCCTGCTCCGGAACGATATCGCGGGGGCCTGGGATGCCATCGAGAGCTGGGAGGGCGTCGAAGAGGCGATGGGGCGGGAAATCGCCTCGTGGCGGTGCGTGATCGAAACCGTTGAGCTCGACCTCGATCAGTCCTGGGGGGAGCTGCTGGCAAACGCGGACTCGAAGTGTGTGGAGAAGGCGTACCCGGCGGGCTACGTCACGGTAACAACTCATCGAGCCGCCTGTGAAATGGGTGATTGGGAGACGGCCGGCGCCTTCGAGGGTCGACTCGAGAAGCAGCTCGAAAAGGCGAAAGACAAGGGAGCCGAGAAGTCGATGAGCGAGGCCTGGCCCACGCTGCTCCACATTCAGGGTGTTCGGCTGGCGCTGCAGGGAGACCTCGAAAACGCCGAGACGAAGTTCCGAAATGCCGACGCGCAGCTGACCTACCGAGAGTCGGTGGCCGGCATGTTCAAGCTCAGAAATCGCCTGCTGCTGGTGGAGACGATGTTCGCGCAGGGCCGAGACGCTGAAGCCCACAAGCTGCTTGCGAAGGTGCGTAGCGTGAATCCGGCGATCGTCGGGGAGTTCGAGGAGAACGGTTTGAAATCTCTGGGCCTCGAACGCCGTTGACCCGCACCCAGTATCACTCGATGAAATCCGGATCTTGACGGCGCGCCGCCAAGATCTCCTGCCGCGTTGTCGCCATGAGTTCGTCGACGTGTTCCTTGCCGAGCCCGGAGGTGGGGATAGGGCGGCCGAAGACCACGTCCACGGTTCCCGGACGGACCGCGGCGCCGTCCTTCGGGAACAGCGCGTGGCTGCCGTTGACGGTCACCGGCAGGATGGGGACCTGGGCGTCGATGGCGAGGTGGAAACCACCCTTTTTGAACGGTTGGAGGTGTCCGTCGGGTGACCGGGTGCCCTCGGCGAACACCAGCACGCGACGGCCGTCTCGGACCGTCTCCACGGCGCGGGCCATCTTGGCGAGTGCCTGCGCCGAGTTGGATCGGTCGACGGCGATGAAACCAACCGTTCGTGCGGCGAGGCCCCAGAGCGGGATCCTGGCCAGCTCCTTCTTGATCACGAAATAGACGGGGTGGGGAAGGGCGAGCGCGAATGTTGGGCCGTCGAGGTGGCTGCAGTGGTTGGAGATCACGACGTACGAGCCCGAGCGAGGTACGTTTTCCAGACAGTGAACCCGGTACCGCACTCCGGTGGTCGTGAGCAGGGTCCACGCCCAGGCCCGCACCGGAACGTAGGCCGCTCGCCGCAGCCCGAGCAGCGACAGGAGAATCACGGCCGAGGCGAAAACCAGAGTGGCGGCGACCATGAACGAGAACTGGATGATCGCCAGAATCCCCATGGTGTCACTCTACCGAGTCCCGCTGAGCCGGATCAACGGAACACTCCTGGGGGCCGGTCCTTGCCCCCAACTGGTCACGGAGTGTCTGCTGGGCTTTCAACGTGCCTTTCGAGCTCGCTGACGGTGCGCTCGAGTTCACGCACCAAGGGATGCTCGCCGAGGCGTCGCCTCGCAGCATCGAGCACGGCGGTGAAGTACCACATCTGGCGGTCCGGCCCGGCGTTGAGCCGCTCCCAGACCGCGGTGGTCCGATTCGTCGCGTCGAGGTCGGTGAGAAGTGTCTGGACGTTGTGGAGCAGATCGGCGGCCTTGATGAGGACGGCGTCGTCGCTCATGGCGTCGATCCGCGCGATCTGCTCACGTTTGCGGATTTCCCAGGTCTCGCTGTCGGCCAGGTCGTCCCGTTTGTCTTCGGTTACTTCGAGCACGAGATCGAGGACCTCGGGACCCACTGCGCGTTGAATCGTTTGTCGGCCGTCCGGGTCGGGAACGTCTTCGAGGTAGTCGTGCAGCAGGGCGGCGGCCAGTACCTCGTCCCGAGCGCCGAGGCGCGCCAGGATGCACATGCTCCCAATGAGATGGGTGATGTAGGGGATGCATGATTCCGGAAGCGGGTCAACGGCCCGGTCGCCGCACGACTCCTCGTCCGGCGATCGTTTTCGGAACTGGTGATAGTGGCCCTGTGCGGCGAGTCGGACCGCCGCTTCGAGCAAGGGCGAAAACAGCGGCCTGGACCAGGTCAGAGGTTCTGACTGAGACACCATCACATTCTACCACCGGGATTGAACCTCGATCTCGCGTGGACGCGCGATCGACCGGGTCGCACCTATTCCGACAATCTGAGTTTTTCCCGTTCCCGTGTCCGAACTGCGTCTCCGTCACGGCGGGTGAGACCATCTCGTTGCTGCCAGATGGGGGGGCGTGCAGGAATTTCCTTTTATTTCGGGAACGGGGAAGAGATGGATGTGAAACCAACTCGAAAGTTCAGGCATGGACCGGGTTAGACTTGATCGGGAGGCTGCCCATGCGCCACGTTGTCCTGATGCTGGTCGTGACCCTGATGTGGGTTCCGGAGGCCCTCGCCCAGTTCGTCGGTCCCGGCGGGACGATCCCTGCCGTGGCGAATCTGCCGGGACGCAACGGAACCCTCTGGCGATCCGACGTCAATGTGCTGAACCCCAACCTGACCGACACCTCGGTGGTCCTTCTGTTGCTGCCCGAGATCAGCCATGGCGAGCCCGCTTTCGAACCCCAGGTGACGGACCCGATCCAGATTCCGGCCGGCACCCAGCTGACGCTCAGCAACGTCCTTCAGACGCAGTTCGACCTCACGAACACCAAGGGAGGACTGACGGTCTTTTCGCTCGATGGGGCCCCGGTGGTGATCAGCTCGCGCACGTACACCGTGGCACCGGAGGGCGGCAGCTTCGGCCAGGAGGTCAAGGGCCAGCTGGTCTCCTCGACAGGCTGGGTCTCGGGTTTGCGCCACGACAGCCTGTTTCGTACGAATGTGGGCGTGTACCTCCCGGTCGATCCGGAGCCGGACAGTGCCGCGGTTTTCGCGGTGACGGTGTTCAGCGCTGACGGTACAGAGGTCGCCTCCGGGTCGATCCTGTTCGAAACCGCGGGCCTCCAGCAGAGGAGCCTGGACGCTTTCGGCGTCGATGGACTGCTCGACGGCTACGCCGAGATCACCTGCTCAGATCCCAGCTTTGCCTGGTACGGGTACGCTTCCATCGTCGATCAACTGACCGGTGATCCGGTGTACCGCGCCGTGATTGGCCGCCAGTCGGATCTGCCGTAGCGCGCACTCCTCACGAGTGTCCTGCCGCGGCCACTGACCTACGCTCAGATCAGGACGGGATGGTCGATACCAATACTGAAAACCGACTTCGATACCGTCACGAATTGTCGGTATCGCTATCGGTATCGCTATCGGTATCGAACCACCGCGGCTGAGATCAGGACGGCACGGTCGATACCGATACCGAAAGCCAATTCCGATACCGACACCATTCGTCGGTATCGCTATCGGTATCGCTATCGGGATCCAGCGATGCACCTCACCCAGCGTAGACTTCGTCCCTCGGGTCGAAAACCCCACCGGGCACGGCACCTCGGGGCCCTCGCGACGAATACCGGTGAGGAGGGGAGGCGGTCCCGTTCCCGTGCACGTCTCCGTCTCCGGGTTGAAGCTCTGAGCGACTCTCCGGACTCGGAGACGGAGACGGATACGGAGACGGAGACGGGCGCTCCCCGTGATCCACGTGAGCACACGAATTCTGGGTTAGCCCTCGGACGCGGCGCTGTCTGCCACGGGCTCGAGGAATCCCCGTTCCCTCATCCAGTCGTCGCTGTAGATCGTGGAGAGGTAACGCATTCCCGAGTCTGGGAACAGGGTCACGATACGCGCCGGAGCGTCCAGCGATCCGGCCAGTTTGCGCACCCCCCACAGCGCGGCTCCGCTCGACCCGCCGGCGAGAATCGCCTCGGCGCGAGCCAGTTCGCGAGTCGCTGAGAACGCTTCTCGGTCTGTGATCCGGTACATGTCGTCGATGAGATCGAAGTCCGGACAGCCGATGATCTCCTCGTCGCCGAGACCCTCGAGCAGGTATCGACCGGGAAGACCCACGCGGTCGTGGTGAAAGTAGTCGTAGAACACGGAACCCTCGGGATCTACGGCGATCACCCGGATTGACGGGTCCTGCTCCTTGAGATAACGGGACGCTCCGCAGATCGTGCCGCCGGTTCCGATACCCGCCACCAGATAGTCGATCCTGCCCTCCATCTGCCGCCAGATCTCGGGGCCGGTGGAGCGATAGTGGGCCTCGGAGTTCTCGCGATTGTTGTGTTGATCCGGGGAGAAGGCGCTCGGATTCTCGGCGAGGAGGTGCCTTGCCGCCTGGTTGTAGCTGTCGGGGTCCCCGGGGGGCAGGGTTCCGTCCACCAACACCAGGTCGACCCCGAGCGCCCGCAGGGTGTCGAGCTTCTCCTTGGATGTCTGCCGGCGGACCACCATCGTGCAGTGGAGGCCCTCGAGGATCCCCATCATGGCGAGGCCCATGGCCGTGTTCCCCGAGGAGTTCTCGATCACGACACCGCCGCTCTGGAGACGGCCGTCAGCGAGGGCCTTTTCCACCATGTAGCGGGCGATCCGATCTTTCACGCTGCCCATCGGGTTGAGGAACTCGAGCTTCGCGAATACCTCGCAGCCGGTTCCTTCGACCGATCGGTACAGTCGCACCAGGGGGGTCCAGCCGACGGCGTCCGAGATCCTGTCGTACACGCGCAGTTCGTTCATGGCCCGGCATTATCCGCGATCTCGGCGAGGATTCGCAAAAGGCTGGGCTGGCCTCGAGGGCCTTGAGGCCTCTACGAATGCTGTTGGGGGCATGTCCCAACGCCCGCAAGCCCCCACGCCCGTATACCCACACGCCCTGGGTGGGTGGCGGCGCTACTCGTGCACGCAGATGCCGGCGTAGCCCACCACGGCCGACACGTCGCCGCTGACCTCGCCCGAGGTCGCGTAGGCCACCAGGTGTGCATCGGTGGCGCCCAGCCGGTTGGCGGCCTCGAGCGCCACGGTCGCCGGGATCACGCCGCACATCGTGATCCCCTCACGGTGGACGGTGTCGTAGAGCTGCCGTGGATCGCGTCCGAGTGCGGCGTCGATCGCGAGCTGGTCCAGCTGTCGTGCAACGGCGTCCGGCTGGTAGTGGGTCATGTCCGAGGAAGCGACGATCCCTATAGGCTCGCCGCCGGCGTGTACGATCTCGGCCAGTGCGGCTCCGAGGCGCAGGCACTCGTCGGCTGAGAGGTGCTGCAGGCACACCGGGAGCACTTCGATGTCCGGCCGACGCCTCATGAGGAACGGCAACTGTACCTCGATCGAGTGCTCTCGCCAGTGGGCGCGGTCGTCGAACTCGGCCGCCGAATACTGACGGACGAGACGCTCGGCCAGGTCGCGATCCACTTTCACGGGTCCGAGCGGTGTCGACCACTGGCGATGCGGCGCCACGGCAACCGCCATCCCCGCCCCGGTGTGGTTCGGGCCGAGCACGACGACGCGCCGAGGGAGCTCCAGGTGTCCGAACAGCTTGCCCGCGACCCCTCCGGAGTACACGTATCCCGCGTGCGGCGAAATGCAGGCCAACAGAGGGTGGCGCTCCGGTTGCGTCGCCACCAGGGCGTCGAGTTCACGCTCGAGATCGGCGGCGATCATCGGGTAGAAGGCACCGGCGACGCTCGTCTCGCGCACGGTCGCACTCATCAGGCCCTCCTCGCTCGAAGGAGTGTGTCGGCTCCCCGAATTCAAAGGTATGTCCGGAACTGCCCGGTGGTCAAGGTGCTGTCGGTTCCATCAACTGACCGATCAGCGCGGCGTCCGCCGGCGGCATCGGGTACCGGTCGAGGTCGGTGCGCGGAACCCATTCGATCGCCTGACCTTCTCTCGATTGCGGATCGCCCCCGACGATTCGTGCCGCGTAGAACAGCAGCAGTATTCTTACTCCCGGCTCTTCGTGGACGGCGAAGGTGATCGGGCTGTCGACCTCGATCGAGACACCGAGTTCCTCGACGAGTTCCCGGGCCAAAGCACGCGCCGGGGCCTCGCCGCCGCGCACCTTCCCGCCGGGAAACTCCCACAGTCCGGCCATGTGTCGACCGTGGGGTCGCCTGGTGAGGAGAACCTTGTCATCCGCGTCACGAATGACCGCAGCGACCACAGTGAGGAACTGGACGTGGGTCATGCTCCGCGAAACGGTACGCATATCACTGTTCGAAATCAAGAGTGACAAGGGCCGGGGTGCTTGCTGGCCACACCGTGCCGCCCCATTGGGAAGATATCGTCAGCAAGAACCTCAACCGGTCGGTCACCTCTGTCACACCGGGGACCCGACAGGCCAACCCGCTGAACGGCACCGGAGAGGAAAAGTCGAGGTTGAGCGCAGAGGAGGAACCGCGACTACTCCTCCGCCATCTCCTCGGTGGACGGCGGAGTCAGCGTGTAGCCCATCTGCTGGTACATCGACAGCGGGCTGTAGTGCTGCCAGACCTCGATCGTCTTGCCGCCGACCATGCGTGATATGGCGACTCCCTGAAGCCGCACCGGCTGGTCGCTGGGCGGCAGCCCTTGGAGCGGGCCTAGGTTGGTGCCGGTCATCGTCCACCGGGTTACCACCATGTCGCCCGCCGCGAAGGTCTCGTCGAATGTGACGTTGAGGTCGGGGAACCCCGTCCGGAAGGTCGTGACCAGTTCTTTGAAGGCATCGGTGCCGACCACGTCGTCGGCGATGTCGACGACGTGCCACACGAAATCGGGTGCGTACAGCTCGTCCGCGAGATCGAGATTCCCTTCGTTCCAGATCGCCAGATAGGGCTCCATCGGAGGAATCGCCTCCTCCGGCGCGGACGGCGCCTCGACCCCGGGCTGACAACCCAGGGCCAGAGCCGACACCACAAGAGCGACAACCAGACCCGAAATCCTCATGACGTGTTTCTTCTGATGCATGTCATCCTCCTCCGCCCGGCCGGGCGGACTCTTCCCCAGCCGCTATGAGACGATTGCCGATACTGACTAAACTGTGTTCCGCGAACGCTGAAGTCAACTGCCGATCCGGACTCCTCACGAGGTCTGCTCCCCGATCAAGACGCCGCAGCTGAGGCCACGCTCCATGGTGGCCTCGAGACACTTGCCACACGAGACGCAGTCCGCGGTCTCGACCACGCGGTCCCGCATCAGGCGTGCGAGGTCGGGTTGGCGGATGAAGGGTCTGCAGATTGAGACCGCGTCGATCTCCTTCAAAGCGTTCTCCATGACCGAGCGGCTGCGGAATCCACCCACCGCGAGCACCGGGCAGTCGACGACCTCTCTGATGGCCCGTGCGTTGGCGAGGAAGTACCCCTCCTCGTCCCGGTTCCTCACCAGCCGCGCTGCCCCCTTCGTGCCGGCGTAGGGAACGCCACCACTGACCTCGATGGCGTCTATGCCGCGCTCCGAAAGCCTCCGTGCCACCTCCACAGCGCCGTCGAGTTCGAAACCACCCTCCACGCAATCCTCGCTGTTGAGCTTGATGAACACCGGGAAGTCAGGTCCCACCTCGGCGCGCACCGCGTCGTATATTTCGAAGCAGAGGCGGGCCCGGCTCTCGAAGGAACCGCCGTATTCGTCGTCACGACGGTTGGTGAGGGGGCTCAGGAACTGGTTGATCAGGTAGCCGTGGGCGGCGTGCAACTGGACCGCGTCGAACCGCGCCGCCCGTGCCCGACGCGCGGCGGACGCGAATGCCATCACGATGTCCGCGATCTGATCCCGGGTCAGCTCCTCCGCCCGCTCGCCGAGCGAGGGATGGCTCATGGCTGACGGTCCAAGGGGAGTTCTGCCGATCCACTCGGAGCGGGTCTGAGCACCGGCGTGCACGATCTGGAGAGCGACCAGACCGTTCGCTGCGTGGACCGCGTCGGTCATTCTCCCGAGCGAATCGACCAGGGCGTCACTATGGATGCCGGTCTGTCTGGGCAGGCCTCGTCCCTCGGGAAGGACGAAGGCGTAGCCGGTGATGATCAGCCCGGCCCCCCCGCGCGCGAGGGCGGCGGTCACCTCGGCGAGCGCGTCGGTCACGGCACCATCATCCCGCGCCAATCCCTCCCACGTGGCGCTCCGTACCAGCCGGTTCGGGATCTCAAGCGTGCCCATCATCCACGGGGTGAACAACGTGTCCATTCGAAATCTCCCTGTGATCGAGCGCCGGTCGATGATAGCGGGTTCCCGGCGGACCGGGAAAGCTGGCGTGGTGGGCCTCGCAAGTCGGTGCGCCATCGCGAATCGGTGCGGTCGGTCGGGTAGCGTTGGCGGGATTCGGGCACCGGGTGTAAGCTGACGCGTGCCGATGTCGGCAACGAATGCGAAGGACGGACTGCCGCTGCAGACCCGATGCAGCGAAGAAAAGTGACCGAGTCCGTCGGATGGAGGGAGGAACGTCATGACGACCGAGGCATACATTTACGACGCCATTCGAACGCCCCGCGGTCGGGGAAAGCCGGACGGGGCGCTGCACGAGGTGATGCCGGCCGAGCTGCTGGCCGGGCTGTTCCGAGAGCTGCAGCGCCGGTACGACCTCGACACCTCACAGGTCGACGACGCCATGATCGGTTGCGTCACCGCCACCGGTGACCAGGGCGCCAACATCGCGAAGACTGCCGTACAGTACGCCGGTTGGAGCGACTCGGTTCCGGCCTTCCAGCTCAACAGATTCTGCGCGTCGGGGCTCGAGGCCGTCAACAGCGCGGCCGCCAAGATCATCGCGGGTTGGGAGGATCTGGTTGTGGCAGGCGGTGTCGAATCGATGTCCCGAGTGCCGATGTTCGCCGACGGTGGTGCCATCGTGCTCGACCCGGCCATCAACACGGCGATCGAATTCGTGCCCCAGGGGGTGAGCGCCGACCTGCTGGCGACGGTCGAAGGCTTCACCAGGAAGCAGGTTGACGAGTTCGCCGCCGTGTCGCAGCAGCGGGCCGCTGCAGCGAGGGAGGCCGGGTTTTTTACCTCGGTCGTTCCCGTAACGGACCACACCGGGATGGTGATCCTCGATCACGACGAGCACATCCGACCAGACACCACGGCTGAGACGTTGGCCGGCCTGAAACCGTCGTTCGAGTTCATGGGGGGAATGGGCCTGGACGCGCGTGCACTGCAGAAGTACGTGGAGGTGGAGCGGATCGACCACGTCCACACCCCGGGCAACTCGTCGGGCATCGTCGATGGTGCCGCGTTGGTACTCCTTGGATCGAAAGAGAAAGGTGACGCGCTCGGACTCGAGCCCCGCGCGCGGGTCGTGGCCGGTGCGGTCACCTCGACCGAACCTCTGATCATGCTGACCGGCCCCGGACCGGCCTCGAAGAAGGCCCTGTCCCAGGCCGGCATGACGGTCGGAGACATCGATCTCTTCGAGGTCAACGAGGCGTTCGCGGCGGTGCCGATGCGCTTCATGCGCGACGTGGGTATCGACAGCCTCGACAACGTCAATGTCAATGGCGGTGCGATTGCCTTGGGCCACCCGCTCGGCGGGACCGGTGCCTGCCTGCTCGGGACCGCTCTCGACGAGCTCGAGCGCCGGCAGCTCGCCACCGCCCTGATCACCCTGTGTGTGGGCGGCGGCATGGGGATCGCGACGATCATCGAGCGGGTGAACTGAGGCCCGGCTGGGCGAACGGTGGAGGGAATCATGAGCTTCAACTACGCAAGAGATGCCGACGACGTCGTCACCGTCACCATGGACATGCCGGGGCGGAAGCAGAACGTCATCAACCGAGAGTTCGGTGAGGCGATGTTCGAAATGATCGAGCGGCTGGAGGCCGAGCAGGACCTTGCCGGCGTGATCGTGACGTCGGCCAAGAAGGACTTCGTGGCAGGTGCCGACATCGACATGTTGTTCGCGCTGGAGGATCCGGAGGTGGCGTTCGATGTCCTGGAACAGCTGAAGGCGGGGATGCGCCGACTCGAGACGCTCGGCTCACCGGTTGTGGCAGCCATGAACGGCACCGCCCTCGGTGGCGGCTACGAGGTCGCCCTCGCATGCCACCACCGCATCGCCGTCGATGACGACCGTGTCAAGTTCGGGTTTCCCGAGGTGACCCTGGGCCTGCTTCCGGCCGGGGGGGGAGTCTCGCGCCTGCCGCGGATGATCGGCCTGCAGGCGTCGTTTCCTTTCCTCGTCGAAGGTCGGCAGGTGAACCCGAAACGGGCGCACGAGGCCGGCCTGATCGACGAGCTGGCGGCCGACCGCGACGACATGATGGCGAAGGCACGAGAGTGGATCGCGGCCAACCCCGACGCGACCCAGCCGTGGGATCAGAAGCGCTTTCGGATGCCGGGCGGGGACCCGCGGCATCCCAAGGTCGCACAGATGTTGGCGGTCGCGCCGGCGATGCTCCAGCAGCAGACCTACAACAACTACCCGGCGCCGCTGTCGATCATGAGCGCCGCCGTCAAGGGTGCGGTGGTACCGATCGAGACCTCCACCCGGATCGAGTCCCGCCATTTCGCGGAGCTGGTGACCGGCAAGGTCGCCAAGAACATGATCCGAGCGTTCTGGTATCAGCTCAATGAGATCAACGGCGGAGGCAGTCGGCCCCAGGCCATCGATCCGATCGACACCCACAGAGTGGGGGTGCTCGGCGCCGGCCTGATGGGCCACGGGATTGCCTACGTAACCGCGGCTGCGGGCATGGACGTCGTGCTGAAGGACGTGACTCGCGCCAAGGCCGACGAGGGCAAGGCGCGGGTCGAGAAGATCCTCGCCAAGCGGGTGACGAAGGGTCGCACGAGCGAGCGGGAGATGGCGGCCATCCTCGAGCGCATTACAGCGACCGACGCGGCGGATGATCTCGAGGGCTGCGACCTGATCGTCGAGGCGGTGTTCGAGAACCGAGAGCTGAAGGCGAAGGTGACCCAGGAGGCCGAGGAACGGCTCTCCGACGACGCCGTGTTCGGTAGCAATACCTCGACGCTCCCGATCACCGGTCTCGCCGAGGCGTCGGCCAGGCCGACCAACTTCATCGGTATCCACTTCTTCTCGCCGGTGGACCGCATGCGGTTGGTGGAGATCATCTGCGGCGAGCAGACCTCGGACCGCGCGCTGGCCAAGGTGTTCGACTACGTGTTGAAGATCCGCAAGACGCCGATCGTCGTCAACGACAGCCGGGGCTTCTACACCTCCAGAGTCTTCGGAACCTACATCAATGAGGGGACCGCGCTGCTGTGGGAGGGCAACAACCCACACACCATAGAGGTCGCCGGCCGCAAGGCCGGGATGCCGGTCGGGCCGCTGGCGCTGTACGACGAGGTTGGGATTTCGCTGGCCAAGCACATCCGGGATCAGACCAGGCGCGACCTCGAGGCGGCCGGTGAAACCATCGACGAGCCGCCGCACATCGAGATGCTCGACATCATGGTCACGGAGCACGGGCGCGGCGGTCGCGCCGAGGGAGGCGGCTTCTACGAGTATCCCGAAGACGGCCCGAAACACTTGTGGCCCAAGTTGAGGGAGATGTTCCCGCCGAGCGGGGACGCCGTTCCGTTCGACGAGATGATCGAGCGGATCATGTTTGCCCAGGCGATCGAATCTGCGCGGTGCTTCCAGGAGGGGGTTGTCCGATCCGTGGCCGATGCCAACATCGGCTCCGTCTTCGGGTGGGGGTTCGCGCCGTTCAAGGGCGGCACGCTGCAGTACATCAACGATTACGGGGTGGAGCAATTCGTCGCGCGAAGCCGTGAGCTGGCCGACAGCTACGGGCCGCGGTTCGATCCACCCGACATCCTCCTGGACATGGCGAAAAAGGGCGAGACCTTCTAGCCAGCAATTCACTGCGTGAATTGCTCAGGGGTGGCAAGGTGCTCCGCATCGCAGGTGCGATGGGATCTCTCGCACCAACGACCTCTCCGCCGCCGACGTTTCAGAGGGGATGAGGGGATGACCGGCCGCTTCGCGGTCTGGGGTCGAGGGGGTGAAGAGACTCAAAAGGAGAACCCGCCCCCACGCCCTCACCCCCACATCCCCTCACCCCCTCATTCCCTGGGTGGGAGGAAGGGTTTAGAATCCCCCCATGTCTGAAGCATTCGACCGACTCGTCGCCATCATGGATCGATTGCGGGATCCTGGGGGCTGTCCATGGGACCGAGAGCAGACGCTGGAGAGCCTGGCCGGATACCTGCTCGAGGAAGCGCACGAGGTGGTGGAAGCGATCGGCGCGAACGACGCTGTTCGTCTCCGCGACGAGCTCGGTGACCTTCTGATCCAGATCGTGTTCATGGCCCGGATCGCGCGCGAGTCGGAGCGGTTCGACGTTGAAGGAGTATGCGAGGCGGTGAGCGACAAGATGGTTCGTCGCCACCCGCACGTGTTCGGTGACCGGCCGGTGGACTGTACCGACCAGGTGATACGCAACTGGGAGGACATCAAGCGACAGGAACGCGCGGACGATCCCGAGAGCTCGACGCTCGGTGGCGTGCCGGCCTCGTTGCCCGCCCTCCTGAAGGCGTTTCGGATGACAGAGAAGGCGGCCGCGGTGGGGTTTGACTGGCGTCGGGCGCGCGACGTGATCGCCAAGCTCCACGAGGAAGTGGCCGAGCTCGAAGCGGAGCTCGAACGGCTCGAGGCGACGGACGTGGACCGCGTCCGGCACGAGATGGGCGACGTGTTGTTCGTGATGGCCAATCTGGCCCGACACCTGGGTGTCGAGCCAGAGACGGCCCTGCAGGCGACCAACGCCAAGTTCAAACGCCGGTTCCAGGCGATGGAGTGCCTTGCCCGCTCCGCCGGGAAACGGCTCGCCGATCTCAGCCTGAGCGAGCAGGACGATTTGTGGAACAGGGTCAAGCGAGGCGAAGATACAATAGATCCCTGATTCGACCGATCCGAACCGACCGTCTCGCCACGCACCCGAAGGGAGCGGCATGAGCGACTTCTACCAACATCATCACTTCGCGACCCTGCACCGCCTCGCCAGGCTGCCGTTGGACGAGTTCGAGGCCGATCTAGAGCGTGCCGCCAAGCGGCGGCGGATGGCGCTGCTGCTGCCGAGCCTCGCCACCGAGATGGACGGCGAGGCGTTGCCGAAGATCGTCGACGAGCTCAAGCACGTCAACTACCTGAGCCGAGTCGTAGTGGCGCTCGACCGCGCCGACGAGGCAGACTATCGGAGAGCCCTGAAGTTCTTCTCCGAACTGCCCCAGGAGACGACCATCGTGTGGCTCGACGGGCCTCATGCGAGCGAGGTGTTCCGGCGGTTCGAGGACAGCGGTCTGGTCACGCGTGAGCACGGCAAGGGTCAGGGCGTGTGGTTCGCTCTCGGCCATCTGCTGGCGGTGGGTGACTGCCACTGCGTCGCTCTCCACGACTGCGACGTGGTCACCTACAACCGCTACATGCTCGGTCGGCTCTGCTTCCCGGTGCTGCGGCCGGACGTGGACTTCAGGTTCGCCAAGGCGTACTACGCACGCATCTCCGACCGGCTCAACGGGCGGGTCTGCCGCTTGTACATTTACCCGGTGCTCACGGCGTTGCGGGCCTTCTACCCGGGACAACCGTTTCTCGACTATCTGTCGGCATTCCGCTACCCCCTGGCGGGTGAAATGGCGATGGATCTCGACCTCGCCCGACACATCCGCATTCCCTCGGACTGGGGCCTTGAGGTCGGGCTCCTGGCCGAGGTCTACCACAACCTGTCGCTCAAAGAGATCTGCCAGGTGGACGTGGCGGGACGCTATGACCACAAGCACCAGGAGCTCTCTCCGGACGACGCCAGCAAGGGTCTGATGCGGATGGTCAACGACATTACCGGGAGCATCCTGCGCACGCTCGCCTCCCAGGGAACCGAGATCACTCTGGGCGTGCTGAGGTCGCTCGAGAGCGCCTACCTGCGCACCGCCCAGGACTATGTGGAGCGGTACGCCATCGACGCCAAGATCAACGGCTTTCCCTACGACCGTCACGCAGAGGAGCAGGCGGTGGAGGCGTTCTCCAGGGCACTGGTGGCTGCCGGTGAGTACTACCTGGAGAATCGACAGTACACACCGCTGTTGCCCAACTGGAACCGGATCGTGGCCGCGATTCCGGAGGTGATGGATTCCCTCGAGGTCCTGCCGTACCAGGATCACAAGGCGGTGTTGGGTTAGCCCATAACCTCCCTCATAGAGACCCTTCGGTGAGTCCCGTCTCCGTTACCGTTACCGTTTCCGTCTCCGTGCCCGCGGCGGCCTTCGAGTCTCCTCCGGGATTCGGATACGGAGACGGATACGGAGACGGGCACGGGTAAACCGGTGTTGGCCTGCATCTCTCACCAGCCTCTCCTCCGAACTCCTACCAGAGATGATGAGTGATGATGAGGGGGGTGACGGACCGCGAGCACGGCCCACGACAGGGCACCGAAGAGAGCGGCGAAGATAAGTGCCCACAGATGGCTCGCGAATCCGGTCGCTGCGGCCACCTCGGGCGGTACGTCGAGCGCCACGAATGCCGCGGTCCAGCCGGCCTCCAGCGTGCCGAGGTTGCCCACGAGGTTGAACGGCAGCAGGTTCGCGAGCGATGCAGCGGCAGAGCCCGCGACCACCTTCATGGGCTCCCAACGGTAGCCCATCGCGGCGAGCAGGAACCAGGCCAGGGCCCACAGAGCGGCCCACATCGCGAGCGAGGCCGAGACCGCTCCGGCGAGGTGTATCGGCCGGTTACGAAGCGCGACCACTGCACGGCGGGTCCGGCGCACACGTCGCGTCCAACGCCGCCCCGCTGCACAGCGGGGCGCGAGAATCCGGAGAGCGATCCACTCCGCCGAAGCCAGTATGGCGGGCAGTAGCAGCGGCGCGATCAGCAGCAGGAGGGCAGCGAACAGCGCGAGCGGATGGGCGAACCCCCAGATTGCCAGGATTGCGGCGCCTGCCCACGTGCCGAGCGCTGCGAGGTCGAGAGTCCGTACCGCGAGGAGTGTGCCGACGCCGGTCGCGAGATCGCAGCCGGTCACTCGCCGCAGCAGGAGCGGCAGGGCGATTTCACCCAGCCGCGCCGGAATGAACAGGGCTGCGGCCTGGGCGGTCGCCGCCACGAGAGTTCCCACGCCCAGGCTCAGCCCACTTGCGGGCAGCAGCAGCACCAGCCGGATGCCGCGGAATACCAGAGCCAGCGCAGTCATCGCGGCGGCGAGCGCGATGCCGCCCGGATCGGAGTTCCGCACCAGCTGCCACACGGCCGAAGGCCCGGCCACATTGAGTACGAGCGCCACGAGAAGGAGGGCAACGGCCGCGCCGACCAGCCGGCGGAATCGGTCGTCGGAGACCAGTGGCGGTGTCACCGGTCCGGATCGCCGTCTCCGCGCGATCCCAAGTCACGCTGCCGTTCCACCGCCTCCTCCAGCAACCGACGGTTGACCGCGATCAGGTCGGCGACGATACCGACCACCCACACCTGGACTCCGACCACCACCAGGATCACCGCCAGGATCAGGGATTGGATGTGGCCGGCGGGGGAGTCGCCGATGACGTAGAAGTAGAGGAACCGGAGGAGCAGTGCCAGGCCGACAAGGACCGGGATCGAGCCGATCCGCAGGAACATCCGCAGTGGGTTGTAGAGCACGACAATGCGGGCGATGCTCTCCAGCGAGCGCAGCACGTACGAGGTGTTGCTCGCGAACAGCCGCGACGGCCGTTGCGCCTCGGCGTTCACACGAATCGGTACCGACACCACCTTGAGTCCTGCCTCGCCTGCCTGGAGGATCGTCTCCAGCGTGTAGGTGAATCGTGTGAACACGTGGAGCTTGAGGGCCGCCGTGCGGGAGATGGCACGGAATCCCGAAGTCGCATCCCGTACCGACGTTCGTGAGATCTTGCGCACGACCCATGAACCGAGCTTCTGTAGAGCTCTCTTGCTGAACGAGAAATGTCGCAGCGTGTGCACCTGGCGGTCGCCGATGACCATCTGCGCGTCGCCCTCGAGGATCGGCCGCACCAGTGCGGGGATGTCGCGGGCGTCGTACTGGTTGTCCGCATCGGTATTCACGATGACATCGGCGCCGGCCTCGACCGCGTGTGCCAGCCCGGCCGCGAACGCCACAGCCAGCCCCCGATGGACCGGTAGGCGCACGACCTCCGCGCCGGCGCCGCGCGCGAGCTCGGCGGTGGCGTCGTCCGAGCCATCGTCGATGACGAGGTGCTCGACCTGGTCGAACCCGTCGACGGTGCGTGGCAGGTCCGCCAGTGTCTTCCCGAGCTGCTCCTCCTCGTTCCACGCAGGGATCTGGATGACGAGCTTCATGGTATGAGCCGCACGTTACCACAGAGATGCGTCGGATCCAGACAACATATCCACGACGCTTGCGAAGCACCGCATAGCTTGTAGCTAGCTCACAGCGTCTTTGTCAGGTCGGGTACACTCCGAACGCTCGCTGCGACGGAGGAGGGGGAGACATGAAGAGAGTGCTGCTGCTGATGCCCGAAGGCGCCGAGTCGTTCGAGACCGCGGCCTTTTTCGACGTGTTGGGGTGGGCCTCGGCCGAGGGCTCGGAGCCGATCCAGGTCGTCACCGTCGGCCTCGAGTCGGAGGTCAGGACTGCGTTCGGTATGCGCATCCTGCCGGATCAATTACTCGCCGACGTTGATGTCGACGACTTCGATGCGATGGCGGTTCCCGGTGGTTTCGAGGAGTTCGGATTCTACGAACAGGCCTACTCTGACGAGGTGTCTGCGCTCGTTCGAGAGTTCGATCGACAGGGCAAGACGATCGCCTCGATCTGCGTCGGTGCGCTGCCGCTGGCAAAGAGCGGGGTGCTCGATGGGCGACGGGCAACGACCTACCACCTTTCCGAAGGGCGTCGCAGGCGACAGCTGGCGCAGTACAACGTCGACGTTGTAGACGAACCGGTGGTCCGTGACGCCAACATCGTGACGTCGACGTCCCCAGCCACCGCGGTCGAGGTCGCGCTCACTCTGGTCGAGGCGTTGACGGACCGCGACAACGCTGCCAAGATCAGACACCTCATGGGTTTTGAGACTGTGGATGCCCGCGGGGGAGGATGTTCGTGACAACTCGAGACGTCGTGGTCTTCGCAGTGCTGTCGTCGCTCCTCACCGCGTGCGGCCCGGTGCCGGAGGCCCCCGGTCCCGACCCGCTCACCAAGATCGCGTTCGATCTGGATCAGCTCGACGAAAACGGTCTCGTGGGTCCTGCGGACGGCAAGCGGGCCCTGGCGTACGAGTTCTGCATTCCTCCGTCCGAGGAGTGCAAGGAGCTGGTCTCGTCACTCGACCCCACGGTGGAGATCATGTGTGGGTCGCCGGGCCGCATCGGATGCTATCCGGACGAGTGCCTGTGCGTCGGCTCGACCCACCAGGAGAACTTCCGTGACGTGCTGCGCAAGATCGCCGAGCTACCCTACGTCGAGAAGATCGACGAGACGGTGTTCGAGTAGCGCGCGGCGGCCGCGGCGCCGCGGCCGGTGCGCCATAACGGATGTCGTGGGGGAAGGGGGACGGGGAGATGACAGACGCGGCGGTGCAGGCGCTCGAGATCCTGCGCGACGGAAGCCAGTTCAAGTGGTACGTGATCCCGTTATTTGCCTTTGTCGTGTACGTCTACGCGGTCGAGATCGAACGGCGCAACTGGAACCTGGTGTTCGCCGGTCTCGCGTTCTGGGGCATGGACTGGTTCAACGAGATCTGGAACTCACTGGTCCTGCACTTCTCGGGCTACGCTCCGGTGTGGGGGGCACCGGGCGACACCGCGTACCTCATTCTAGTCGGGCTCAACATCGAGATCTGCTTCATGTTCGCAGTGGCCGGCATCGTGTTCGGCAAGATGCTGCCGCCCGATCCGAAGCTGAAGATCCTGGGGATCCCGAACCGGCTCTTCCTCGGGGTCGCGAACTCCGTCTTCTGCGTCATCGTGGAGCTGTGGCTCAACTCGGTCGACGCGCTGACCTGGGACTGGTCGTGGTGGAATGCCCGGGCACCGATCCTGATCGTGCTCTTCGGATACCTCCACTTTTTCCTGGTCTCGTACTGGGTCCACGACATGAAGACGGTGCGCGCCAAGGTGACCACCGTCGGGGCCATCTTCGGCTTCGACATCGTGTGCATCCTGGTGTTCGGGGTCGCGCTGGGTTGGATCTGAGGTCGCCGGCGGCCGCCGGCGGAACCGTTGCGTCGCGCAGGCGCGGCAGGCTGGAGATGGGCCTGGATGGCATTCGCCGACATTGAAACAGAACGGTTGGTGCTGCGGCCACTGCGACCGCCGGACAGTGCCGCAATGTTCCGCTACCGATCGGATCCCGAGGTCTGCCGGTACCAGATGTGGGAGCCGTCGAGTGCTGCAGAGGTTGAAGAGTTCATCGCCGGAATGGCGGCCCGAGAACCCGACACCCCCGGGACCTGGTATCAGCTTGCGATCTGCAGGAGGGACACCGGTCGGCTGGTGGGCGACTGCGGGCTCCGCTTCCCGCTCGGGCGGGATTACGAGACCGAGTTCGGCATCAGCCTGGCGCCTGAGTTTCACGGCATGGGCTATGCCACCGAGGCTCTCGAGGCCGCCCTCTCATACCTGTTCGAAACCCTCGGCAAGCACCGGGTCTTCGGTTCGATCGACCCGCGAAACCACGCTTCGCTGCGGTTGATGGAGCGGATAGGCCTGCGACGCGAGGCGCACTTCCGAGAGAGCCTTTGGTGCAGGGGAGAGTGGGCCGATGACGTGATCTACGCGATGTTGCGGCGAGAGTGGGAGGGGCGGAGGAGCCGGCACGACCGACCAGCGTCGAAAGCGGGTGGGGAAGGGCATGGCGAGTAACGCCACCGTGGACGCCGTCTTCTTCGATCTCTACGGCACCCTCCTCGTGTACGGCGACATGGCGGCGGCGTGGGCGGGCTGGCTCGACACCCTCCACCTCTGTCTCCGGGCCTGTGGCATGGAGACGGATCGAGACACCCTGGGCTCGAGGTGCGTCGGTTTCTTCAGCACACCGGAGCCGGTCCAGCGCGGGGACGGTTCGACCGTCTATGAACGCCGTCTCGCGGCCCTGTGTGAGGGCTTCGGCTTTGATGCCACCGCGACACAACTCCGGATGCTGGCGGACGATTCGGCAGACTCCTGGCAGCGCCACGTGCCGTTGGATCCGGCGGCGCCGGGTGTGCTGGCCGAGCTCGCACGCGAGCTGCCCGTCGTGTTGGTGTCCAACTTCGACCATCCGCCCCACGTGCACCACGTTCTCGAGCGGGAGGCCATCGCCGATTACTTTGCGGAGGTCTTGATATCGGCCGACGCGGGTGTCAAGAAACCAGATCCACTGATCTTTGCCGGGCCTCTCCAGCGGCTGGACCTCCAGCCGCACAGGGTGGTGTATGTCGGAGACGCGCTGGAGGATGTCATGGCATCGACTGCGGCTGGCGTGCGACCGATCTTGGTGCGACGAGACACGGCGATCACCGCCGCCGAGGCCTCGGACTTCAGGGCCGATGGGGCGAACTCGACAGGCGCTCGCGAGGTCGAAGGTGTACCCGTTGTCACGAGCTTGCCGCAGCTACTTGAGAGGCTGCAGGAGGGTTCGCTCTGACGAATGTGTGCCAACGCGGCAGACCGTATCCGACGTTGCGCGACGGCCATGGGGCGGTGATACTGCCCGGGAGGACACGAGGTGGACGAACTCGGCTGGCGAGACGCTCCGGGGCGGCGTGCGCATGATCGCGGCACGTGGCGCACTGTGCTGGCGGGTGCCGTGGCGGTCGGCTCGCTGACCGCGGGGTTCTGGTTTGGCGGAGACACCGCCCGCGGGATCTCGATGTGGGCGGTCGTGGCGCTCGGCGTCGCGGTTCTGCTCGGGGATCTTCTCGGTCCGCCGGACCGGAGGGGTGCACGGATGTTGTCGGCACTCGTCATGGCGGGGCTGTTCGTTGTCGGCTGGTACGGTGGGATCGCGGAGCTGGCGCGGGCGTTCGATCAGTGTGTCCAGCGCGGAGAGAGTGTTCGTGAAGCGCTCGATGGGTACCGGACATCGGCCGGAGAGTATCCGGAGTCTCTTACCCGACTGGCTGACGTACCGATGCCGGGTCGACGACTGCTGCGTCCGGATCTGATGGAGTACCGCCGGGTGGTGGACGGCTACAGGCTCAGCTTTTCGGATGCCGTGACGGTGATGTCCGCGACCCACGAGCGGGGATTCTTCGACCGTGAAAGACCGTGACCGGGGCCGCGTCGATGCTGTGGCTCCCGAATCGGCCGGCAGCGGCGGGCTGGAGGTCATCATGGGATTGAACCGGTACGCGGCGTTGCTCCTCTCTCTGTCGGTGATCGCGCTCGTGCTCGGGGTGGGCGAGGGGCGCACGCAGGAGCGTTCCGAGTGCCCGGAGTACGACCTGATCCAGTACACCGAGGTTCGACAGCTGCTCCGCGATCGGATCATCCTGGAGACCACCACCGATATCGGTGGGCGTTTTCCGTCCCTGCGGAGGTTCGAGGAGATTCCATCGCCACACCGTACCGCGCGCGCACTGATCAGCCGACCCGACACTACGCAGCAGGGGCCGTGGACAACGGTCCTGGCTGTGCGGGGGAACGAGGTTCGGCCACTCGAACTATTGGTCACCGTCAAGGACCACGGCACCGATGGCGTGCGGGTCCGGTGGCTCAACGAGAAGCTGTTGTGGTTCCGGGTGTGGTGGGGCGTTGTCGTGGCGACCGAGCTTCTCGTCAACGTCGAGAACGCCGAGATCCTGTTTTTCGAGGAATCCGACTATCGTCAGCTCCTGCTGGGGTGCGAGGAAAAGCGGGAATCGGCCGCCGAGGAGGCCGAGACCGAGTGACCGCCTCGAATTCGCCCAACGCGACGCACAGCCGCCGGTCGGCGTCGACGGGGCACGAGGGTGATATCCCCGCGCGTGTCGGTCGGCGGCCGGGGTGTTTGCGGGGCGCGGTCGGATTTGCCGCGCTGGCCCTGCTCGCCCCATTCGCGGTGGTGGCGAGAAAGCTGGCACAGTGGCGTAGAGGGTCGAAACTGCAACTGGGCTGGACCGACGCGTCGCTGGGGAACACCGAAGGCGAGCCTGTCCACAGGTTCGACGTCGAGGCCGACGTGCCACACGATCGCGAGAACGCATTTCGAGCTGTACTCACCGACACCGTGGTGCGACTTGCCGAATCGATGCGTCGGCCGGACGACATCTACCACTTCGCGGTTCGCTACGCAGAGCTGGGTGAGACGACGACGCTCGCGATCGGTCCACAGCTCCAGGAACTCGGTGAGCGTTTTGCGTTGGTCCTGACGCTGGACGCCCTCGATGGCCGCACGGCGGTGTGGTTGACCTTGCCGCGACAACGCGCCGTCGCCGAGGTGCTCGATCCGTTCGGCTACGACCCCGAGGCCCCCGGTGAGCCGCAGCGATTGTTGACCCGGCCCGGAGTGAGGTGGGGAATGGCGACCTCGCGCCTTTGGGTCGGACCCTCCGTCGTGCATCGGATCCTGCTCTACGTTCCGGAATCTGATCGTGCGGCCGTGGAGCATCTGCTGAAGCGATTGAGGGAGTAAGCGCCTTGACTGTGGAGCGCGTGCGGAGTTCTGCCGCGTGTTCTGCATGATTCTCGCGGCGGCCTTCAGATGGTTGCCGAGTGCGGGTGAGTGTGGTGCAATTCGCTGACTCGAGCCCGCAGCAGAGCACGGTGGAGATCTGCGGGTCTTTGCGAAGGGAACGGCCCATGGATGTCGGAGTCGTCAAGGATCGTCGTCAGTTCGAGCACCGCGTCGGCCTCACACCGGGTGGCGCCAAGGCGCTGATCGACCGCGGTCTACGGGTGTGGGTCGAGGACGACGCCGGACTGGGCGCGGGATTCAGCAACGAGGTCTACCGCCAGGTGGGTGCCACCATCGTCTACTCCGAGGAGGAGGTCCTGCTGCGGTCGGAACTCGTGCTGCGGGTGTCGCCACCGCAGCCGAGCGAGTACCGGCGGTTCCAAACCGGCCAGGCCGTGTTCGCATCCTGGCACCTGGCGCTGGCGTCCGCGGAGCAGTTCGGGGCATTGCTGGATCACGGGGTCACAACGGTGGGCTACGAGATCATCGAGGACGACGAAGGCCACGCTCCAGCGCTCCAGGCAATGAGCGAGATCGCCGGACGGCTCGCCGTGATCGTGGGGTCGGGCCTGCTGCTCAACGAGTTCGGCGGCAAGGGTCTGCTGATCTGCGGGTCCCCCGGGATTCCACCGGCGTCGCTCGTCATCCTCGGCGCGGGCACGCTCGGACGGTCTGCGGCACGATTCGCACAGGGCATCGGCGCCCACGTGGTGGTGCTGGACCGGGACGTGAATGCGCTGCGGCGAGTTCACCACGAGGTGGGTGCGGATGTGCCCACCATGATGGCGACGAGACGAAACATCGAAAAGGCGCTGGCCTTCGCCGATCTCTTCCTGTGCGCCGTCGCGGTGCACGGCGAGCGCACCCCGATCCTCGTGACCAGGGACATGCTGGGGCTGATGAAGCCACGCTCCATCATCATGGACCTGTCGATCGACCAGGGCGGATGTTGCGAGACCTCGCGACCGACCGACTTCTCCAGCCCGACCTACGAGGTGGACGATGTCATCCACTTCTGCGTCCCGAACCTGCCGTCGACGGCCTCCCGGGCATCGACACGCGCTCTCACCAACGCGATCCTGCCCTACCTCGAAGAGATCGCCGACAAGGGTTTTGACCTGGCCGTGCGGGAGAACACGGGTCTGCGCCGCGGGACCTACACCTATCGGGGAGAGTGCGTCCGTGAGGGTCTGTCGGCGCACTTCGACGTGCCGTACCGCGACCTCGGCAGGGACACGGCATGAACTGGACCGACATCTACCGGCGTCGTGTGACCGCCGCCGACGAGGCGGTCCAGTCGATCGCTTCGGGTGATCGAGTCTGGATCCACCCCGGCTGCAACACACCCAAGCGCTTGATCGAGGCGATGGTGAAGCGCGCGTCCGAGCTGGAGGACGTGGAGGTGGTGCACATCCTGACCCTGGCGGATGCGCCCTACGCGGAGCCGGGCATGGAGGGCCATTTTCGCCACCGCGCGATGTTCGCCGGGGACAACGTGCGACAGGCGGTCAACGATGGACGCGCCGACTTCGTGCCGATCCACCTGCACCAGGTCCCGCTGCTGATCAGTCGCGACCTGCTGCCGGTGGATGTGGCCATGATCCACGTATCACCGCCGGACGAGCACGGCTTTTGCTCCTACGGCGTGGGCGTCGACGCCACCAAGACGGCGGTGGAACACGCTCGCACCGTGATCGCGCTCGTGAACCAGCAGATGCCGCGGACTCTGGGCGACTCGTTCGTGCACGTGTCCAAGCTCTCTCACGTCGTCGAGACCGACGAGCCGGTGCTGGAGCTGACCATGGCGCCGGACGTCTCGGAGGAGGCACGGACCATCGGCCAAAACGTCGCTTCGCTGATCCCGGACGGCGCCACGCTGCAGATGGGTATCGGCGAGATTCCCGACGCTGTGCTCATCTACCTAGCCGAAAAGCGGCATCTCGGGGTCCACACCGAGATGTTCTCGGACGGGCTCGTCGACCTGTTCGAGGCCGGCGTGGTGACCAACGAGAAGAAGACCCTCCACCGGGGCAAGATCGTCGCTTCGTTCGTGATCGGGAGTCGCAAGGCCTTCGACTTCGTCGACAACAACCCGTTCATGGAGTTCCACCCCAACGAGTACGTCAACGACCCGTTCGTGATCGCGAAGAATGACACCATGGTGGCGATCAACTCCGCGCTGTCAATCGATCTCACGGGGCAGGTCTGTGCCGACTCGATCGGAACGCGGATCTACTCCGGATTCGGTGGGCAGCTGGACTTCATCCGCGGGGCCGCGCGATCCAAGGGCGGCGTGCCGATCATCGCCATGCCGTCCACCGCAAAAGGAGGATCACTGTCGCGCATCGTGGACACGCTCCTCCCGGGTTCCGGGGTCGTCACGACGCGGGCGGACGTTCACTACGTGGTCACCGAGAACGGAGTCGCGAACCTGTTCGGTCGCAGCCTGCGCGAGCGTGCGCGACAGCTGATTGACATCGCGCATCCGGACTTCAGGAAAGAGCTTGAACAGGCGGCGGCAGAGAGGAAGTTGTTGTGACGGATGATTGTTGGGAGCGAGGAGCCAGGAACCAGGAGCTAGGACCACCTCCCACCCGAAGAGTGGGGCAGGAAACGCGCCGGGGGCTCGTGCAACGATCGTAGTCCACAGGCCGGTGTCCGAAGACGGGGAGAGATGCAGTTCGAGGCTTTCGATGTTGAAACCGCCACCGTACGTTGTGAACCGTCCGGTCGGAAGATCACGGTCGTGTGCGACACCAATCTGTTGGACGCGCTGTTGCAGGTCGGGATGCCGGTCAGCCAGGCGTGTGACGGGGTGGCGATGTGCGGCTTCTGTCGCGTGCAGGTGATCGAGGGCGAAGACCATCTGACGCCGATGGAGTCCGCAGAAAGAAGGATCCTGGCGTCGTTGTACGCCGACGAGGACGAACGGCTCGCCTGCTGCGCGCGGTTGACCGGCCCGGTGAAGTTGACCACCGAGTACTGGGGATAGCAATTCACTGCGTGAATTGCCGTGGGGTGGCGAGGCACTTCAGAGAGCGAGCGCGATGGGATTTCTCGCCCGCTGACCGTGGCGTAGGGACTGCCTCGGGTCTCAGATGGTCGACGCGAGTGGCAGGCCGATGACAGCGCGTCGGACGGGCGTGCCGGGCATGACGTTTCGAGGCGCTCCATCACCGCGAGCATCGTGTGGCTTCCAGGCCTCGAAACGTCCATGCCGGGCTCCCGCGGGGAGACCCTCGGGGAGAGGGCGCGTCGTGTCGACCTTGTATCAACCGCGATTCGCGACGCGAATCGCACGCCTCACCTGACCGAGCGCGACGTACGCTGCGAGCACTCGGAACCGGTCCCCTTCTACGGGAAAGGTGTACTGTCGAAGCGCGCGATCGGTCCCGGTGGCGATGGCGATGGTGAGTGATCCCTCGAGCGGTCGGGCCTCGGGCGCGGGTGCTCCGAGCAACGACACTCCGAGGTCGGCTCCAAAACGGTCGCGCACCGCCGCGGCCATCTGCCGTGCCAGGCCGCCAATACCCTCTCCGTCGATGTCGACCGACTCCGTGGCGACGCCGATCACGCTGCCGAGGGTGCGCGGGCACGGGGCGACAATGCCGCCCAGAAAGACGTCGGCCGAGTCCGGTGTTTGCGACACGAGTCGGCCGAGCACGCCACCGGTCGCGCCGTCGATGGCCGCGAGCCTCAGCCCGGAGTTTCGGAGCTCCGCGACCACCTGGCCCGGGAAGCTCGTCTCCAACCGTGTTCCACCGGTCGCGAATACGGCCTTCTCCAGCCGCCCCCGAGCCTCTGCGGTAAGCGCCTCCAAAAGCCCCTCGGCCCGGTGGTCATTCGCGTCGTCCAGCACGAGTCGGACGTGGATTTCGGGGAAGGTCGCGCGGTACTGGACGGTGAGCCGTGCGTCTCCGGGGAGTTCCCCGTCCAGCCCCTCGAGCTTGCGTGCCACGTCGCTCTCGCCGAGGCCGAACACCTTCAGCTGTGCGACCCGCCGGGGGGCGCCGGTGAGGAAGGTCCGGACATGGGGGAGGACCTCCTCCTCGAACATTCCGACCAGCTCCCGGGGTACGCCGGGCATGAAGTAGAGATCGCAGCCGTCGGTGGAGAGGCGAAATCCGACCGCCGTGCCGCGCGGATTGGGAAGGATCACCGCCCCCGTAGGGAGGTCGGCCTGCTTCTCGTTGTTGGGGCTCATCTCGCGGCCACGGCTGGCGAAGAACTGTTGGACGTGTCGCAGCGCATCGGGCGACCGCACCAGTGAGACCCCGAACGCCTCGGCCGCGCACTCGGCGGTAATGTCGTCCGATGTCGGGCCGAGTCCGCCGCTCACCAACACGGCGCGACGTCGGCCCGCCGCCTCCCGCAGGCCGGCGACGATCTCGTGCCGGTCGTCGCCAACGGTCGTGTGCCGCACCACCGGGAGCCCTTCGACGATCAGGCGTTCGGACAGGGTCGCGGCGTTGGTGTCCACCAACCGACCCTCGACCAGTTCGTCACCAACGGTGATGATCTCGATGCCGGCCATGATCGGCTATCGCACGCTGGGGAACGGCGGGTGGGTTGCCGGCTCCACCGGCTCCGCCTCCAGCTCGTCGAGGAGATACTCGATTCCCCTCTGCAGCTGGGCATCCCAGCCTCGCGCCATCTCTGCCGGGTCGAGTTCGACGATGATGTCAGGAGTGACCCCCTCGTTCTCGACCGTCCATTGGCCGTCGGGAGTGTAGATCCGGTAGTCGGGAACGGTGAGCCGGCTGCCGTCCTTGAGGGGGATGGACATCGAAACCCCCACCAGGCCACCCCACGTGCGGGTGCCGATCACCGGCCCCATCCCCTTCTGCCGGAACTCGTGCGGCAGCTCGTCGCCGCCGGAGCCGGCGTGGCGATTTGTCAGCAGCGCCATGTGTGCATCGCTGACGAAGACCGGCGTGACGTGATCCTCGGAGTAGCGGCGCGTCCAGTAGGCCAGCGGTCGCTTGGCCAATCTCGCCAGAAAGATGTCCGGATCGAGCCCGCCGTTGTTGAACCTGCCGTCGATCAGAAGCGCCTGCTTGCGGGTCTGAGCGTAGTAGTAGGTCCCGAACTCCACCGCCGACGAGGTGTAGGTGTCCGGGAGGTGGAGGTAGCCGATCCGCCCCCCTGACGCCTCGTCGACCAGGCGACGGTTGTGCTCGACCCAATCCAGGTATCGCAGTACGCGTTCGTCCGAGATCGGCGTGACGACCACCTCGCGACGAGTCCCACCCGAGGGGCGGTCCGAGAGCGTGAGCCGCACCTGGCGCTCGGCCATTCCCTGGAAATGACTGTAGATCGAGCGATCGGCCGTGATCTCGAAACCGTCCACTTCGAGCAGGTAGTCACCCTCACGCACGTCGATGCCGGGTCCCGCCAGGGGCGGAAGTACCTCATTGGACCAATGCGGGACCCGGTAGATCTTCGCGACGCGGAAGTGGCCCCCGTCGATCTCCCAGTCGGCCCCGAGCATCCCGACATTGACCGGTTCGGCGCGCCGTCGGCGATCCCCGGTTCGAATGTAGGTGTGTGAGGTCGCCAGCTCTCCGATCAGCTCGCCTATGAGAAAGCGCAGGTCCTGGGCGCACGAGATGCCGGCGAGCAGTTTTCCGTACTTGTCCCCGACGGCTTTCCAGTCGAGACCGTGCATCTTCGGATCGTAGAAGTAGTCACGTTCGAGTCTCCATGCCTCCCAGTAGACCTGACGCCACTCTGCGACCGGGTCGACGAGCGTCTCGAGGGCGTCGAGGCCGAGCATGTACGCGTCGAACTTCTCGCGCTCCTCCTTCGACTTCCAACCGTTTGGCTGGTGCTCGGGCTCGGTGTCGAGAATGCCGACCGCGTCGTCGTCGGTGAGGAACACCAGGTGTTTGCCGTCGGCGGACATGGAGTACTCCGTGACGTCCTCGGCGAGCGTGCGCACCCTTCGATCCTCGAACCTGAACTCGACCAGATCGCGAGGCGGCGGCGACCGGTACTCGAACCGGTTGAAGTCGCCGTCATCGGCGTCGAGGAAGTAGAGCGCCTCCACACCGACGGCGAGTCGGCGGTAGTTGCTCCTGTCCACCGGCAATGCCTCGATGCGGTCGGTGATCCCGGCCACGTCGACGGCCACGCGCACCTCGCTGCCGCCGTCCTCCCCGGCGTTTTCCGTGTCGATGACGGGCGCGACCTCGTCGGACCGTGGTGGCAGCAGCGGGGGACCATCCGCGCGCAGGGTGAGGCTGTAGATTCCGGCCACCTTCTTATAGACCATCTCCCACTCGAAGTCGCAGTAGGTAGGGTCGATTCGGCGGTTTGACACGAACAGCAGGTGCTCGCCGTCGCGGGTGAACGTCGGGCCGAAGTCGTTGAACAGTTCGCTCGACAGGTTGTGCCGCTCTCCTGTCTCGAGCGAGTACAGCCAGATGTTGGACACGTGGTCGAGACCGATCTTGGAGTACGCGAGCCACCGACTGTCCGGTGACCAGGCAAAGTCTGAAATCGGTTTCGCCTCCAGACCGACGTCCATCGGCTCGACCTCGGCTCGGTCCACCATCACCAGGTCGCCGGTGGCAACCGCAATGTGGTACAGCGTCAGGGTCTCGTCGGTAAAGGCGATCCTGGTACCGTCGGGAGACCAGCGCAGCGTGTGCGGATAGCCGCCCTCCCGGTGGCCGACCTGGCGTGGTTCGGCGCCACCCGTGGCGTCCATCACGTACAGCTGGTATTCACCGGTGCGGTCTGAAAGGAACGCAATGGTCGATCCGTCGGGCGACCACGCGGCGTTCCGATCGCGCGAGCCGGACGATCGAGTCAGATTGCGGGTCGAGCCGTGCTGGCGGGGCACGGTGAAGACGTCGCCCCGCGCGACCAGGAGCGCACGGCCACCCACCGGCGAGATGCCGATCTCGGTGATCGAGTCGGCCACGTTGCGGAGGTAGGGTCGGGTGTCGCGGGGATCAGAGGGAATCTCGATCGGGATACGGCTGGTGGTCCCGTCGACCGTGTCGAGTAGCCACAGCTCGCCTCCCAACTCGTACACCACCTGCGTGCCCCCGTGGCTCGGGCGACGAACATCGAATTCGACGTGTCCGGTGGTCTTGCTGACGTCGCCGCTCGTGAGGTCGTAGGAGTAGATATTGAGCGGACCGTCACGGTCAGAGGCGAAGTAGATCGTGTCTCCGATCCACATCGGCAACCGGTCGGTTCCGTTGTACTCGGTGAGTCGGCGATCCTCCTGATTCACGAAGTCGTGCAACCAGAGATCCTGCGCCATGCCGCCGAAGTAACGCTTCCATGTGCGGTCCTCGCGGGCGACGCGGTTGTAGACAATCTTCGACCCATCGGACGAGAAGCTCGCCCTGCCGGCCTCGTGCAGCGGCAACTCCTCGAGGCCGGTACCGTCAGGAGAGATCAAGAACAGCCGGTCAAAACGACGGCCGAACGAATGCCGAGCGGATCGGAACATGATCTTGTTTCGTGTCGGGTGCCAGCCGACGACCTCGTCCGCCCCGGGGTGAAACGTCAGCCGGCGGATTCCGCCACCGGTCGCGGACATCACGTACACATCGGGGTTGCCGTCGATCTCCGCGGTGAATCCGATCAGCGACCCGTCCGGCGAGTACTTGGGGTGCCGTTCTTCGCCCTCGTCATCCGTCAGCCGAAGTGCCGATCCGCCCATCGTGGGCGCGGTCCAGATGTCCTCTGCATGGACGAACACGACACGGTCGCCGTGGACATCCGGGAATCGAAGCAGCTGTGTCTCAACAGCCCCACCAATCGTCGCTGCGAGGGCGATCGTGGCCGCGAGAGCGAACGCAGTGCTCGGTCCTGTGCGGGCTGACTCGTTCGACGTCATGTGAAGCCTCCAGAATGAATCTGCTTGGGCAATCGAGACCAACGCAGGTCGACAGTGTAGCGCCCTGCGGCCAACGAAGGGAGCCTGAAGAGAAACGGCGTCTCAGGAGTTCTTGAAGAAACGCGGTAAAGACAAGAGGACGGCGCTCTCCACCGAGCCTTGTGGGCATACCCCGCCCGTTTATTCGGGAACGGGAACCGAATCGGGGACGGACGTGCATGAAATGCGGGCGTGCTGACCATCGGATATACTCTGAGCATCACTATGTGTCCGCGAACCGATCGCGATCAGCCGGAATCGGCGGCCCTGCTTGCCAACCTCGAGGAGACCCGGCGCGACGTCGTCATTCCGGCCGAGTATCAGGAGCTGGTTGACGCAGTCGACCAGTACTTCGGCGTCCGCCAGGTGGTCGAGAAGCTGCTCAACGAGCTCTTCCACCCGCTGCGCAACATGGCCGAGATCGACGGCAATCTGAAGAGCTTGTGCGGCGGCATGTTCCACTACTTCGAGCGCAGCGAGGCACGGACCCGGTGTGCGGAGCTGGTGAACGGTATCTTCGCCAACCTCTACGACAGCGATTCAGACGTGGTTGCGATCACCGGCCTCGTCGGGACCCAGCTGCAGTTGCTCGAGACCCTGAGCAGGTCACGGTTCGCCGGCGGGTACCGGTCGGTCGTGCTGGACGCGCTCGACCAGCTCCGCGAGCTGCAGCGACGCGACGGCACGCCGCTTCTGCGGTTCTCGGGATTGACCAAGCGGCTCGGCCTGAAAGCCGCGGAGGCGGACGGCCTTTGGGATCGGTACGCGGAGCTCTACGCCGGCGCGGTTCGCCACGGGCTCGACCTTTTCGACGAGACCATCGACCTCACCGGATGGTGCCGGCGGCAATCCGAAGACGTGGCGGCTGACGTCTTCGAAGGTGTCGCGGGACCGCTCGCCAGCTCGATCGAAGCCGTGCGGGCTCGGCTCGAGAGGGCCGAGGGGAGCCGAGAACTGCTGGGGCTACCCAACCTCGACGACCTGCTCGACCTCGCGCTCGGCCAAATCCGCGAACTGGACCGGCCGATCGAGCGCATCGGCCTCTACGTTCACCTGGCGGGGGTCGCCGAGCTGCAGTACCGCAACATGGAGATCCTGCGAGCGCTGTACTTCTCGATAAAGAATGTGTGTGAGAGCGGGGATGCCGACGACATCGTGCGCGCTGTCGATCTCATAACCGATCACCTCGTGGTGGCCGCGCCTGCCCACAAGGGGCTGCTCTTCAAGTGTCTGGAGAAGCTGGGTCAAGGCCTCGCCGGAATCGACGATGACGCCATCATCCGGCACTTCGTGGAGCGGACGATCGACACCGGGTTCGAGGGGCCCGCCATCACCGGTGTGTCCGACGAGTGGCAGACCTTCGTCAATCCCCATCACCTCCCCTGCCTGCGGACATGGCTGGCGATCATCGAGAGCGATCCGATCAAGTTCGAGCAGTTATTGTCGGCTCTCGTCATCAATCTGCACTTCGAAGGTGTGTTTGTCAGCGACACCGATCTGTTCCAGAGGGACATCTCGGCGCTGCTCAACTCGGACGTTGCCGACGCCTTCAACCTGATCATGCAGATCGTGACCTACTTCCCGGTGTTCTTCAACGAGCTGGGCTCCGAGGGCGAGCTGCGCGACGTCTCCACCAGGATCGACGAGATCACCCACCGGCGCGATCCGGTCGTCCACTACCTGCGCAAGCAGTCCCACGCCGAGAGCAACAACCGGCTGGTGGGTTTCAGTGCCACCGTGTACCGCTACTGGCGCACCGGCGACAGCGCCGGCCTGGAAAAGTACCTGCCCGAGAGCGCGTTTGCGGCGCTGACCCCGGACGCCGACTGTTTCCGTGGCACGCACGAGGTCGTACAGGAACTCGAGGACAAGGGTTTTACGGAGCAGGGACTCGACACCGTGTCGCTCGCCGAGCTGGGGGATGCCCTCGCCGAAATCGAGGTCGGCACCGAGGCGGATCGCGAGCGGGTGCTGCTACTGGTCCGCCTGTACCAGCTACTCATGGCGAAGTACTCCTACACCCCCGAGCACGTTCTGGCCCAGGTCAGGCTGTCGCCACTGGTCGACGACCCGAGCCGCCACGAGTTCATCGCGGCGTGTGCCGATGGCGACCACTTGCGAATCGTCACAGCCGGCAACCGACTGCTGGAGCAGCTCAAGCAGCGGATCGTCGACTCGGAGGTCACCGAGGCGTTCGAGAACATCTTTCACAAGCGGCACATCGCCGCCGGCATCCCCTCGATGTACGGAACCTACAGCGAGCCCAAGTTCGACTCCATGGGGTTCCTGCTGCGGCTGATGACCTTTCTCAAGCCCCACCTCGAGGCGTGCGTCGCCGAGTTCAACTTCCGCTACATGACCAGAGAGTCGATTCGTGATGCCCACCAGATCATGGTCGAGATGCTGCGAGGCCTGAGAATCGCCGGCCTGAGGGTGCAGCACCTCTCTACCAAGCTCGAGATCCTCGAGCGAGGCATCGGTCTCGGCACGCTTTCCGCCAGCCAGTACCTCAACATCTTCGACTTCATGTCCGAGGCGCTCAACGACGCGGTGCAGAGCAACTACATCGCCCTCCACAATCCGAATCTGGAACGGATGGCGCAACGGTTGGCGCGTGACAACGGTGATTCGGAGGCCCACCTCGCGGGCGAAACCGGGAGCCGATCGGAGCGGTTCCTGCGCGCCATCATTTCCTCGACCTACTCGATCCAGGAGTTCGATCTTTTCCTGCGGCGGATCCGTCAGACGATGCGCCGAATGACCGATTCCCTGTCTGACGTCGCGAGCGATGTCCTGCTCAACTTCACCCCCAACCGTCTGATGTCGTTCATTCACGATCGGCTGGAACCACATGAGGATCAGCTGTGCCTCGGGTACAAGGGCTACTCGTTGAAGCGCATCAAGACCCTCGGACTGCCCGTGCCGGACGGTTTCGTCGTGTCGACCGAGTTGTTCGACGTGCAGGAGGCATTGGACTACGAGGAGCTCAGGGCCGACACAAGGGAGCGGCTGGCGGCCGCCGTGACGCGACTCGAGGAGGTCACCGGGCTCGGATTCGGCGATCCGGAGCGGCCGCTGATGTTGGCCGCCCGGTCGGGGTCGGCGTTTTCGATGCCCGGCATGATGGACACCATCCTCAACGTCGGTATCAACCAGGAGCTGATCGAACAAATGAATACAACGCCGGACCAGGCGTGGGGCGCCTGGGACTGTTACCGGCGCTACCTGCAGAACGTGGCCATGTCGTGCGGCGCGGACCGGAATCTCTTCGACGGCATCATGCTGCGCTTCAAAGAGCGGTATCGAGTGGATCGCAAGCTGGAGTTCACGGCCGCGCAGATGCGCGAGATGGCGCTCGAGTATCGGGTGGTCGGAGCGCAGCAGGACGTCGAGTTCCACGACGATCCGATCGACCAGCTGATGCAGGCGGTGTGCCTGGTGATGGAGTCGTGGCACTCCGAGTCGGCCCGCCTCTACCGCCAGCAGTTGCAGCTGGCCGCGGGTTGGGGCACGGCGGTTATCGTGCAGGCGATGGTATTCGGCAACATGAGCGCATCGTCCGGCTCCGGGGTGGCGTTCACGCGCAATCCGCGGACCTCGACCACGGGGATCGGGCTGTTCGGCGACTTCACGATGCGTTCCCAGGGTGAGGATGTGGTGGCCGGGCTGGTGCACCCGTTGCCGATCAGCGAGAAGCAGCGTCGCGAGTACTCTCCGCAGCTCGACACGTCACTCGAGACCGAGCTGCCGGAGATCTATCGTGCGTTGAAGAAGGTCGCGTCGCAGCTCATCAACGAGTACGGTTACGAGCACCAGGAAATCGAGTTCACGTTCGAGTCGGACGACCCGAAGGACCTCCACATTCTGCAGATTCGACCGATGCGCCTGGTCCACCAGGAGACGGTACAGGTATTTTCGCAGCCGGACCGGGTCCAGGAGCACCTGATCGCCTCCGGCATCGGGGTCAGCGGCGGTGCCATGTCGGGCCTGGTGGCGTTCAGCGAGGCGGATGCGCAGAGGTGGCGCCGAACCAGGCCCGGTGTCAAGGTCATCCTGCTCCGTCCCGATACCGTGCCCGAGGACATCGGACTGGTGCTCGCCGTGGACGGCCTGCTCACAGCCCGCGGTGGCTGCACGTCCCACGCGGCAGTGACGGCCAAGCGGCTCGGCAAGTGTTGCGTGGTGAACTGCAAGGAGCTGGTCGTCGACGATGCCAACAACGTGGCTCGAATCGGCGGCCATGCGCTGCTCGCCGGGGATGCCCTCTCGATCGATGGGCGATCCGGGCGGGTCTACATCGGCGACCACGACGTGACGGGCATGAAGGCCACGTTTCAGCTGTCGTGAATGGAGGGGTCATGGAGACTCAGGGAACACTCGGCATCAACGGGCTCGGTCGAATCGGCAAGTTGGCGGTGTGGTACGAGGTGGCGGCGGGACGGTTCGGACGGATCGTCGTCAATACGGGACGCGAGGTGGGCCGCTCGCTCGACTCGATCGCCCACTACCTCTCCAGCGACAGCACCTACGGATCGCTGGGGCGCTTCTTACACGGCTATGCCGGCACGCGCGACTGCGTGAAGGTGGTCGATCGGGAGAGCGGCCGGCTGGCGATCGACGGCGTCGAGGTGCAGCTGCTCACCGAGCATCGCGACCCCAGGGAGATCGGGTGGGTGGAGCACGGCGTGAAGCTGGTGATCGACACCACCGGCAAGTTCCGTGATCCGACCGCCCCGGCGAACCACCCGAGCGGCAGCCTGCAGGGGCACCTCGAATCCGGCGCCCAGCTGGTCCTCGTGAGCTCGGCCTTCAAGATCCGCGACCGCAGCGCCAGGGTGCCCGACGACAGCGTCATGCTGATCTACGGCATCAACCACGGCGCCTTCGACCCTAGCCAGCACTGCATCGTGTCGGCGGCGTCGTGCACCACCACCGCGTTGGCGCACATGATGCTGCCGATGCTCGAGCACGAGCTGACCCGCCACATGCTGACCGCGTCGATGTCGACGATCCACGCGGCGACGAACTCGCAGAGCGTGCTCGACTCGGTACCCAAGTCGGGAGCCAAGGACCTGCGCAAGACCCGATCGGTGATGAACAACATCATCCTCACCTCCACTAATGCTGCGGCGGCACTTGAGGGGGTGATGCCCGAAATCGCCTCGATCGGATTCCTGGCCGACTCCGTGCGGATCCCGACCCCGACCGCGTCATTGATCATCCTGAACTGTACTTTCCAGTCCAAGCTCGACGACAACGGCAACAGCCTGATCAACCGCGAGTCGATCAACGGGATCTACTCCGGCTACGCCCAGAATCCGGACAGCGGCGTGGTCTACACCGAAGAGCAGAACGTGTCCACGGACATGATCGGCGAGCTGGCGGCGGTGGTCATCGAGGGTTGGGAGACCCACGCGCGCACCGGATTCACGCGGGTCAACCTGGTCGACCTCGGCCTGGCGGTCGACAGCGACGAGGTGGAGGTGCCGGTCACCCACCTGAAGCTGTTCGGGTGGTACGACAACGAGCTCGGGTCGTACACCATGCGGATGAGCCAGCTGTGCCACGCGCTGGCGGACAGGGTTGGGGTGTAGACGGAGTCGGTCTCCGGCACACCGGCCCCCCCCGTATCCGTCTCCGTGCCCGAAAATCCCGGCGGTCTCAGGACAAGATCGGAGACGGAGACGGGCACGGATACGGGTTGTCGATCGCGGTTGCGGATCAGCCGAAGAGCAGGCGCCATCCCACGACGAAGACCGCGACATCGACCAGGGCGTGGCTGATCCAGCCGGGCCAGATCGACCCGTAGCGGAGATAGAGCCACGACCAGACGGCTCCACCCACGAACACACCGACAGAGCCGAGCAGGGTGGGAAACGGGTCGAGGTAGACGCTCATGGCCACCACGTGATGTACCGTGAAGATCGACGCCGAACCCAGTACGGCGGCGCCGTCGGTCATGAGGATCCGGAGCTCGTGGAGCACGAACCAGCGGTAGACGTACTCCTCGACCACGGAGTTGACCAGCGTCCAGCCGGCCGCGGCCAACAGAAACCGCACGGGGGAGGAAAGCTCCATGGTGACGGCGGCTCGGCGCACGGCGTCCGGGTCGACCATGTGACCGATGATCCACCAGTACCCGACGACGACTGCGCCTCCCATGAAGAGCCCGACAGCCGCACCCGTCGCCAGACCGCCCCGGCGGACCGGCGACCAGCTCGGTGTGCCGCGCTCGACCGCCACGTACCAGACGGCCGGAAATGCTACCAGCCAGATCTTGGCAATCGTGAAGACCACCCGCCCCACCGGCCCGGGCATGAGGAACATGGCGCAGGTGACGCCGATCGCTGGAACCGGCGCCAGCAGGAGCAGGGCCGCCAGGGCGGACGCGCGATTCGGGCGGGCTGGAGTGCCGTTCGCCATGGTCGGTCAATAGTAGCCCGGACGCCTGGCCAGTCCTCCTGCCGCAGCCGACGACAGCGCCTCGTGCGGGCGTGCCGTCCTTGACAATGTTGGGACCACCGTCACCAGAGTGGGGCGGTACCTCGGGTCCCAACATTGTCAAGGGGGGCACCCGCGGGGAGCGCGCCGGGGAGAGGGCGCGTCGAAGGGACGAGATCGTCGCGAAAGGCGATCGGACTGAGACGAAGACGAAGGGCGGGCGGCGGCCCTGCACCTGTGATCCGGGGCCCTGGGCCCCGCCCCACCCCTTATGGCCCTCAGATCACACAGATGATGTCTTCCGTGTGGATCTGCGCAAATCTGTGTCATCTGTGGGTAGTCCTGGGTCAAGTCCTGGCGAGAAGTTGTCACTCGTCGCCGTCGTGGTAGCGGAGGCTGTGGGAAGGTGGAGTGAGGTGGAGAGGGGGCCAGCTTTCCACAACTCCGCAGTCGGGAGGGTGGGAGGTTACAGCCCCGGTATCCGCAGTATCAGATTCGGATCCGGAGACAGCTCGAGCCAGCGCTCGCGTGTGGCGGACGCGGCGACCCCCGGAAAATCACCCGTGTGGGCCAGCAGGTCGGTGGCGATCTGAAAGTGGAGGTGCGGCGGCCAGCCGCCATTCTCGTGGTGTTCGCCAATCTCGCCGAGCTGGTCGCCGGCTGCGAATAGAACGTTTGCGACCAGCGGCTCGAGCGAGTCTCGGCTGAGGTGGCCGTACAGGGTGAAGAACGTGATGTCGTCGAGGGTGTGTTCGAGGATGACGGTGGGGCCGTAGTCGCCCAGTCGGGCGTTGTCTGCGAACGAGTGCAGCCGAGCCGGAAGAGGAGCGAACACCGGAGTTCCGCCGGGAACGAACAGGTCCATGCCCAGGTGGACGCTGCGGCGTTCGGAGTCGCCGTCGAACAGTGGTGAGTGCCGGTACAGGACACGGTCCTCGGCATAGCGGCCCACACCGACCGGCACGTCGTGTTTGACGATCCGCTCGAACAGGTACTCGGTGAAGGCGGCGACGTCGTTGACCGGAATCGATTCGAGCTCGCGGTTGGCGCTGCTGAAGTCGAATACCGCGGGCGCGCCGGCCGTGAAGTCGAACGGCAGCACCGAGACCATGCTGTCGCGGTGTCGGTTCAACACCGCGACGACCTGTTCGCGAGTCACCATGGGAGAGTTGTACCACAGCTGCCCGTGCGGGCGTGCCTCCTCTCGTCTTCTGCGGGCGTGCCGTCCTTGACAATGTTGGGACCACCGTCACCAGAGTGGGGCGGCACCTCGGGTCCCAGCATTGTCAAGGGGGGCAACCGCGGGGAGCGCGTCGGGGACAGGGCGCGTCGATGACGATGAAGATGAAGACGAAGATGAAGACGAAGATGAAGACGAAGAGCGGGTTGGGGAGCTACTCCGTTTCGAGAAACAGCGTCGGTGGCAGGGAGGACGGCTCCGGGATCTCCTCGTCGGCGAAGACGACGGTCACCGATCGAAAACGATCCTGCCGCCAGTGATCCTCCAACAACAGCCAGTCGCGGACGAAGTCGGCGACTTGCCGGCGGCAGGTCTCGCGCACCAGGTCGATGCTGTCGGGGTCGGAAGCTCGACGGCTCAGCAACTCGGTCAGCGATCGTTCCAGTTCGGCCATCTGCTCGTCCTCGTCGAACCGCAGCCAGCTCCCGGAGATGTGCTTCGAGAGCCCGTCGGTGTGGATCGCCGGCGGCAAGGTGGGACGGATGGAGGGTGCGTGGACCACGCAGGCGTGATCACTCACTTCGAGCTGCCATGGGTCTTCGAGGCGCAGGTGGTAGCGATAGGTGACCGGAACCCTAATCTCGGTGACGGTGGTGCCGAGGGGCACCATGTCGAACAGGATCCTCCGGTCATCGCTCCTCGTGAAGGTCTCGGTCGCCTCGATCACGGCGAGCTCGAGCTTGGTTCCGCCGTCGGGCACCAGGCGTGGGATCGAGGCGGTGAAGGTCGTGGTGATCGTGCCGGTCGCGAACCGGTTTGCGATCCCGGCAACGGCCTCGACCGTCTGGTCGCGGCTCTCCTTGAAGGCGCGACAACTCTGACGGGCGCCCACGAAAGCGAGCAGGCCGAGGACGATAACCACGAGCGGCCAGCGCCAGGCGTCGAACGGAGATCGAGTCGTGGCCGGAGCGCTCCCCCCCCCAGGGGTCCGCGATCGGTCGTGGTCATCCGGTTCCGGAGGAGATTGTGTGGCCATGATCGCTCCCTGCAAACGCTTCGCCTTCAACAACCTAGCAGGTTCAGCTCCGGTTCTTCAAGAACGATCGGCGGCGGCCGGCTCTTGATGCGCCCTGGCGACGATAACCGGTGAGAAGTGCGGCCTAGAGGTGCTTCGCCAGGAACTCGACCGTGTCCCGCCACGCCTGGGCCGCGGCCTTCGGGTCCCAGTTGCGGCCGGAGGGGTTGGCGAACGCGTGGTCGGCGTCCGGGAAGACGAGGATGGTGGCGTCCTTCCCCAGCGCGGCGAGAGTTCCCTCGAAGATCTTCACATCGGTCATAGGGATGCCGCGATCCTTGCCGCCGAAGATACCCAATAGTGGCATCTTCAGGGTCTCGAGCTGCGCGCGGTCGGTGACGACGCGTCCGTAGTAGATGACGGCGGCGTCGAGCTGGTCCGGGAGGAGCAGGGCGGTCCGTAACGACCAGCCACCGCCGAAACACCAGCCGATGCTGGCTATCTTTGATGCCTCGTGTTCGTTCTCGAGGTACTCGAACGCCTGACGGAGGTTGCTCTCGGCCGTCGCAGGCGCGTCGCCGACGGCCACCATCAGCTGCCGCGCGGCGGTTGGATCATCCGCGGTCTTCCCGCCGTACAGATCGACAGCGAGCGCCACGTAGCCTTCGCCGGCGAGTCGCCGCGTCATGGCGCGGATGTTGTCGTTGAGACCCCACCACTCGTGGATCACGATCAGACCGGGAAGCGGTCCGTCGTGGTTCTTCGGCCGGGCGAGATAGCCCGTGACCGGCGTGCCGCCGATGGTGGCGTAGCCGACGGCCTCCGCGACCACCGGAACGGCCGGCTCCGTTTCCGAGGCCGGGTTGGCCACCGGGGCGTCGTCGCGATGCTCGTGCGCCATGCGGTCCGCGTGCTCGCGGTGGCCGTCGTCCTGAGCCGATCCGGTAGCGGTGACGAGCACGACCGCTGTGAGCATGAGGAAAAGGCGCGTCGTCTTCATCGAAACCCCCGTGTCTTCATGACTATCCAGGTCAACAGTGTGGAACCGCTGCCTGTTCCCCTTTGCGGCTCGAGCAGCGGGCAGTACCGCCTCGTCGTGTCTTGTGATGTTTGACGAAGTGTCGTAACGTAACGCCTCGGAGGTCGACCAGTGGTGGCCGAATCCCGATTCAGATCGTCATCCCCCTATGAGGGCCTGATCGGGTTCTCCCGTGCCGTCCGGCGCGGCACGCGCATCGCGGTGTCGGGAACCGCTCCCATCGGCCCTGACGGCGAGACCGTGGCGGGTGACGCCTACGAGCAGGCGAGCCGATGCTTCGAGATCGTCGAGCAGGCGGTCGAGGCACATGGAGGACGCCGCGAGCACAACATCCGGACCCGGATGTACGTGGTCGACGGGGCCGACTGGGACGCTGTCGGCAAGGCCCACGGCGAGGTCTTCGGCACAGTGTTCCCGGCGGCGACGATGGTGGTGGTCAAGGAGCTGCTCGACCCCCGCTGGAAGGTCGAGGTCGAGGCCGAGGCGGAGGTGGGGGAATAGCCCACCCGC